>CAZVUW010000005.1:0-41722 GCA_964629825.1 uncultured Actinomycetota bacterium
CGAGGAGTGGCAGAAGCGCCACGACGAAGTGGTCGCGCTGGGCGGCCTGCACATCATCGGCACCGAGCGCCACGAGTCCCGCCGCATCGACAACCAGCTGCGCGGCCGCTCCGGCCGTCAGGGTGACCCCGGCGAGTCGCGCTTCTACCTGTCGCTCGAGGACGACCTCATGCGGCTGTTCAACGCGAGCGCCGTCGAGTCGATCATGAACCGGCTGAAGCTGCCCGAGGACGTGCCGATCGAGGCCAAGATGGTCACCAAGGCCGTGGCCCGGGCGCAGGCGCAGGTCGAGAGCCGCAACTTCGAGATCCGAAAGAACGTCCTCAAGTACGACGACGTCATGAACAAGCAGCGCGAGGTCATATACGCGCAGCGCGACACGCTCCTCGAGGGCACCGACGAGGAGGTCGAGGCCTACGCCGAGGGCTTCATCGAGAACGCGATCGCCGACCTCGTGCGCACCTACGCGCCGGAGGGCGTCGTCGGCGAGGAGTGGAACCTCGACGAGCTGTTCGAGCGGCTCCAGGCGCTGTACCCGATCTCCCTCAAGCGCGACGAGATCAAGGCCAAGGCAGAGAGCCTCACGACCGACGACCTGATCGAGCTGGTCAGCGACGACGCCTTCGCCCGCTACGAGGAGCGCGAGGCCGAGCTCGGCTCGGAGCTCCTCCGCCAGGTTGAGCGCCGCGTGATGCTGTCGGTCGTCGACCGCATCTGGCGCGAGCACCTGTACGAGATGGACCACCTGCGCGACGGCATCGGCCTGCGCGCGGTGGGTCAGCGCGACCCGCTGGTCGAGTACCAGCGCGAGGCCTACGAGGCCTTCAACGGCATGATGTCGCGCATCAGGGAGGAGGCCACCGGCTACTTCTTCAACCTGCCGGTGGAGCGCCCCGAGCAGGAGAAGAGCTCCGCCGACGGCGATGCGGCCGCCCGCAAGGCCAAGGCGCAGATCTCACGGCCCGCGCTGCGTGACAACGCGGCCGGGGCACCGCAGCGCCTGTCCTACACCTCCTCGACGACCGCGGGGACGACGACGACCAAGCCGTCGGGCTTCGGAGAGTCGACGAGCACCGGCGGACCAAGCCCGAAGCAGCAGGCTGCGCAGGCCGCCGCGGCGCAGCAGCACGGCACCGTGGTCAAGGAGGAGAAGGTCGGCCGCAACGACCCGTGCCCCTGCGGCTCGGGGTTGAAGTACAAGCGCTGCCACGGAGCCTAGGAGGCTGCCGCGGTGGGCGCGCAGACCGGCTGGGAGGAGCCGAGCGCGCACCGCGGAGCCGCCGAGCCCACCGCGCCCCGCGCCGTCGGCGGGGCGCGCTTCCTTCTCGTCGCGCTGCTGGCCGTGCTCGCCACCGCGCTGCTGCTGCGGACAGGGCCCGGCCAGCTGGGCGAGCGCAACGGCCTGCCGGGCGCCCTGCCGCTGATCGAGGCCACGGCGGAGCCGGCCCCGCCTGTCGCCACGGTCCAGCCGACGGTCGAGCCCGAGGCTTCGGTCGCCATGCGCTTCTCCGACCTGGACGAGTCGGGTGGCGTCTGGAAGCCGCTGCCCACCGCGCCGGTCAGCCCGCCGGTGACACATGAGGCCGTGCTCACCGATCGCGACCTGATCGTCATCGGGGGTCAGGGCGAGGTCGCCGCCTTCGCCGTGGGCGAACGTACCTGGCGGCGGCTTGAGGACTACCCGGGGCCGGTTCGGGATGGCGAGCACGTGCACGGCCTGGTCTGGACCGGCATCGAGGTCCTGGCCCTGGCCAAGCCGCTGAGCGACCAGGAAGAGCGTCAGGCCGTCTACGCGCTGGATCCCGCGGCAGGCACCTGGCGCCGGCTGCCGGACGGACCGGTGCCGGTGCTGGCGCCGGCGGTGTCGATCTGGACCGGCGCGCAGCTAATCTACTGGGGCCTTCCGGCGGGGCCGGGGACGCGCGAGGGCGACCCCGCCGTCGGCGCGGCGTTCGACGCCCGGGACGGGACCTGGACCCTGCTGCCGCGCGCGCCCGAGCCGCGGGTCAGCCGACCGGGCGGTGTGCTCACCAGCGAGGGCATCGTCATCTGGGGTCAGCGGGCCGGCTCGGCGGTGATCGACTGGGGCCCGGGTGCCTTCGCGGCGCTGCTCAACCCGTCAACGTACGAGTGGATCGAGCTGCCGTCACCGCCATTGCACGACCCCGGCATGGGCGTCGGCGTGTGGAACGGGACCTGCTACCCGGGTGGGCCCGGCGGTTGCGAGCGCGTGCTGATCTGGGGAGCGCAGCTGCACCTCGCGCCGAACGGCCGCAGCGCGCCCGTCGGCGGTGCGGCTCTGGACTTCGCGACGGGGAAGTGGACGCGGCTTCCGGACGTGCCAGGACTCGGATCTGAGATCCCCTGGCACAGCATCTACGGCTTCGACGGCGCCTGGACCGGTGGCCGCCTTGTCCTCGTAGGCGGGTATCCGACCGGGATCGCTCTCACCCTCGAGGACGGCGGCACCAGCTGGCACCGCATGCCGCCGCGCCCCGCCGTCGTCGACCCCTCCGTGCACTGGACGGGAGAGGAGCTGCTGGTCTGGGGCGGCTGGGGGCCGGACGGCTCCTCGGTCGCCCTGGAGTCCTGGCGCCCTGGCGGCTGACCCCGCCCCGCCCCGCGGCCCCCGCGCCCGGCGCCCCGCCCCGCGACGCCCGCTGCCCCCATGCTCGATGTTGTTTTCGGCGGACATGTCCGCCGAAAACAACACCCAACCTGACGGGCCGATCGGAACCCATTAGGCCCGGTGGTCGTCCCAGCTCTCGCCGGGGTGGTCAAGGCAGCGGCGCACCTGGCCAGCCGTGCGCGGGTTGAGGATCCGCAGAGCCTCGTCGAGCGGCAGCCAGCGGACGGCGTCGATCTCGTGCGCGTGGACCGGGGCGAGGTCTTGCGGGATGGGGCCGATCGGCTCCGCGCCGTAGACGAGCAGCAGGCGGTCGGGCCAGGGCTGGGCGAACACTCCGAGCAGGGGGCCGCCCTCGACGCGCAGTCCGGCCTCCTCGTAGGCCTCGCGCACGGCGCCCGCGCGCGGGTCCTCGTCGGCGTCGACGACTCCGCCGGGGATGGTCCAGTGACGCCGGAAGCTGTCGTGCACGACCAGCAGGCGCCCATCGGGATCGCGGCAGATCACCGCGGCGGCGATGATCTTGCGCGGAACGCTGGCGAAGAAGGCGCTGCTGCGGCCGTCCGAGTCGGCCGGTCGGCGGGCGACCACGAGCGTGCGAGGACCGGCGTCGAGGAGCCCGGGCAGCCGGTCGAGCTCCGGGTCGGGGGCGCCCGAGGGGTCGCCGCGCAACGCCGCGGCGGCACCGGGGGAGTGCACGGCCTCGATCGCCAGACCGGGGTGGCCGACCGTGCGCTCCAGCTCGTCGGCGCTCCAGGCACGTCCGCTCGGTGGCTGGCCGAGCGCGAGGTGGTGCACCCGGTTGGGAGCGGCGGCCAAGAGCACACCGCCGGCGCGCAGCGCCTCGGCTGAGGCGGCGAGCAGGCCCTCCGCGTGGTCGCCTGCGGCGGCGAGCTCACCGCCGATGAGCGCGACGGCGTCGAGGCTGGCTGGCGGCTCTTCCCGCGGGTGGCCGAGGCGGGCTGCGATGCCGCGCTCGTGCAGCCGCTCGGCCACGGACGGGGTGGGCGTCAGGATCTCGCGATCGGGCTCCAGGAGGTCGACCGCCAGCTGCAGCACGCGCTCGTCTGCAGGATCCAACGCGGCGCTGGTCATCGCCCCTCGTCGCTCCGGGGGTGGGCGCTAGCCGCAGGCCCGCTGGACGTAGGGGTAGGGGTTGACGCTGCCGCCGCCGCCGGGCATGACCTCGAAGTGGAGGTGTGGGACGCCCCTGGCGTTGCCGGTGTCGCCGTTGAAGGCGATGTGCTGGCCGACGCTCACCCGCTGTCCGGGTGACAGGCCGCCCACGTATCCTTGCAGGTGGGTGTAGTAGTAGACGTTGCCGCTGTCGCCCTGCAGGTAGAGCGAGATTCCACCGAGGCGGTTGGAGTTCATCCGCGTGATGGTGCCGTTCTCGTAGGCGTAGATCGGCGTCCCGCGCGGGGCGAGGATGTCGGTGCCCTTGTGTGACCGGCCGCCGGAGCGCCCGGCTCCCCAGGTGTCGCTGTAGTTGCGGGGGGAGCCGATCGGGCAGGCGACGCCACCGCTGGGCGGGGCCGGTGCCTGCGGCGGCGGGGCCGGCTCGGGCGCAGGGTCGGCGGGTGCGGCCGGTGCGGCTGGCGCGGCCGCGGGTTGGGCCGGGGCCGCCGCACCGTTGTCCGAGCTGCCGGCCGCCTGGCTGCTGCGGCTCGCGCGCTCGCGGGCGGCACGCTCACGCGCGGCTGCCTCCTCAGCGGCACGTCGGGCGGCCTCCTCGCGGGCCTTCCGCTCGCGCTCCGCGATCTCCGCGGCGACGACCTGGCGGATGGCCTGCTCCTCCTGCTTGGCCTCGGCGAGCAGGACGTCGACCTCGGCGCGGACCCCGTCCACCTCGGCGCGACGCTGGCGGATCTCCTCCGTGACGTGGGCGATCTCCTCGGCCGCGGCCTGGGTCCGCTGACGGGCGGCTACGGCGGCCTCGATCTCGCCCTTGCTGCGATCGGCCAGGACGGCAAGCAGGCGCGCCTGCTCCTGGGCCTCGCGCGCGGAGTCGCTGGCCAGCAGGGCAAGGGCCGGATCGGTGCTGCCGCGGATGTAGGACTCGCGGATCCGGAGGGCGAGAACCTCGCCGGCGACCTGGGCCTCCTGCTGGTAGCCGCTCGCCTGCGCCTCCAGCGCCGCGAGCTCGGACTCGCGATCGCTGATCTCGGCTTCCAGGGTCCCCAGCTTCTGGAGCAGCTCGTCGAGGCGTGCCTGGACCTCGGAGGTCTTGCGGACGGCCTCTTCGATTCTGGGGTCGGCGGCGCGAGCCACCCCGGAGATCGGGATGGCAAAGGCCAGGGTCGCGGCCACGAGCACGGCAGCCAGAAGCGGCTGGGCCCGATGCGCCGGCGTGCGGGGGAGCGCGCGCATGGAGCACCAGGCTAACCCTGGGAGGTCTCAACCGCCAGACACTGCGACGGTGCGCAGGTCCGGGTCGCACAGGTCGAAGGCGTCCAGGCGCTCCTGGCCGGGCGGCGGGAAGTCGGGATCGGGCAGCGGGCCGTCCTCCGCCCGCGCCAGTTCGGCGACGACCCAGGTCCCCGAATCGCGCACCAGGCGCAGTCCCAGCGCGCCCACGCGCTCACCGCGCCGGACGACCGCCACCGCGTCATAGGTGTCGGCCGTGGTCAGCATCCCAGCCACCGACAGGACGCGACCCGGTGCCCCGGGCCGGCACCAGACGGGCAGCAGGCGCGCGACCAGGCGGGCGTCCAGCAGCTTCGCGACCTGACCGGCCGGACGCCGCCCGGATTCGACCTCGAGGAACAGCACCGCCACCCAGCCGGCGAGCCGGCGCAGCGCGGCGGCGGCCCCGACGGGGTGCACGACCGCCGGGCCGACGTGCCGCAGCCACTCCTCGGTCGGAGCGGGCACCCCCTCGTCGGTCGGAGCGGGCGCCGCGTCCGGCGCCCGCCCTGAGCTCGGCAGGCCACGCGGCCGGGTGCCAGCCGGCCCGGCCGGGCCAGGGGTCGCCGCCCCCGACGGACCCGTGGGCCGGGTGCCCGGCCGCCCAGTCGGAGCGGCTCCGGTGCTGGCGGGCGAAGGGATGGAGGACGTCGCAGGGGAGGACATGGGACGCTCCTGAGAAGGTCCAGGTGGATGGCTCCGGCGTGGGAGGACCAGGCGTCGGATGGGTCCCGCGGCGGCGAGGGACCGGCGAGGTCAGGTCTCGGGCGTGGGTCCGCCGAGGACGCGCGCGGGCGCGCGCGGATCGATCCAGACCTCGTGCGGTCGAGGTCCGTCCTCGCCGGGGGCGATCGCCGTGGCGCGGACGATCACCAACGGCGGAGGCGCCCCGTCGACCACCCCTTCGAGCTGCACGTCCCGGTAGCCGGAGCCCTCCAGCGCCGCCACGGCGGAGGGCGCCAGATCGGATGGGACCGGGCCCGGTGCGGACTGCCCCTGAGCGACCGGGGAAGGGTCGGCTACCCGTGGAAGCGGCCATGGCGCCCCTATGGCCTGAGGTCCCTCGGGCAGGTCGCGCAGGGCCACGGCGTAACGGGCCGGGCGCACCGCGCTCCAGCGGCCGTCGGTGCCCTCCAGCAGCACCGCCGTGACGGTGACGACGGCGGTGCCGCCGGTATGGCGCTCGACCCCCTCGGGCAGGGCCAGGTCCACATAGAGCTGCCGCCCATCGGGTGCCGCCTCCGCGCCCACCGACAGGCGGACGTGCACAGCGGCTGCGGCGGCCAGCCCCGCGTCGGCCGGGGCGATCCCGCCGCCCACGGCGCTCGCCGGCGCGTCATCGGCCGGGATGTCCCCGAAGGGCGCAGACCCCGACGTCCACGCATTCGCACCGGACACCGCGCCATCCACCGCGGGGGATCCCTCTTCCGCCGCGCCGGCCAGCCCCTCCGAATCCGCCGCACCCGCCGCACCCGCGACCAGGTCCGCCTCCTCAGCACCGGCTGGCGCTCCAACCGAGCCCGACCCCTCGCCCACGGCGACCTGATCCGGGCCCGACGCACCCGCCGTGGGACCATCCGCCGGCGACCCCGCCCCTGGAGTCCCGGCCACCGGCGGCACCGGTCCCACCCCATCACCCAGCGCCCACACGAACATGAGGCCGACCGCCGCGGCCGCCGCACCTGTGGTCACCAGCCGCCGGCGCCTGCGGCGCGCCTCCTCGGCCTCGACGGCGTCCAGGTCCGGACGCCAGGTGCTCGCCTGGGCGAGCTCGGCCGCCGGCTCGGGACCGACCCCCGCCGGACCGACCCCCACCGGGCCGCCGGCCCCCGCCGGACCCGGCACCGGCCGCCCCGGGGGATCGAGCGGCCCCGTCGCCCGACCAGCAGCGCCACCCTCGGCGGCCGGCGCCGGTTGCTCCGGCCCGGCGGCGGGAGCGGTCGGCGCGAGGTCACCTCGCAGCCACCTCTCCAGGTCGTCGTCCGACATCCGCCTGCCAGTCGCCGTGCTCTGACGCCTATTCGGGGTGTATAGCACGATTTGACAAGGATTAACAAGAACTTACAAGGAACCGGTGGATATCGGGACGCCTACGCGGGGATAGACTGGCGGCCGCGAGTTCCGGAGGGACGATGGCTCCATCTCAGAGCACCGATCAGGGTCCGGTGCGAACCGAGCTCACCGACGACCAGCGTCGGAGGCGGTTTCGGGAAGAGGCCCTGCCCTACCTCGACCAGCTGTACTCGGCCGCGCTGCGCTACACGCGCAACCCCAGCGACGCCGAGGACCTGGTCCAGGAGGCCTTCGCCAAGGCCTACGCGGCCTTCCACCAGTACCGCGAGGGCACCAACCTGCGGGCGTGGCTGTACCGCATCCTGACCAACACCTACATCAACGCCTACCGCAAAAAGCAGCGGCGGCCGGATGAGGTGTCGGCGGACGTGACGACCCCCGACGGCGAGTTCTCCCTCTACGACCGCATCAGCGAGAGCACCTCGAAGCCGGCCGAGGTCGAGGTGCTCGAGCGGCTCACGGACGACGAGATCAAGGACGCGCTGGCCGCCCTGCCGGAGCAGTTCCGCATGGCGGTGTACCTCGCCGACGTCGAGGGCTTCTCCTACGCCGAGATCGCGGAGATCATGGGAACGCCGATCGGGACCGTGATGAGCCGCCTCCATCGGGGAAGAGGAGCGCTCCAGAAGGCGTTGTACGACTACGCCGTGCGGCGGGGCCTGGTTCCCGTCGGCCCGGACGGTCAGGTCGTCGACGAGGGTGGAACGAGATGAGCGAGCGCTGTCGGCAGGCACTCGAGGAGCTGGCTCGCTATCTGGACCGGGAGTGCCCCCCGGATCTGGAGCAGGCGGTGCGCGATCACCTGGACGACTGCCCCCCGTGCCATGACCGGGCCGAGTTCGAGCAGGAGCTGAAGCGCATACTCTCCCGTCGCTGTCGGGATTCAGCGCCATCGGGACTGGCCGACAGGATCATCGCTAACCTCAAGGTCATCTAGCGCCGGGCGTGCCCTCCCGGTCGGATCAGCAAAGGAACGGCGTTGCCGCGCGTGCTCGTGACCGGTGGAGCGGGCTTCATCGGTTCCAACCTGGTTGACCGTCTTCTCGAAGCCGGTCATGCCGTCGTCGTCGTCGACGACCTGTCGACCGGCAAGCTCGAGAACCTCGAGCGGGCGCGCCAGGCGCCCGCGGAGTCCTTCACCTTCGAGCGGATCGACATCACCTCGCCCGAGCTGGGCGAGGTCGTCGCTGCCGCACGCCCCGACGTGGTTCTGCACCTGGCGGCGCAGATCGACGTCCGCCGCAGCGTCGCCGACCCCGTCCACGACGCCCTCGTCAACGTCGTGGGCACGGTCAACCTGCTCGAGGCCAGCCGCCGCAGCGGCGTCCAAAAGCTGGTGCTCACCACCTCGGGCGGCTGCATCTACGGCGAGCCCGACCGCTCCGAGCTGCCCGTGGCCGAGGACTACGACGGCCACCCCCACTCGCCCTACGGCGCCAGCAAGCGCGGGGTGGAGGAGTACCTCCACACCTACGAGGCCCTGTACGGCCTGCGCTGGACGTCGCTGGCCCTGGCCAACGTGTTCGGTCCGCGCCAGGACCCCGGCGGTGAGGCCGGCGTGGTGTCGATCTTCGGCGGCCGGCTGCTGCGCGGGGAGCCGGTGACGATCTACGGCGACGGGGAGCAGACGCGCGACTTCGTCTACGTGCAGGACGTCGTCGACGCCTTCGTGGCGGCGATGGACCGCGGCGACGGCCAGCGGATCAACATCGGCACCGGTCGCGAGACGAGCGTCAACGAGCTCCACCGGATCCTGGCCGACATCACCGGCTCGACCGAGCCCGCCCAGCACGCCCCGCCGCGCACCGGTGAGCTGGCCCACATCGCCCTGGACGTCGGGCTGGCCGCGCGGGAGCTGTCGTGGAAGCCGACCACGAGCCTGCGCGAGGGGCTCGAGGCCACGGTCGACTGGCTGCGCGGCTAGGCTCTCGCCCGGCTGGAACCCCGGGCCCCGGTCTCGCGTCAGGGACTAGAGCTCTGCCCCCAAACGCCGAGCAAGTCCAGCCGGATATGCGGGTAGGAATGCGCGGTGGCCGCCGGGATGCACCCGCGCGGCGCCCCGCAGAGCCCAGACCCCCTATGGAGGCTGTCGTGGCCCGAGCGAGAACTGCCGGCCCGCTGCTGAGCACGCTGTGCGCGCTGCTCCTGTGCGCGCCCCTGCTGATCGCCCCGCCCCCGGCGCACGCCTCTGTCGTGCGGGCCGCGGACGTGACCCCGGCGCGGGTGCAGGGGTCCAACCGCTTCGAGACCGCGGCCGAGATCGCCCGGCTGACCTTCGCGAAGGCGGACACGGCGGTGCTCGTCACGGGCGGGGACTACCCCGACGCGCTGGCGGGCTCGTTCGCGGCCGGCGTGGTGAACGGACCGCTGCTGCTCGTGACCAGCTCCGAGGTGCCGCGCCCGACGTCGGAGGCGCTTCAGAAGCTCGGCGTGCGCGAGGTCGTCCTACTGGGCGGCACCGGAGCCATCGGCGCCGAGGTGGAGGATCGCCTGCGCTCGGAGGGCTACGCCGTCCGGCGGATCTTCGGCGGCACCCGCTACGAGACGGCCGCGCAGGTCGCCGTGACCTTCGGGGCGGACTGGCCCGGCGGGACCATCGATGGCCAGCGGCCGGCGCTGCTGGCCAGCGGTGAGGCCTTCCCGGACGCTCTCAGCGCCGGCCCGGTGTCGGCGCGGGCGAAGCTGCCGCTGCTGCTCACCCCTCGGAGCACCACGTCGCCGGCAGTTGATGAGGCGCTGCGCACCCTCGGCGTCCAGCGCATCGTGATCCTCGGCGGCGAGGGCGCGGTGTCGAGCGCGGTGGAGCGCGCCTATGCCGATGCCGGCTACACGGTGCAGAGGCTCGCGGGCTCCACTCGCACGGGAACCGCCGCAGCGGTCGCCGACTTCGCGCTGGAGCGGCTCGACGGCTTCTCGGCGGGCACCGTGATGCTCGGCCGCGGCGACGCCTTCCCGGACGCCTTGGCGGCGAGCATCCACGGTGGGGTGCGCGGGGCTCCGCTCCTGCTGACGGCGACGCCCGAGGTGCTGACCCCGGAGACGCGCGGCTGGCTGGCCGCCGCCTGCCCGGCCATGGCGTCGATCCTCGCCCTCGGCGGGGGAGGGGCAGTGAGCTCTGCGACGTTGTCCTCGGCGGTCGAGGCGGCCGAGGCCTGCAACCAGGCGGACGTCGAGGTCTCCAAGTACACGACCCACCTGCCGAACAACCCGCCGAGGACGCACAACGTCCACCTGGCCGCCGACACGATCGACGGCCGGGTCATCCCGCCGGGCGGCACGTTCTCGCTGGATGACGCCCTGGGCGACCGCAGCCTTGAGCGCGGCTACCGGGTCGTCCCGAACGGCTGCCTCGAGAGCGGCGAGCCGGTCGACTGCGTCGGCGGCGGCGTCAGCCAGGTCGCGACCACCTTCCTCAGCGCGGTGTGGTTCTCGGGGTTGCGGATCGTCCGGTTCCGCCCGCACACGACCTACTTCGAGCGCTACCCGGAATGCCATGAGGCGACCTTGTGGCGCCATCGCCTCGACGTCGTGGTGGTGAACGACTCGCCCTATCCGGTGACGATCGACACCTTCCACAGCCAGACCTCGGTCGGGGTCCGCCTGCTCAGCCGCCCGTGGGCGAAGGTCGAGTCGTGGGTGAGCAAGCCGTACGCCGTCGACCCCGGCACGGGGGCCTTCTCCGTGGACTGCGGGCGGAAGATCACCTATCCGGACAGCAACGTCAGGGAAGACGCCTACCACTGGCGCTACCAGCACGGCTACCCCGGCGGCGTCCCGCTAGCGTCGACGCTCCCCGAGCCGCCGACGCCACGCTGACACCCGCGGCACGGGCCGTGGCGGCAGGCTTCGGCCTGGGCGCGGCGGGTAGCGGCGCATCTGGCCCACGACCAGGAGGCCGACCCCCAGCGCGAGGACGATGTCGCCGACGCTGACCACCGTGCGCAGGGGCGGCAGCGGGATGACGTCGGCGAGCCAGCCCAGCCGCGTGCTCGCGTCCAGCAGCTGGTGCTTGCCCGCGCCGACCTCCGCCCCGGCGCCGATGGCGACCAGCGCATCCGGTGAGACCGGCATCGCCCCGCCGTTGAGCAGGATCACCAGCGCGTTGGCCGCGAAGCCGACCAGCACCACCGGCATGGCGGGCAGCGCGAGGTTCGCGGCGATGAACGCCACCACCGCGACCAGCGACACGCCCATGAGGAGCGGCCCGACCACCCCGCCCGACCATCCGAGGGCATCCAGCACCGTCAGCAGCAGCTGAAGCGCGAGCCCGGCGAAGATCAGCCGCGTCTGCCGCAGCCGCAGCCGCGCCAGGTTGGACAGCGCACCCCCGGAGAGCCAGCCGGCGCCAAGCGCGAGGACCAGGATCACGGTGACGAGGATCATCTCCGGACCTCCGCCGGCCGGCCCTGGCGCGCCACCGGGGGAGACGTCGGCTCAGGCATCTGGCACGTCGACCGCCGCGATCGCCCAGGCGAGCCCGTCGACCGGGTCGTGCACCGCAAGGCGCAGGACCCAGCCGGTCTCCGCCTGAGCGGGGGACCAGCGGAACCAGCGCAGCTCGGCGAGCGCGTCCCCCAGCTCCTCGGCGAAGTCGTCTCCGGGCGCGTCGGGCCAGACCAGTCCCGCGAGGGCCGCCGCGGCCCACCAGGCCGAGAAGCGGCCCGCCGCCCCGCCCCGGCGGCGCCCGTGCGCACCTCCGCTGGCACCGGCCCACTGGAGCAGCGCCAGCGCCTGAGCGGGCGTCAGCTCGACCAGGGCCGCCCTTTCGGCGAGATGCGCCACGGCACCCTCAGCGCCACCCTCGACCGACACGGCCTCGACCCGACCACCGGAGTCGAGCGTCCAGGCCTCAACGACGCCGCGCAGCGCGGCCACGGCCGGATCGTCAGCCAGCCGCGGGGCGGGCTCCAGGGCCGTGATCGCATCCGCGCGCGGAGCCGGGAGGTCGGGGGCGGGGAAGCGGGCGTCGCGATCGCGGTAGGTCGGCAGGGCGTACTCGGGCTCGAACGGCGCCAGGCGCAGCGGCAGCTCGGCCGGGATCTCGTCCGATCGTCCGCGCAGGTCCTCGCCGCGCAGGACGCGCTCCTGCGCGACCGCGGCGGCCGAACCGGGGTCCGGGATGTGCGGGGCCAGGTCATGCCAGGTGTGCCGTCCGGCGGCGACCTCGGTCAGGGGCCCGAGCGTGAAGCGGCCAGCGCCAGGGCGCAGCACGGCGCCTGCATAGGAGGCGGGGGCCTCGAGCGCCAAGCGGTAGTCGATGTGCATCGCCACCGCCCACAGCTGCCGGCCGAGCTCAACCGCCTCGCGGCACAGGCGCGCCAGCTCCACGAGGTCGTCCCAGCTGCGCGTCGAGCACAGGCCGTCGACCGCGCGCAGGAGGGCCGCCTCGTCCGCGGCTGCGACCAGGGCTCCAAGGTTCTGCACGGCGACGCACGGTACCGAAACCGGCGGCCCGGGTCAGACAGGGCGCCGGCGCCGCAGCCTGCTCTGGCCCCGCGACTGCCCCATCGAGAAGGCCTCGAGCTGGCCGGCCCCTGCACGTGAGGACGCGTGTACGATCGGGCTGCCCTGCACCGATCAGCGTGCAACCCTCCCCCGAACTCCTCGAGCTCCCGCGATCATGAGTAACCCCAAGCCCAGCCCGCCTCGAACCGGCCGCCGTCGCGACGCCGGGGACGACGACGCTGCTCTGCGCTTGCTCCGCGACAAGCTGTCCGGGGTTCTGCGCCGGCTGCCCGAGATCGAGCGGCGCGTGGTGGAGCAGCGGATGGGCCTGGTCGACGGCACGCCCGCCAAGCCGGGTGAGGTCGCGGAGCGCCTCGGTCTGACCATCCCCGAGGTCAAGAAGATCGAGGAGCGCGCGTTCAGCCGCATCCGCGAGGTCGCCCCGATCAAGGGGCTGGAGCGCTTCCTGGGCCGGTAGGACAGGCCTCTTCTCGAAGCATCCTCTTTAGCCTGACTCCACAGGAGTCGAAAGGAACCACAGCACGCACAGCGATATGTGCGTCATGACCTCGGTTCCGCTGCGCGACGTCAAGCCCGGGCGACGCGCCATCCAGGGGGGAAGCGCTTGCAGTTCCGCATCGCCTTTGTTGTCGTTCTGTCCTCTGCCATAGCGCTCACGGGGTTGCCCGCCGCGGGAGCTGCGGATGCGGAGGTCGCACCTCCCACCGTGACGCAGGACCTCGCCGGTCTTCCGGCCCAGCACGACCTGATGGGGGCCAGCGCCCTGAGCGCGGGTTCAGACGACGCGCTCCTGTCTGAGCCCGTCGCCACGCCCATCCCGTTCTCCGCCGTCGGCCTTGATCTGCCCGAGGGCGCCGAGGTCGAGGTCCGCACGTCCGTCGACGGCGAGACCTGGACCGACTGGCAGCTCGCCGAGGCGGTCGACGAGGCCCCCGATCCGGACTCCCCCGAGGCCGCCCGAGCCAGCTCCGAGCGTCACTCCTCCCCGATCTGGGTCGGGGAGGCCGAGCACCTCCAGCTGCGCGTCACCGGCGGCTCGCCGGAGGACGTCGGCGTCCACCTGATCGACTCGATGGGCCTCGGGCGCTCGCTCGCCGGGCGCTTCGTCGACGCCTTCCGCGCCGCCTGGCGCGGTGGCGCCCAGCCCGCCGCGGCCAGCGTCGCCGCCCCCAAGGTGATCACCCGCGCCCAGTGGGGCGCCGACGAGAGCCGTCGGACCGGGAACCCGTCCTACGCCTCCAACGCCAAGGTCGCTGTCGTCCACCACACGGCGACCACCAACTCCTACAGCGCGGCCGAGGCCGCCGGGCAGGTGCGGGCGATCTACGCCTACCACACGGGCACGCTGCGCTGGAACGACATCGGCTACAACCTGCTGATCGACCGCTACGGCCGGATCTACGAGGGGCGTGCGGGCGGCCTGGAGCGCGCCGTGATCGGTGCCCACGCCGGCGGCTGGAACACCGGGTCGTACGGCGTTGCGCTGCTCGGCCAACACGAGCCCGGCGCCAGCCCGTCCTACGCGCCGGTGACCAGCGCCGCGCTCGACGCGCTCGTGGACGTGCTGGCCTGGAAGCATGACGTGCACTACATCGACGCCGACGCCACCGTGCGCCTGACCTCAGGCGGCGGCGGCACAAGCCGCTACCCGGCCGGGGTCAGCATCGACGTGCCGACCATCATCGGCCACATCACGCTGTCAACGACGGCCTGCCCCGGCCGCAGCGTCATCGACCAGCTCGGCTCGATCCGCTCGCGCGTCTCGCAGCGCCAGACCGCCATGTTCGTGCAGCCCCAGGTGGGGCCGACGGACATCCCGCTGGCCCCAGGCGGCACCCCCGAGACGGTGACCTTCCGCGCTGGCCTGAGCCCGGCCGGGTCGTGGAGCCTGCGCATCACCGCGTCCGGCGGCAAGGTCGTCCACAGCGCCTCCGGCTCTGGCAGCAGCGTCTCCACCTCGTGGCGGCCACCGGCGACGCCCGACATCTACACCTATGAGCTCGCGTCCTCGGGCCGTCGCCCGGTGAAGGGCGAGATCACTGTGCTGAGGGACGTCGTCGAGCGCGTCGGCACCTCCGGCTCGGTTCCGACCGCTTCCGCGCAGGTGTCCAAGCGCGCGTTCCCGCAGGCCGCCTCGGCCGAGCATGCCGTCGTCGCCCGTGCCGACAAGTTCGCCGACGCCATGGCCGGCGGGCCGCTGGCCGGGACCACCGGTCCGCTGCTGCTGACCGACTCGGGCAGCCTTCACCCCGATGTGCTCGCTGAGCTCAAGCGCGTCCTCCCGGCCGGTCGGACCGTGTACCTCCTGGGTGGTCATGAGGCACTCGCCCCGGCCGTCGAGACCGCCCTCAAGGCCCACTGGCAGGTGCGCCGGGTGAAGGGCAGCGAGCGGACCGCGACCGCCGCGGAGGTCGCGGCTGTGGTCCGCGCACGCACCGGCACCACCACGGCCATGGTCGCCCGAGCCGTGCCCGACGACGTGGCCCCGTGGGCGGATGCGCTCGCCGGCGGCGCCTACGGCGCCAAGGCCGGCATCCCGGTGCTGCTCACCTATCCGGACCGGCTCACCGAGCCGACCCGCAAGGCGATCTCCGCGTTCAAGCGGACCTACGTGCTGGGCGGAACCGCCGCCGTCAGCGACGCGGTGGTGGCGCAGCTGCCGTCCCCGCAGCGGATCCGCGGTGGCGACCGCGTCGGCACCTCGGTGCGGATCGCCGAGCTGTGGGGGAGCACCGGCGGCACGGCCCGTGACCGGGTGCTGCTGGGCGCGGGCTATCAGCCGAGCTCGTGGACGCTGGCCCTGGCGGCAGCGCCGCTGGCCGCCCGGCAGGGCTCGCCGCTGATCCTGACGGCCACCGACACCCTGTCGCCCGCGGCCCGCGAGCACCTTCAGCGCATGCGCTACTCGAGCGTCCCCAACGCCTCGGGCATGGTGCTCGGCGGCTCGGGCCACGTCAGCGACGCGGTCGTTTCCGAGGTCTCCCGGCTCCTGCAGTAGATTCCTCCACATGGCGCTGGAGGTCACGGCGGAGCTGACCGCCTCGGTCGTGCGTGTCGCGACCGAGGTCGGAGCAGACGTGGCGCAGGGCGAGACGCTCCTGCTGGTCGAGTCCATGAAGATGGAGATCCCGGTCGCCGCTCCCCGCGCCGGCCGGGTGGCGTCGGTCCATGTGGAGCAGGGCGACATCATCGCCGAGGGTGATGTCCTGGTCGTCCTCGAAGTCGGCGCCTAGGAGGTCGCCGTGTCGCTCCTAGCCGACCTGCTGGTCGATCGCGCCGGGCTCAGCGACGACGTCGTCGAGCACCTACAGGCGCTGCTGGCGGACTGGCAGATCCTCGCGGACCTGTCCTTCGCCGACCTGCTCCTGTGGGTGCCGCACTCCCTGCCCGACGGCACGCCGGCGTACCTGTGCGTCGGGCAGATGCGGCCGTACACGGCCCAGACGATCTACACCGAGGACCTCGTGGGCGAGGCCTTCCCTCGGGTCAACCGGCCCATGGTCGGGCGCGCCTTCAGCGAGCAGCGGGTGATCCGCGACGCCGACCCGGACTGGTCCACCGGCGTCCCGGTGCGCGAGGAGGCCATCCCTGTCCGCTTCCGCGACGAGGTCGTCGCGGTGGTCACGCGCGAGGCGAACGTCTCGACCGCGCGCTCGCCGTCCAACCTCGAGCTGACCTACCTGCAGTCGGCCGGCGAGCTGGCGCAGATGCTGGCCGACGGCACCTTCCCGTACGCAGGCAGCACCTACGACGAGCGGGCGCTGTCGCCGCGCGTCGGCGACGGGATCATGCGCATGGACGCCGACGGCCGTGTCACGTACGCCTCGCCGAACGCGATCTCGGCCTACCGCCGGCTGGGGTCGCTCGACAACGTCATCGGCCAGACGATCACCGACTTCGATCCGGCGGCGGCGGAGATCGCTGCGGCTCTCGCCGAGGGGCAGCCGATCGAGAGCGAGGTCGAGCTGCACGGCGCCGCGGTGCTGCGGCGGCTGCTGCCTCTGATCCGCGATGGCAAGGTGACCGGCGGTCTGCTGCTCGTCCGCGAGGTCACCGAGCTGCGCCGCCATGAGCGGGCCCTTCGGGTCAAGGACGCGACCATCCGCGAGATCCACCACCGCGTGAAGAACAACCTCCAGACGGTGGCGTCGCTGCTGCGCCTCCAGGCCAGGCGGCTGCGCTCGGAGGAGGCGCGGGAGGCGCTGTCCGAGAGCGTTCGGCGGATCTCATCGATCGCGCTCGTCCACGAGACGCTGAGCCAGGACTCCGGTCAGCGCGTCAGCTTCGAGAAGATCACCCGGCGGATCGTCGACATGATCGCCGACGGGCTGGTCAACCCGGACGCGCCGGTCGAGTTCGCGATCGAGGGCCACCCGGGGGAGCTGCCGGCGGAGGTTGCCACCCCGCTCGCCCTGGTGCTCACGGAGCTGCTGCAGAACTGCGTTCAGCACGCCTTCCCGGGGCGCACCAGCACCTCGGCGGGCGAGCCGGTGGGGCACGTCACCGTCGCCTTCGAGCGCGGCACGGCCACGATACGCGTGCTGGTCATCGACGACGGCGTCGGCCTGCCGGCCGAGATCTTCGACAACACCGCCCACCTGGGCCTGCAGATCGCCCGCACCCTCGTGGAGAGCGAGCTCGGGGGGACGTTCCAGCCGTTAGAGCCCGAGGAGGGCGGGCAGGGCGGAACCACGTTCGAGCTGGTCCTGCCCCTGCCCTAGCTCAACTAGCCATGCGGCGGCGGCGCTGGCGGGCGCGACGGAGGGTGCGCCGCTCGTCCTCGGAGAGGCCACCCCAGACCCCTGCGTCCTGATTGGTCTCCAGGGCCCACTCCAGGCACTGCTCGATCACGTTGCAGGAGCGGCAGACGGTCTTGGCTCGCTCGACCTGCTCGAGGGCGGGCCCGGTGGTTCCCACGGGGAAGAACAGCTCGGGGTCCTCGTCTAGGCAGGCAGCTTGCTGGCGCCAGTCCATGCGATCGCTCTCTCTCTGTGTCACGGTCGGCGGAGGGCTCCCGGCGGCCTGGGAGCCCACGCCGAGGCGGGCAGGTTGGGTTGGGCACGACGCTTTGATGCCGGGTGCTTGTGAAACGCTTCACAAACCTGAGCCACGAGGGCAAGCGATACACCCGTCTTCGGCGAAAACTGTACTACTGCAGGTAGCGTCCGTAAAGGCCCTGCTGGTCAGATCCTGCGGAACGGCGTTCTTTCCGAGATGCGCACGTACGCTGCCCACATGTCGGTCTTCCAAACCAGCCATTTGCCCGTTTTGGTCGGGCATCGCGGCGCTCCACGGGTGGCGCCCGAGAACACGCTGGAGTCCTTCCTCGCCGCGGCCGCGCAGGGCGCCGCCTGGGCCGAGATGGACGCCCGTCTGTGCGGGGACGGGACCGTCGTCGTCTACCACGACGCCCACACCCATGACGGCGTCGCGCTGGTCGAGCGGACCGCGGAGGAGCTGGCAGCCCTCGGCATCCAGACCCTCCGCGAGATCCTCGACGGGCTGCCCGCCGGCCTCGGCATCGACGTCGAGTGCAAGAACCTGCCGGGCCAGCCCGACTTCTTCGAGGACGGTCGCCTGGGGCTGGCCGTGCGCGACCTGCTCCTGCCGCTCCGGGAGCGGCATCCGGTGCTGCTCAGCTCCTTCGACCCGCTGATGCTCGAGGCCGTCGGCGACGACCTGCCCACCGGCCTGCTCTACGGGGACACCCTGCGCCTGGACTCCGCCGTCGAGATCGCCGCGGAGGTCGGCGCGGACGTCCTCTGCCCCCACGTCGACGGGGACCTCCACCGCGACGGGATCGCGGAGGCGCACGCCGCCGGCTTCGCCCTGCTGGTCTGGACCGTTGACAGCCCCGAGCGCGCCAGGCAGCTGGCCGAGCTGGGCGTCGACGCGCTCTGCACGAACGACCCGGGCGGCATCGCCGCCGCGCTCAGGCGACGACGGTGATGCCGCGCTCGACGTGCTCTATCAGCACGTCGGTGTGCTCGCCGACGAAGTCGCCGTCCACCTGGAGCGGGAGCGGCTCGGCGCTCGTCAGCTCGAGGCGCTGGGCGTCCTCGCGGTTCCAGGTGAAGCCGAGCCGCGTCACATCGCCGCCGGTGAGCGCCGCCCGGGCGACGCGACCGATCGCTGGCAGCGTGAGCTTCGTCAGGCCGAACGCGGCCAGCGGGCGGTCGAACGCGGCCCCGGGGCAGAGCTGCACGGGCAGGCGCCCCAGATAGGTGTAGGGGTTGGCGTTGCAGACGATGGCGGTGCGGAGCACCCCGGCGTCGGCGCCGTCGACGGCCACGCGGATCTCAGCCTTGCGGTCGTAGCCGTAGGCGAAGGCGAGGACTCCGCAGTAGAGGAACGAGATCTGCCGCACCGTCCGCTTCAGGCGATGCCGGCGCTCGACGAAGCGCACCACCTCGGCGTCGAACCCGAAGCCCGCGTTGGCGCCGAAGTAGCGCCCGTTGGCGCGGCCGAGGCTGACGGTGCGCTCGGACCTGCGCTCCAGCGCGCCCAGCAGCGCCACCGTCGCCGCAACCGGGTCGTTGGGCAGGCCGAGGTTGCGCGCCCACACGTTGGTCGACCCGCCGGGGATGATGCCGAGCCGGACATCCGTGCCGGCGATCCCCTGGAGGACCTCGTTGACGGTCCCGTCACCGCCGAGGACAAGGACCACCTCGTGGCCCTCGTGCACCGCCCCGGCCGCGAGGTAGCCGGCGTGGTCGCGCCGCTTGGTGGCGACCACCTCGAGCTTGAGCACGCGCCCCAGGGTCGCCTTGATCTCCTCGATCACCTCGGGGGTGGTCGTGGTGGCGTTGGGGTTGTAGACGAGCAGCGCGCGCACGCGGACCTCGGTTCGGGCTCACGGGGTTGCCGGTCCGCGGCCCGAGACCGCCGCCAGCACATCCACGCTAGCGCTGCCGATAAGAACCAGCGGCCGGCGCGCGGGGCCGCGGCGGCTAGTACTCGGCGTCGCCCTCCATGCCCTGGCGGAGGAACTCCAGGATGCGCGACAGGAGCCGCGACACGTGCATCTGGCTGATCCCCACCTGCTCGGCGATCTTGCTCTGGGTCATGCCCTTGAAGAAGCGCAGGTAGAGGATCTGGCGCTCGCGCTCGGGCAGTCGCTCGATCAGCGGCGCCAGCGACGCGAAGTACTCGAGGTTCTCGAGCGCGATGTCCTCGGTCCCGATGCGGTCCAGGCGCATCGGCGTGTCATCGCCGTCGCCGGTTGGCGCGTCCAGGGAGGTGGTCGAGTAGGCCTGCCCGGACTCGAGCGCCTCCAGGACCTCCTCCTCGCTGACCTCGGCGGCCTTGGCCAGCTCGGGGACGGTCGGGGAGCGGCCGAGGTCCTGCGTCAGCTGGGCGACCAGCTTGTTCATGCGCAGGCTGAGCTCCTGAAGGCGCCGCGGGACGCGCACCGCCCAGCCCTTGTCGCGGAAGTAGCGCTTCAGCTCGCCGACGATGGTCGGGGTCGCGTAGGTCGAGAACTCGACTCCGCGCTCGAGGTCGAAGCGGTCGATCGCCTTCAGGAGACCGACGCTGCCCACCTGCACCAGATCGTCGAGCGGCTCACCGCGGTCCTTGAAGCGGCGGGCGAGGTACTCGACGAGCGGCAGGTGCAGGCGCGCCAGCGCTTCACGGATCTCCGGGTCGCCGGTCTCGCGCAGCTGTGCGAACAGCCGCTTGGTGTCCTCGCGGGTGTACTCCGTCAAGTTCCGCCCCCCTGCTCCGCGTGACGAGCTCGTGCTCAAGGCGACAGATGGGCGGTGCGGCGCTTGGTGAGCACGACCGTGAAGCGAGGCGGATCGCTCTCCACCCGCAGGTCATCCGAGAGGGCCTGCAGGATCGTCCAGGAGAACGAGGACTCGTCAATCACCGGCGTGTCGCCTTTCACATCGGCGCTCACATGCACCTCGAGCGCCGCCTCCTGGATCACCACGTCGACCGAGATGCCAGTGCCCTGGCTGGAGCGCAGGAGCTGCACCGCCGCCTCGTCGACGGCCATCTTCACATCGTCGATCTGGTCGAGGGTGAAGCCCTCCCGGCCGGCGCAACCTCCCACGACGGTGCGCAGAAGCGCCAGGTAGCCCGGGGTCGGCGGAACGCTCAATGTGACGGTCTGCGGGCTCACGGTGGTCTCCGGCGTCTGGTCCTGCTTGGCCGCGCCACCCTAGCCGACGTGGGCTTACACCGCTCAGAGTGCCACGCCTCTGGGTTGCGCACCTGTCCCGCCGGGCACCCTGCCCCACATGAACCTCGACACCTATTACAGGAGCCTGGCAGCGCAGCGGCTGCAGGAGATGGCGGACTCGCTGATCGCGCTGTCGCGGGAGGCCGAGCGCGCCGATGCACACGAGGCGGCCTTCGAGCTCGCGGACCTGTCCACCCAGCTGCTCGACATGGGGGTCGAGGCCAGCGGCCGCCGCGCCCGCCCGCACCCCACCGGCCGCTAGCCGGAGCCCGGCGAGGCCACCCGTCCCGCGGCCACCGCGGCCACTACTGTGGGACGACCGTGAAGCGCGCCGACCCGCTGCGAACCTTCTCCGCCCCCACCCGGGAGTGGTTCTCGACCTCGTTCGCCGCGCCCACAGAGGCGCAGGTGCTCGCCTGGGATCGCATCGCGCAGGGCCGCAGCACGCTGGTCAGCGCGCCGACCGGGTCGGGCAAGACGCTGGCTGCCTTCCTTGCGGCGCTCGACCGGCTGCTGACCGCGCCGGTCCCCGAGCGGGAGCAGCGCACCCGTGTCCTATATGTGTCGCCGCTGAAGGCGCTCGCCTATGACGTCGACCGCAACCTGCGTGCGCCGCTGGTCGGGATCCGTCTCGCCGCCGAGCGCATCGGGCACGCGGTGGCCGACGTGGAGGTGGCGCTGCGCACCGGCGACACGCCGGCAGATGAGCGCCGCAAGCTGGCGCGCCAGCCACCCGACATCCTCATCACCACGCCGGAGTCCCTGTTCCTCCTGCTGACCTCGCGGGCGCGCTCGATCCTGACGTCGGTCGAGACGGTGATCCTCGACGAGGTCCACGCCGTCGCCGGCACCAAGCGGGGCGCCCATCTGGCCCTGAGCATGGAGCGGCTCGAGGCCCTGATCGCGGCCGCCCACCCGGAGCGCGGTCCCCTCCAGCGCATCGGGCTCAGCGCCACGCTGCGGCCCCACGACGAGGTGGCGCGCTTCCTCGGCGGCGGGACGGTGGCGGCGGACGGCAGCTGGCAGCCCAGACCCGTGGATGTCGTCGAGGCGCCGCGCGACCGCGACCTCGACGTAGAGATCGTCATCCCGGTCGAGGACATGGGCCGCCTCGGCGAGCTGGTGGAGGAGGTCCCCTCCGGACCTGCGGCGGCTGGCGAGTCGCGCCGCTCCATCTGGCCCGCCGTCCACCCGCGCGTCCTCGACCTCATCGAGGCGCACCGCTCCACGATCGTCTTCTGCAACTCCCGGCGCCTGACCGAGCGGCTGTGCACCCGGCTCAACGAGCTGCATGCGGAGCGCGTGCGCGACCGTGCGCTGGCCGCAGGCAAGGCGCCCCCGGAGGTCGTCCCGCCGATCGCGCTCGCCCACCACGGGTCGGTCGCGCGCGAGCAGCGGGTCATCGTCGAGGAGCAGCTCAAGTCCGGACGCCTGCGCTGCGTGGTCGCGACCTCGTCGCTGGAGCTCGGCATCGACATGGGCGCGGTGGACCTGGTCATCCAGGTCGAGTCGCCCGGCTCGGTCGCGAGCGGGCTCCAGCGGATCGGCCGCGCCGGCCACCAGGTGGGCGCCCCGAGCGTCGGCAAGGTGTTCCCGAAGTACCGCGGCGACCTCGTCGAGTGCGCGGTGGTGGTCCGCCGCATGCGCGCGGGCGCGGTCGAGGAGACGCGCTACCCCCGCAACCCCCTGGACGTGCTCGCCCAGCAGATCGTTGCGATGGTCGCGATGGATCCCTGGCACGTCGACGAGCTGTGGCGGACCGTCCGCGGCGCCGCGGTCTTCGCCGAGCTGAGCCAGGCCCAGCTCACCGGCGTGCTCGACATGTTGAGCGGGCGCTACCCCTCGGACGAGTTCGCCGAGCTGCGCCCGCGCGTGAACTGGGACCGCGTCGAGGACGTGCTCACCCCGCGCCCGTCCGCCCAGCGCCTGGCGGTCACCTCGGGCGGGACCATCCCCGACCGCGGGCTGTACGGCGTGTTCCTGGCGAGCGATGAGTCCGCGGGCCGCGGTGGCGGCCGCCGCGTGGGTGAGCTCGACGAGGAGATGGTCTACGAGACCCGCCCCGGCGAGACGATCGTCCTCGGCTCCACCACCTGGCAGATCGAGGACATCACCCGCGACCAGGTGCTCGTCACGCCGGCGCCTGGCCTGCCCGGCAAGCTGCCGTTCTGGCACGGCGACGCGCCGGGCCGCCCGTACGAGGTCGGTCGCGCGGTGGGGGAGTTCCTGCGCTCGGTTGCGGCCGGCGCCGAGCCGGCCGTGCTTGCGCGCGAGTACGGGCTTGACGAGCTCGCCGCCGCCAACCTGGTCGCCTACGTCGGCGAGCAGGTCGAGGCGACGGGCACCGTCCCCAGCGACCGCACGATCGTGATCGAGCGCTTCCGCGACGAGATCGGCGACTGGCGGGTCGTCGTGCACTCGCCCTTCGGCGGCCGCGTGCACGCCCCGTGGGCGCTGGCGATAGAGGCACGCGCCCGCGAGCGCCTCGGCCTGGACGTGCAGACGATGTACGCCGACGACGGGATCGTCGTGCGCGCGCCCGAGGCCGACGACGCGCCGCCGGGCGAGTCGGTCGTGGTCGAGCCGGACGACGTCGAGGACTTGGTCGTCGCGGAGCTGGCCGGCTCCGCGCTGTTCGCCTCGCGCTTCCGCGAGTGCGCCGCCCGGGCGCTGCTGCTGCCGCGGCGCCGACCCGGCGGGCGCACGCCCCTGTGGCAGCAGCGGCAGAAGGCCTCGGACCTGCTCCAGGTCGCCCGCCGCTACGGCAGCTTCCCGATCCTGCTGGAGACCTACCGCGAGGTCCTGCGCGACGTCTTCGATCTGCCGGCGCTGGTCGAGGTGCTCGAGGCGATCGCGGCGCGCCAGATCCGGGTGGTGCAGGTCGAGACCCCGGTGGCCTCGCCCTTCGCGTCGTCCCTGCTGTTCGACTACGTCGCCGGCTACCTATATGAGGGCGACGCCCCGCTGGCCGAGCGGCGGGCGTCCGCGCTCACCCTCGAACGCGAGCTCCTCGCCGACCTGCTCGGCGCCGAGGAGCTGCGCGAGCTGATCGACGCCGACGCGCTCGGCGAGCTCGAGCTCGAGCTGCAGCGCCTGACCCCCGAGCGCCGTGCCCGCAGCGCCGACGACGTCCACGACCTGCTGCGCACCGTCGGCGATCTGCGCGAAGACGAGGTCGCCGCGCGCTGCGACGGCGACTCCGCCGCGCTGCTGGCCGAGCTGGAGCAGGCGCGTCGCGCCCACCCGGTCACCATCGCCGGCGAGCGCCGTTGGATCGCGGTCGAGGACAGCGCGCGGGTGCGCGACGCGCTGGGGGTGCCGCCGCCGCCCGGGCTGCCGCAGGCCTTCCTCGAACCGGTCGAGCGACCCCTCATCGACCTGGTCGCCCGCTACGCACGCACGCACGGGCCCTTCACCGCCGAGGACGTGGCCGCGCGTCTGGGGCTGCCGCGCGACGCGGTGACGCTCGCGCTGTCGGAGCTGGAGCGGACCCAGCGCGTCGTGACCGGCGCCTTCCGCCCCACCGGGCGTGCCTACGCGTCGGGGATCGCGCCGTCGGCCGGACGCGAGTGGTGCGACGCCGAGGTCCTGCGCCGTCTGCGCCGTCGCTCCCTGGCGGTGCTCCGACGCGAGGTCGAGCCGGTCGAGCCGCGCTCGTTGGCGCTGTTCCTGCCGTCGTGGCAGGGGGTGTCCGCAGGCGACCGACGCCTCGCCCGGCCCGAGCAGACCCTCGACGTCGTCGAGCAACTCCAGGGCGTCCCCCTGCCCGCCAGCGCCTTGGAGGCGGACATCCTCCCCGCGCGGCTGCCCGGGTACAGCCCGGCGTGGCTCGACGCGCTGTCCGCCGCGGGCGAGGTGGTGTGGGTGGGCCGCGGGCCCCTCGGCTCCGACGACGGGCGGATCTGCCTGTACCTGCGGGACCGCGCGCCGCTGCTGGCGCCTGCTCCGGGGGATCCCGCGGAGGAGCCGTGGTTCGGCCCCGTCCACGCCGCGCTGCTAGAGCACCTGACCACGCGCGGTGCCTCCTTCTGGCCCGCGCTGCAGGGCGCCGGCTACAAGGCGGGCGCGGCCGACGACGCGGAGACCCTCGACGCGCTCTGGGACCTGGTCTGGGCCGGTGTCGTCACCAACGACACGCTGGCGGCGCTGCGCGCACTGGTGGACGGCGGTGTGCGCCGCACCCGCCGGCGCCGACCGGGCGCGCTGCCGCGCTCGGGGCCGCCGCGCGCGGCCGGGCGCTGGTCGCTGGTGGCCGAGCTGCTCGGCGAGCCCGGGCTGCCCTCGCAGCCGACGGCCACCGAGCGGGCGGCCGCCCTGGCCGCGCAGCTCCTCGACCGCTACGGCGTCGTGACCCGCGCGACCGTCGCATCCGAGGACATCCGCGGCGGCTTCGCAGCGGTCTACTCGGTGCTGAAGGCGATGGAGGAGTCCGGCCGGGCGCGCCGGGGCTACTTCGTCGAGGGCCTGGGGGGCGCGCAGTTCGCACTGCCCGGCGCCGTGGACCGGCTGCGCTCCTTCCGCGAGCCGGCCGCCGACGGCGAGGCCGGCGCGCCGCTGGTGCTCGCGGCGACGGACCCCGCCAACCCGTACGGCGGGCTGCTCAGCTGGCCAGAGCCCGTCGGTGGCCACCGCCACAGCCCCAAGCGCGCCGCCGGAGCGCACGTGGTCCTGGTCGGCGGCCAGCTCGTCCTGTACTCCGAGCGCGGCGGCCGCTCCCTGGTGACGTTCACGGCCGATGAGGGCCTGCTCTCGGCCGCGGCCTCGGCGCTGGCCGGCCTTGTCGCCCAGGGCCGGGTCGCGCAGCTCCTGCTGCAGCGCATCGATGCCGACGCCATCGGCGGCCAGCCACTGGTCGACCACCTGCGGGCCGCCGGCTTCGCCGACCACCCGCGCGGTCTGGTCCTGCGCCGCTGAACCCTCCGCGGCCTCGTCGGGGTAGAACGGCTCGAGTCCCAGAGGATCGGAGTGGACATGGTGAAGGTCGTGGTCGTCGGTGACGGGCCCGCCGGTCTCAGCGCGGCGCTGTTCCTGGCCAAGAACGGCGTCGACACCGTCGTGTACGCGCAGGACAAGACGGCCATGCACTACGCGCAGCTGCACAACTACCTCGGCGCGCCGGACGTCTCGGGCAGCCGGTTCCAGGAGATCGCGCGCTCGCAGGTCGTCTCGGCGGGTGCCGATCTGCGCGAGGAGGAGGTCACGACCGTGGTGGCCGATGGGTCGGGGTTCGCCGTGAGCGCCGGCGACGGCGAGCCCGAGCGCGCCGACTACCTGGTCCTGGCCGCCGGCAAGACAGGCCAGCGCCTGGCCGAGCAGCTCGGCATCGAGGCCGGCCGCGACGGCGTCGCGGTGGACTCCGAGGGTCGCACCGCGGTCGACCGCGTCTACGCCGCGGGCCGCCTGGCCCGCCCGCACCGCAGCCAGGCGATCATCTCCGCCGGCTCAGGCGCCCGCGTGGCCCTCGACATCCTGGCGCGCGAGGCGGGCAAGGACGTTACGGACTGGGACACCCCACCGGACGCCGACGAGTAGCGGCTGCGCCGACCGGGAGCTGAGCGGGCGTGCGCTCAGGACTTGACCAGGCGCTCTATGGCGCGCACGGCCTCGGTGACCATGGCGTCCGCGTGCGCGGCGTCACCCTCGCGCGTGGCCTCGGCGACGCAGTGGCGGACGTGCTCGTCCAGCAGGCCGACGGCGACGCTCTGGAGCGCGCGGGTCGCGGCCGAGACCTGCGTGAGCACGTCGATGCAGTAGGTGTCCTCCTCGATCATGCGCTGGAGGCCCCGGATCTGGCCCTCGATGCGGCGGAGCCGCTTGAGGTAGTCGTCCTTGCTGATGCTGTAGCCGCGCACTGCCCCTCCAGACGGACCGTGGCGCCCCCGCGCCCGCGCCTATACCCTTATAGGGTATCGCGAAGTCGGGCTGCACAGGAGGGGACATGAGCGACACCGCCGCCCCGCAGCGCACCCTCGATCTACCCGTCGAAGGCATGACGTGCGGCTCGTGCGCCGCTCGGGTCGAGCGCATCCTGTCGCGCCAGGCCGGCGTGCGGGAGGCGTCGGTCAACTTCGCGACTGGAACCGCACGCGTCGGCCTCGACCCGGACGTGGATCTGACGTCGCTGCAGGAGGCCGTCGACCGCATCGGCTATCGGCTGACGCTGCCCGAGCCGCCGAGCGCAAGCCCGACCGCGACGTCGACCGCAGACCTGGCCGCGACCGCAGTCGACGCGCAGGCGGAGACCCACACCGACGCCGACGCACCCGCCCGCTCCCACCAACCCGAGCGCCCCGCCGACGACCACGGCGAGGCCGCCTGGCGCCGGCGCCTCCTCGTGGCCGTGCCCGCCGGCCTGCTGATGCTCTCGGCCATGGCCTTCCAAGAGCTGGCCATGGGCAACCCGGTCCTGCGCTGGGGCCAGCTCGCGCTGGCGACCGTCGTGCAGGGCTACGTCGGCTGGCCCTTTCTGCGCGAGGCCGCTCGCCGCGCCCGCCGGCTGACCGCCAACATGGACACCCTCATCGCGATGGGGACGCTGTCCGCCTACCTGTTCTCGGTGTGGCAGGTCCTGACCGGCGGGATGGAGCTGTACTTCGAAGCCGCCGTCGTGATCCTGGCCTTCCTGGTCCTCGGCCGCTATCTCGAGGCGCGCGCCAAGGGCCGCGCCGGTCAGGCGATCCGAGCGCTGCTCGAGCTGGGCGCCAAGCAGGCGCGGGTGCTGCGCGACGGCGCCGAGGTCCTCGTCGACGTCGAGGACGTGAAGGTCGGCGACCTGCTGCTCATCCGCCCCGGCGAGAAGGTGCCGGTCGACGGCGAGGTGGTCGACGGCGCCAGCGCCGTGGACGAGTCGATGCTCACCGGCGAGTCGATGCCGGTCGAGAAGGCCGTCGGCTCCACCGTTGCTGGGGCGACCATCAACACCTCGGGCGTGCTGACCGTCCGGGCGACCGCCGTCGGCACGGACACCGCGCTTGCTCAGATCGTCCGCATGGTCGCCGATGCGCAGGCCGGCAAGGCGCCGCTGCAGCGGCTGGCGGACCGCATCTCCGGCGTGTTCGTCCCGGCTGTGATCGCGCTCGCGCTGATCACGTTCGCTGGCTGGCTGATCGCCACCGGCGACGCCGGCCGCGCCCTGATGACCGCCGTCGCGGTGCTCATCATCGCCTGCCCCTGCGCGCTCGGGCTGGCCACGCCGATGGCGATCATGGTCGGCACCGGTCGTGGCGCCCAGCTCGGCGTCCTGATCAAGGGCGTCGAGCAGCTGGAGCGCAGCCGCCAGGTGACGACCGTCCTGCTCGACAAGACCGGGACGCTGACCCGCGGCCAGATGTCGCTGGTCGAAGCCATCCCGGTCGACGGCGTGACCACCGAGGACCTGCTCCGTCGCGTCGGCGCGGTCGAGGCGATGAGCGAGCACCCCATCGGCGCGGCGATCGCCGCCGCCGCGCGCGAGCGCCTCGGCGGCCTGCCAACCGCCACCGAGGTGACCGCGCTCGCCGGTCACGGCATCCGCGGCCGCGTCGAGGGGGCCGCCGTCGTCATCGGCCGGCGCAAGCTTCTGGCCGACGAGGGGTTGCTCGTGCCGCAGGCGATCGAAGACGCCGCCGAGCGCCTTGAGCGCCGCGGCACGACCGTCGTGCTCGCCGGCTGGGACGGGGAGGCGCGCGGGCTCCTCGCGGTCGCGGACACCCTCAAGCCGGAGGCCGAGCAGGTGATCGCGCGGCTGCACGGCCTCGGCCTCAAGGTGGCGATGATCACCGGCGACAACGCCAGCACGGCGCAGGCGATCGCCGACCAGCTCGGCATCGACCGCGTCCTCGCCGAGGTGCTGCCCGGCGACAAGCAGGCCGAGGTGGCCCGCCTGCAGGCAGCGGGCGAGGTCGTCGCCATGGTCGGCGACGGCGTGAACGACGCGCCGGCCCTGGTGCAGGCGGACCTGGGCCTGGCGATCGGCACCGGCACGGACGTCGCCATCGAGTCGAGCGACATCACCCTGCTGCGCGCCGACCTCGGCGGGGTCGTCACGGCGATCGAGCTGTCCCGCCGCACGCACCGGACGATCCTGCAGAACCTCTTCTGGGCGTTCGCCTACAACACGGCCGCCCTGCCGCTGGCCGCACTCGGCTTCCTGAACCCGATGATCGCCGGTGCCGCCATGGCCTTCTCGTCCGTCAGCGTGGTCGCGAACAGCCTGCGCCTGCGCCGCTACCGCTAGATCGGCCCCGCCGGTGCCCGAGGGCGACACGATCCACCGCTCGGCCCGGACGCTGGCCAGGCTGCTCACAGATCGCGAGGTGCGGCGCGCCGAGAGCACCGCCCGAGCGGTCCAGGCGGTCGGCCTGCGCCGGCTCGTCGGCCAGACCGTCGCGCGGGTCGAGGCGCGGGGCAAGCACCTGCTGATCTGGTTCGCGCCCTCCGGTCTGGCCCTGCACACGCACATGCGCATGACTGGTTCGTGGCACGTCTACGCGCCGGGTGAGCGCTGGCGTCGGCCGCCGCATCTCGCGCGCTTCATCCTGGAGGTGCCCGAGGCGGTCGCGGTGTGCTTCTCCGCTCCGGTGTGCGAGCTGCTCAGCCCGGGTCAGGTCGAGCGCCACCCGTCCCTGGCACGGCTCGGCCCCGATCCGCTGGAGGGGGTCGAGTCGGCGGAGGGCACGCCCGGCGATGACGAGGAGCTGCTCCGCAGAGCCCGCGAGCGCCTGGACGCCCGCGCCGAGGAGGAGATCGGCGTGGCGCTGCTCGACCAGGCCGTCCTGGCCGGGGTCGGCAACGTCTACCGCACCGAGGTGCTCTTCCTGCACGGCGTCAACCCCTGGACCAAGGTTGGCGACCTCGAGCCCGCCCAGCGCGACGCGCTGCTGACGACCGCAACCCGCCTGCTGCGGCTCAACGTCGCCCCTGGCACACCGGCGAGGATCACCACCACGGGCGGACCGCGCGGAGGACCGGACGTGTCCGTCCACGGGCGCGGCGGGCGACCTTGCCCGCGGTGCGCCACGCTGATCCGGGTCGACCGCCAGGGGCCCCACGGCCGCCTCACCTACTGGTGCCCGTCCTGCCAGGGCGCCGGCCCGACCCGGCCCCGCTGAGCAGCCCGGCGGGCGCCGCCGAGAAATCGGCGCGCGGCCCGCGAGCGGCCGCGAGCGCGCATACCATCCTGCGCACGGCGACCGCACGGTCGCCCGGAGGCAGGCAGCGCATGGACGCCGAGCAGTACGAGCAGCCACGCGGACGGCCGCGCGCGCTCGTGCTTGTGCTCGCCATCGTCGCCGTGGCGGTGATCGGCGTGATCGCCCGCACCGGTTTCGAGGATCCCGGCAACCCGAGCGGCACCATCCAGACCGGCCTTGAGGGCACCCCCGAGCCCACCGCCGCCGCCGAGAACCCCATCAACGGCGACCCACAGGGCGACCCCGCCCAGGCCCCGGCCCTAGAGACCACGCTGAGCGCCTTCGAACCGGCCAACCGCTGGCAGCCGCTGCCGAACGCGCCGATCGAGGCCACCACCCCCGGCCCCGCCGTGTGGGATGGGCGTCGGATGGTGCTCTGGCCCGGCAGCGGCTACGGCGGGATGTACGCCGTGGACGTCGACGCATGGGCGGCCCTACCGCCCGCACCGGTGACGCGCACCGCGGGGTGGAGCGCGACCTGGTCGGGGGAGGAGGTCCTGTACTGGGGCGGCCTGGACGAGTCCGGCCAGCCGACCGCCGACGGGGTCCGCCTCAACCCCGCGGCCGGGCTCTGGCGCCAGGTGGCGGAGGCGCCGCTGACACCGCGCCACGACCACGGCGCCGTCTGGGGCGGCGGCCGGCTGTGGGTCTTCGGGGGCACGGGTCCGGACGGGGAGCCGCTGGCCGACGGAGCCGCCTACGACCCCGAGACGGACACCTGGGCGCTGCTGCCGGAGAGCCCGCTGCCGCCGCGCGCCCGGCCGACCGTGGTGTGGACCGACGACGGGCTCCTGGTCTGGGGCGGCCTCGACGGTCGCGAGGATGCGCGTCAGAGCGCGGGTCTGACCGACGGTGCGTTCTACCGGCCCGGCGAGGGCTGGCAGCCCATCCCCGACCTCCCCGTCCCCCTCCGCCGGACGTCGGCGGCGGTCTGGACCGGTGACAGCTGCACGGCAACGGAGGCCTGCCGACGGCTCCTGGTGTGGGGGCGCCCGGCCGCGTCCCTGAGCGAGCGCGACGGCTACTCCTTCGACACCTTGACCGGGCTCTGGTCACGTCTGCCGCTCCTGCTGTCGACGACCCGCTCCGACGGGGTCGGGCACTGGGCGGACGACAAGGCGATCGTGTTCGGCGGCCGGGACCAGTTCGATCGGCGCACCCGCCTGGACGGGTTCGTGTACGACCCTGCCACCGAGAACTGGCGGCAGATCCCTGCGGTCCCGTTCGACGTGGGAGAGCAGCCCGCCGTTGTGTGGACGGGCTCGGAACTGATCGTGTGGGGCAACGGACAGGGCGCCCGCCTCGCCATCGCGGCCGATCTGCTCTACGACGGGCCGCGGCCATGGAGCCGCGAGCTGCCCATCAACACGACGACGCCCGCCGACGGCAGCTGAGCCGTCGACGGGCGTCAGGGCTTGATGCGCCCGGCCGGACCTAGGCCCGGCTGGGGACCGCGGCGGCCTCGGTGCGCGAGCGGGCGGCCAGCGAGTAGGCCTGGTACAGGGCCGAGAGGCCGATCAGTGCGTACACGACGCGCGTCAGCGCGTTGGTCTGGCCGAACTCCAGCCCGAACAGGGTGGCGACGAGGTCGAACTCGGCCAGGGCGACCAGGCCCCAGTTGAGCCCGCCGACGACGACCAGGGCGCCGGTGACGATGTCGAGTGCCTTCATGACGACCTCCAAGGTCTGTATAGGTTTCGTACAGGCAACGTACCCGCCGTGGGTGGGTCTGTCAAGTGTCTGTACAAAGTTTGTTCGGTGACCTACCATCGGGGCATGAGCGAGGAGACGACGCTGCGAATCGGAGAGCTGAGCCGCCGGGTGGGGGTCAGCCCGGAGCTGCTGCGCGCCTGGGAGCGCCGCTATGGGCTGCTGACGCCCACCCGCACCGCGGGCGGGTTCCGCCTGTACTCGGAGGCGGACGTCCGGCGGGTGCGGCGGATGCGCCACCTGCTCGAGGACGGGCTGGCGGCGGCCGAGGCCGCGCGGCTGGCTCGCGCGTACGCGCAGGGCTCAGCCACAGCGCCGCGCGGGGGCTCTGACACGGGGGAGCAGTCCGGCGCACCCGCACGCGGTGATGAGAGCTCCGCGCCCGTTTGGACCCAGCGGCTCCGGGCGGCGCTGGACGCCTACGACGAGGAGGCCGCGCACGTCGCCTTCGACCAGGCGATCGCGCTCCTGTCCCTGGACGGGCTGCTGCGGGACGTCCTCGGCTACTTCGCGGACCTCGGGGAGCGCTGGGCGCGCGGCGAGGTGAGCGTTTCGCAGGAGCACTACGCCAGCCAGCTGCTGCGGGGCCGGCTCCTCGGCATGGCGCGGGGATGGGGCACCGGCAGGGGACCGGCGGCCCTGCTGGCCTGCCCCCCCGGGGAGCAGCACGACCTGCCCCTGATCCTGTTCGGGCTGGCGCTGCGCGGGCGCGGGTGGCGGATCGCGCTCACCGGCGCCGACACCCCGATCGACGCCCTGGCCGCGGCCGCCGAGGAGCTCGAGCCGGAGCTGGTGGTGCTGGCCGCGACCGCCGCGGAGCGCTTCGCGCCGGTGGTGGACGACCTGGCCGCCCTGGGCCGGCGCTGGCCGGTGGCGGTCGGCGGCAGGGGTGCCACCGAGTCGATGGCCGAGCGCTGCGGCGCGCGCCTGCTGAGCACCGACCCTGTGACGGCGGCGGCCGAGATCGCCGGCTCGTGAGCGCACAGCGCCCGAAATGCATGACGCCCCGGCCAGCGGCCGGGGCGTCGAATGCTTCGGGACGGCGCTAGCCGACGACCGTCACGTTGGCGGCCTGCTCGCCCTTGGGGCCCTGGGTGATGTCGAACTGCACTCGCGCGCCTTCGGCCAGGGTCTTGAAGCCGGTGCCGTTGATGGCGGAGAAGTGGACGAAGACGTCGTCGCCCTCCTCACGCGAGATGAAGCCGAAGCCCTTGTCGTCGGAGAACCACTTGACGGTGCCTTCTGCCATGGTGTTGCCCTCGTCTTTCTGTGCTGCAAAGGCGGCCGGCGGCTGCCGCGCCATCCGATCGAGGGGCTGCACCAGCACTTACCACTGCAGACATCACGGAGATCGTGCCCTCGGGCCGGAACCGTAGCAGCCAACTCTGCCGCTGAGAAGGGGCATCTGGGCGGCTGCTAGGCTCGGACAGGTCGTTCATCCCCGAGCTCAATCCGGAGGAGCCCTTGCGCCGCCCCCGAGCGCTAGCCCTGATCGCCCTGCTCTGCATCGTCCTGGCCGCCTGCGGCGGTGACGACGGTGCGAGCGAGGACACCGCTCAGTCGGACACCGAGAGCACCGCGACCGAGGGATCTGCGACGTCGGACGCCGACGCCGGCGCCGACCAAGACCAGGACGACTCCCAAGGGGCCGCTGTGACCGATGACATGCACGGAGTGACCGTCACCGGCGACGAGGGCGAAGCTCCTCAGATCGAGCTGCCGGACGGCGACCCGCCGACCGAGCTGGTCATCGTCGACCTGATCGATGGTGATGGCCCCGCGGCCACCCCGAGCTCCATGGTGACCACCCACTACGCAGGGGTCTCCTGGGTGAACGGTGACCAGTTCGACTCGTCCTGGGAGCGGGGTGAGGCGGCGACGTTCCCGCTGTCCGGGGTCATCCAAGGCTGGCAGGAGGGCATCCCCGGCATGCGCGTCGGCGGGCGCCGCATGCTGATCATCCCGCCGGAGATGGCCTACGGCTCCTCGCCGCCGCCCGGCGCGCCGATCGCCCCGGATGACACGCTCGTGTTCGTGATCGACCTGCAGGGCCTGGGCTAGGGCGCTGCGCGGCGGGGAATCCCGCCGCCGGCAGCTCGGTCTCCTCATGTGTGGCCTTGCCGGAGAGATCCGCACCGACGGCGCGCCCGTCGATGCGGCCGCTGTCGCGCGCATGGGGGAGACCATGCAGCGCCGCGGCCCCGACGGCTCGGGCCTGTGGGAGCACGGGTCCGCCGCGCTGGCGCATCGCCGCCTGAAGATCATCGACCTGTCCGAGCGCTCCGCCCAGCCGCTGGTCGCCGATGACCTCGGCCTCGTGATCGCTTTCAACGGCTGCATCTACAACTACGCCGAACTGCGCCGTCAGCTCGTCGACGCCGGCCACCGCTTCTTCTCCGACGGCGACACGGAGGTCGTCCTCCGCGCCTACCACCACTGGGGCGAGTCGTTCGTCGAGCGACTGCACGGCATGTTCGCCTTCTGCATCGTCGAGCGGGACAGCGGCCGCGCCGTCCTCGGACGCGACCGGCTGGGCATCAAGCCGCTGTACCTGGCGGAGGGGCCCGGGCGTCTGCGCTTCGCCTCGACCCTGCCGGCGCTGCTCGCCGGCGGGGGCGTCGACACGGCCATCGACCCGGTCGCGCTGCACCACTACCTGACCTTCCACGCGGTCGTCCCCGCGCCGCGGACGATCCTGGCGGGGGTGCGCAAGCTCGAGCCGGCGACGCTGCTCGTCATCGAGCCCGACGGGCGCCGACGAAAGACCACCTACTGGTCGCCGAGCTTCCTGCGCGACCCGGAGCGCGCGGCCATGACGCCGGGCGACTGGGAGGACGCCACGCTGGCCGCCCTGCGAACCGCGGTTCGGCGCCGGCTGGTCGCCGACGTGCCCGTCGGCGTGCTGCTGTCGGGCGGCCTCGACTCGAGCCTGGTCGTCGGGCTGCTCGCGGAGGCCGGCCAGACGGACCTCGCCACCTTCAGCGTCGGCTTCGAATCCGTCGGCGGGGAGGCGGGGGACGAGTTCGCCTACTCGGACCTGATCGCGGCGGAGTTCGGCACCGACCACCACCAGATCCGGGTGGACGGGGACCGGATGCTGCCCGCCCTGTCGGACGCCATCGCCGCGATGAGCGAGCCGATGGTCAGCCACGACGCGGTCGGCTTCTACCTGCTCAGCCAGGAGGTCTCGCGCAGCATCAAGGTGGTCCAGTCGGGCCAGGGCGCCGACGAGGTGTTCGGGGGCTACCACTGGTATCCGCCCCTGCTGCAAGCGCCGGAGCGTGGCGACCACCTGGGCGTGGACACCTACGCGTCCGCCTTCTTCGACCGCGCCCACGAAGACATGGCCCAGGTCGTCGGCCCCGACCACCGCGTGGACGCCGACGTGTCGTGGGCGTTCGTCGAGGCCCACTTCCGCTCCGCGGGCGCGCAGACGCCCCTCGACCGCGCCCTGCGCCTGGACACCACGGTGATGCTGGTCGATGACCCGGTGAAGCGCGTCGACAACATGACGATGGCCTGGGGGCTCGAGGCGCGCGTGCCGTTCCTGGACCACGAGCTGGTCGAGCTGGCGGCGAGCTGCCCGCCCCAGCTGCACCTGGCCGCGGGCGGCAAGGGCGTGCTCAAGGGCGCGGCCCGCCGGGTGATCCCCTCCGAGGTCATCGACCGCCCGAAGGGCTACTTCCCGGTCCCGGCCCTCAAGTACCTGTACGGCCCCTACCTCGACCTGGTCCGAGACGCGCTCACGGCGCCCGCGGCCATGGAGCGCGGGCTGTTCCGGAAGGCCGAGGTGGACCGGCTGCTGGCGAAGGCGGACGCCGGCGAGGAGGAGCTGACGCCCCTGCGGGGTAACAAGCTCTGGCAGCTCGGACTGCTCGAGCTGTGGCTGCAGATCCACGACCTCTGAGAGACGGATGGCAACGAAGCGGTTCGACCCCCGGATCAGGTTCGACGACGCGATCTCCACCCAGCCGTGGGGTGAGCTGAGCGACCACGCCGTGGAGAACATGGAGCAGGACGTCGCGCTGGAGTGCGGCTGGGGACGCCTGCTCTTCGGCCAGACCTTCCGTGACCAGCAGAAGGTGGTCGAGACGCTGCGCGCGGAGGAACCCCTTCGCCGCGACATCGCGCTCTACCTGCGCGACCCGCACGTGCTGGTGGCGGGCTCGCCCGACGAGCTCTTCCTCGACCCGTCGCTGACCTACCGGCTCCACCTCCACCGCTACCGGCCGGCGCGGCGCTCGCCAAGCGGAGTGATCGTCCGCAAGATGCGGACCCAGGCGGACGCCGACGCGACCAACCGCATCTACGCGGCCAACTCCATGGTGACGGCGGATGCCGAGGTGCTGTGGGCCAACCAGCGCACCCGAACCTTCACCTACCTCGTCGCCGAGGACTCGGAGTCGGGCGAGATCATCGGCACCGTCACCGGCGTCGACCACCGCAAGGCTTTCCACGACCCCGAGCGCGGCTCCAGCCTGTGGTGCCTGGCGGTCGACCCCCAGGCGAACCGCCCCGGCGTGGGCGAAGCGCTGGTCCGCACACTGGCGGAGCGCTATCAGGCCAGGGGCAACGCCTACATGGATCTGTCGGTCCTGCACGACAACGCCGCCGCGATCGCCCTGTACGAGAAGCTCGGGTTCGTGCGCGTGCCGGTGTTCGTGGTCAAGCGCAAGAACCCCATCAACGAGCCGCTCTTCGTCCCCTCCCTCTCCACCGAGGGCCTCAACCCGTACGCGCGGATCATCGCGGACGAGGCTCGTCGGCGGGGCATCACGGTGCGCGTGCTCGACGCCGAGTGGGGCGAGCTCCAGCTCTCACAGGGCGGTCGCGAGATCGTCACCCGCGAGTCGCTGTCCGAGCTGACCAGCGCCGTGGCCATGAGCCGCTGCGACGACAAGCGCGTCACCCGGCGCATCCTTTCCGAGGCCGGGTTGGCGGTGCCGCGCGGACAGGTGGCGACCGGCGGCCCCGAGGACGAGGTCTTCCTGTCCGAGGTCGGCGCCGTCGTGGTCAAGCCGGCCCGCGGCGAGCAGGGCGAGGGCATCACCGTGGACGTGCGCGACGTCGAGCACCTGCGCGCCGCCGTGGCCGAGGCGGAGCGGGTCTGCAGCAGCGTCCTGCTCGAGGAGCTGGTGTCCGGCCACGACCTGCGCGTGATCGTGATCGATGGCGAGGTCGTCGCAGCCGCGGTGCGGCGCCCCGCCGCCGTGGTGGGCACCGGGCACCACTCGATCGCCGAGCTCATCGGCAAGCAGTCGCGTCGGCGCGCGGCCGCCACCGACGGCGAGTCGCGGATACCGATGGACGAGCACACGCGGACCACGGTCCAGGCCGCTGGCTACCGCATGGACGAGGTCCTCGACGAGGGCGTCTCCTTGCAGGTGCGCGGAACGGCCAACCTGCACACCGGCGGGACGATCCACGACGTGACCAACCGCCTGCACCCCGAGGTCGCCGACGCCTGCCTGCGCGCGGCGGAGGCCCTGGACATCCCCGTCGTCGGCCTCGACCTGATGGTCCCGGACGTCGGTGGCGCCGAGCACGTGTTCATCGAGGCCAACGAGCGGCCCGGCCTCGCCAACCACGAACCGCAGCCGACGGCGCAGCGCTTCGTCGACCTGCTGTTCCCGCAGACCCGTCAGCGCGCCTGAGGCCGCAGCCGCGGCCCCCGGGCCCACCCCAGGAGAGCATGTTGCTCATCCCGCTCGACATGGACTACATCGCCGACGTGCTGATGCGGCTGCTGCGCACGCCCAGCCCCTCGGGTCGGACCGACGAGGTCATGCGCCTCATCGGCGAGGAGGTCGAGCGGATCGGCCTGCCGTTCGAGCTCACCCGCCGCGGCTCGCTGCTGGCCCGGATGGAGGGCGAGGAGGCGTCGTCGGCGCGCGCCATCGTGGTGCACTCCGACACGATCGGCTGCATGGTCAAGCGCCTGAAGCCGAACGGGCGCCTCCAGGTCGTCCCGGTCGGGACGTTCAGCGCCCGCTTCGCCGAGGGCGCCCGCGTGTCGATCTTCACCGATGACCCCGAGCGCACCTACACCGGGACGATCCTGCCGCTGAAGGCGAGCGGCCACACCTTCGGCGACGCTGTCGACATCCAGAGGGTGGCGTGGGAGCAGGTCGAGGTCCGCGTCGACGAGCACGTCTTCGACGAGCGCGGCCTGGCGGACCTCGGCATCTGCGTGGGCGACTTCGTCGCGCTGGACGCCTACCCGCAGATCACCCCGAACGGCTACGTGAAGTCGCGCCACCTCGACGACAAGGCGGGCGTCGCCGCCGCGCTCGGCGCCTTCAAGGCGCTGCGCGACAACGACGTGCACCTGCCCGTCACCGTGCACCTGCTGGTCACGATCGCCGAGGAGGTCGGCCAGGGCGCCAGCCACGGGCTGCACGCCGACGTCGCCGAGATGCTCTCGATCGACAACGCAGTGATCGCGCCGGGACAGCAGTCGGATGAGCGCAAGGTGAACATCGCGATGATGGACTCATCGGGCCCGTTCGACTTCCACCTCACCCGCAAGCTGTCCGACCTCTGCCGTGAGCTCGGCATCCCGCACACCCGCGACATCTTCAACTACTACCGGTCGGACGTCGCTGCAGCGATCGAGGCCGGGGCCGAGATGCGGGCCGCCCTGATCGGCTTCGGCGTCGACGCCAGCCACGGCCACGAGCGCACCCACCTGGACAGCATCCGCCACGTGGCCAACCTCGTCACCGCCTACGTCCAGACGCCGCTGACCTTCCAGCGCTGGGACGACTCGCCGCGCGGCCCCCTGGCCGAGTTCCCCGACGCCCAGCAGGTCGCCCCGGAGTCCCTGGCGCCCGCCGACGTCCCGAGCGGCGACCTGGTCGAGGAGCTCGGGGAGCACGGCCGGCGTTCCAGCGGTGATGCCGATGGGTAGGGACCTCCCGTCACACCGACGGGAGGGAAGATGTCCGCAACACCCCAGGAGATGCTGCTGCTGCAGCGGGCGGGAGACCGCCGCCCCGTTCCGCCACCGGCCCGGGGGCCGCTCAGCGACTTCCTGCTGACCCAGCTCGCCGGCTCTCCGGGGACCATCCCGGCGGCGCCGGCGCGCTCTGACGACCCGCTCGACGGTGACGACTCGGCCCTCGCGCTGTACCTCTGCTACGAGCTCAGCTATCGCGGCCTTGCCGGCGTCAGCGAGGACTGGGAGTGGGAGCCGTCGCTTCTCGCCTTCCGGCGCGACCTCGAGCGGGCCTACCTCGACCGCGTCCGCGAGGTCACCGCCGAGCTCAGCCCGCCCGCGCCCGGCGATGAAGACCTGGTGCCCTCCGACCTGCCGGCCCGGCTGGAGGAGGTCCTCGCGTCGGCCGATGGGCCGTCGCTGTCCACCTACATGGCCGAGCGCTCCACCCTCGGGCAGCTGCTCGAGTTCACCATCCACCGCTCCGCCTACCAGCTGAAGGAGGCCGACCCGCACAGCTGGGCGCTGCCGCGGCTGTCCGGTGCGGCCAAGGCCGCGCTGGTCGAGATCCAGGCGGATGAGTACGGCCAGGGCGTGCAGAAGGACATGCACAGCGAGTTGTTCGCCCTGTCGATGCGCGAGGTCGGCCTCGACGACACCTATGGCGCGTACCTCGACCTGCTGCCCGGCCCGACGCTCGCGACGGTCAACCTGGTGTCGCTGTTCGGCCTCCACCGCCGCTGGCGCGGCGCCCTGGTCGGCCACCTGGCCATCTTCGAGATGACCTCGGTCGAGCCGATGGGCCGCTACTCGGTCGCGCTTCGGCGGCATGGCTTCGGCCCGTGGGCGCGGCTGTTCTACGACACGCATGTGGTCGCAGACGCACACCACCAGTCCGTCGCCGCACGCGAGCTCGCCGGCGGCCTGGCGCGGGACGAGCCGGAGCTGATCGGCGACATCCTCTTCGGGGCTCGTGCGATCACCGCGGTCGAGCAGCGCTTCACCCGGCACGTGCTCGACTCGTGGGAGCGGGGCCGCTCGTCGCTGCGAGCGCTGCCCGGAGCATAGGTCGGGTCCCACCTACTACGGCCGCCCTCCTAGCCGTCCGCTCCGACGGGTGGCAGATGCTTCAGCAGGAACTCGGTCGCCAGCCGGGTGACCTCCTCCATGGCGCCCGGCTCCGGGAACAGGTGGGTGGCGCCCGGGACCACGGCGAGCTCGACCGCGCTGCGGATGCGCTCGGCGGCGCGTCGGTTCAGCTCCAGGACCTCGACGTCCGCGCCGCCGACTATCAGCAGCACCGGCGACGACAGCGCCTGCAGCGCGTCGCCGGCGAGATCTGGGCGGCCGCCCCGTGACACCACCGGGCCGACCCGGTCGGCGAGCCGCGCCGCTGCGACCAGTGCGGCGGCCGCGCCCGTGCTGGCGCCGAAGTAGCCGACCCGAAGGCGCCGCGTGTCCTCCTCCTCGGCGAGCCAGCGGGTGACGCCGACCATCCGCTCTGCGAGCAGGTCGATGTCGAAGCGCAGACGGCGGGTGCGGTTGTCGATCTCCTCCTCCTGCTCGGTGAGCAGGTCGAACAGCAGGGTCCCGAGGCCCGCCGACTGCAGGGCCGAGGCGACCTGACGGTTGCGCGGGCTGTGCCGGCTCGAGCCGCTCCCGTGGGCGAACACCACGACGCCGGACGCTCGCGACGGCACCACCAGGTCGCCGTGCAGGCGCACGTCGCCGACCGGGATGGTGACCGGCGTCTCCGCCAGGCCGCTCACCGCGAAGCCCCCCGCACCCGCTCCAACGCTGCCAGGACCTCCTCGTCGCTGGTCTGGCCGAAGTCCTGATACCACTGGCCGACGGCGCGGAAGCTGGCCGGCACCTCGACGCACACGATCTCATCGACCTCGGCGGCCAGCTCGTCCCGGCCCTGGACCGAGCTCACCGGGACGGCCAGGATCACCCGCGCCGCCCCCTGGGCACGCACGGCGCGCACCGCGGCGCGCGCCGTCACCCCAGTCGCGAGGCCGTCGTCGACGACGACGACGGTGCGCCCCTTCAGGTCCGGCAGCGGCCGATCGCCGCGGTAGCCCTCGACCCTGCGCGCCACCTCGCGCCGCTCGCGCTCGATCGTCCCGGCCAGGTCGGCGGGGGAGAGGCCGAGCTGGGCGAGCGTGCGCCCGTCAAGCACCACGCCCCCACCCTCGGCCACCGCGCCCACGCCGAGCTCGGGATGGCCCGGCGCTCCGATCTTGCGCACGCCGATGATGTCCAGCTCCGCGCCGATGCGCTCGGCGACCTCCGCCGCGACGGGCACACCACCCCGGGGGAGCGCCAGCACGATGACATCGCCGGTGATCAGCGGTGCGACGGCCTCGGCCAGCTTGCGTCCGGCATCGGCCCGATCGGCGAACAGCATGTCGGCCTCCTGCTAGAGCGACCGTTCGGGATCTACCCACCCGGCAGCGCCTGCCAACCGAGCTGCCCCTACCAACATGGCCGCGATCGCTGTACTCTTGCATTCGCCTCGCCGCCCTCTGCGGTGTGGTCTGAGGAACTTCGGGAGGTGGGGACGCATGACGGCTCCCTCTGTCGTGCGTCCGGATGGAGGCTCCGCTCACAGCTGAAACCGAGCTGACGAGCTGACGCCGCGGGCGCATCTGCCCGCCGGCCACCTGTTGACGCACCTTTCTCCCGAAGCCTCGGAGGTTTCCCCTTGTCACGCGACCAGCGTTCTCGCGGGCGTCGCAATCGCAGCACGTCCTTCCGCTGCATCCACTGCAGCCTTGACGTGCCGATGGACGCGCCCGGCACCAAGCACCGCAACCACTGCCCGAGCTGCCTGTGGAGCCGGCATCTCGATGAGCGGCCCGGCGACCGCGCCGCCGACTGCGGCGCGGCGATGGAGCCGATCGCGGTCTCCGTCCGCGGAGACGGGGAGTGGGTCCTGGTTCACCGCTGCCGCGGTTGCACCACCCTCTCCACCAACCGCACCGCCGGTGACGACTCGCCGCTGCTCCTGCTGCGCCTGGCGGCCCGGCCGCTCGCGCAGCCCCCGTTCCCCCTGGAGCGGATCCTCGCGCTCCTGTAGATGAGCGACGTGGTCGGGGGCCCGCCCAGTCGGCGGGCCCCCCCCCCGAGCCGCGCCGCCTCCTGCT
>CAZVUW010000005.1:41732-61190 GCA_964629825.1 uncultured Actinomycetota bacterium
GCTGGGGAACTGCGGGCGCTTGTTGCGGTGCGTGGGGGGGGGGGCCCCGCCTGGTGGGCGGCCCCCCGCCGCTAGCCTCGCGACATGACCGCCTGGGCCGCATCGGCGCTGACCCGACTGCCGCGCCCCGTGCCCGTGAGCGCCTGCCCGGCCTGCGGCCGGGACCAGCCGTCCGGCTACGGGGAGTGCCCCCAGTGCACGGAGGCTCTAGAGCGCTTCTGGCTGGCCGACTGGGCCGGCCTGCTGGATGCCGAGGGCGTCGCTCCCGGCACGGGGGAGGAGGCCACGCTCGCCGCGGTCGTCATCGATGAGTGGCAGCGCCACCCCTTCACGGCCCTCGACGTCGCCATGACCATGCTGACCTGTGAGGACTGCGGGCGCGAGCTGGGCGCGGGCGGGAACGCCTGCTGGCCGTGCCGGCGGGCGTTCGGCAACGCGCTCGCGGCCGAGGCCAACGGCGCGTCGCTGCTGGATCACGCCTGGCACATCGGTCGCTGGGTGGTTCGGCACCCGCACCTTCACAGCCGCGCGGTCGTCCTCGGCTGGCGCTCGAACCTGCCGCGTCTGCTCGCCGGCGACCTGCCCACCACGGCCGAGGCGCAGCGCGGCATGCACGACCTCAAGCGTCACCTGAGGTTGAAGTAACCGCAACGGCGGGCGTGGATACATCCGACTAGGCGCGCCTGGTCAGATCTAGTCACCTTTGATCGTTCGTGACCATGTTCATTGATCGCCTAGACGGCGCTTTGTACCGTGCGGCCACCTGCGGGAGTCGTCGGTCTGGTGCCCGGGCCGACGCGGGCAAACCCGCGCGTCCGGACAACTGACCCAAGGACTGCAGCCTGATGCACGCGTCCACCTCCGCGCTACGTCCTGTTCTCGCGGCGATGCTCGCCGCCCTGCTGCTCGTATCCCTGGTCCAGCCCACAGCGGCGCGGGCCGAGGAGGCGTCCGCCGTCGCGGCGACCTACTCGTTCGACTTCAAGGACGTCGAACCCGGCTCTGCGCCGGAGGGGTGGAGCTCGCTGTGGACCACGCCAAGCGCGGTGGTCCAGTCGAATCCGCCGCGGCTGGTCTTCTCGGGCACCGTCTCCGGGCGCCAGATCCTGAGCCCGGACGTGGTCGGCACCGTGTCCGGTGACGTCGAGATCTCGGCGCTGGTGCGCTCGCCGGAGGACCCGCAGACGCGCTTCGGCGTGTGGCTGCACGCGAGCGGCCCCATCGACAGCGAGAACGGCTACTACGTCGACTACCGCACCGACGGCAACGGCAACCGTCTGCGCCTCAACCGCTACAGCGCGGGCGCCTTCCTGATCAACAGCGCCACGACCGACGGAGTGGTCCCCCCGCCGAACCCGACGCAGTGGTACCAGGTCGTCCTCCGCCGCCAGGGCACGACCAACTACGCCAAGATGTGGCCCTACGGCACCGAGGAGCCGGCGGCCTGGCAGGTCTCCACCAGCAACACCCTGTTCTCCTCCGGCCGGGTCGGCATCGGCCACCCCACCGGTGCCACCGTCGAGTTCGCCCACGTCGGCGTCGGCACGGGTGGGGAGAGCGCCCCGCGCGCCCCGGCCGGGATCATCCCCGATCCGCAGGTGCCGGACGCCCCCGAGGTCGCCGTCGAGGCGCACGAGTACTGGCTGTCGGCGCGGTGGGATGACGTCCCGGGCGCCGACTGGTACGAGGTCGAGCGCGACGGGACGGTCGTCGCCCAGGACTGGCGGCTGAGCGGCTACCTCGACCCGGTGGTCGGCCCCGGCCAGACCGCGAGCTACCGCGTCCGCGGCGTCTCGTCGGTCGAGGGCCCCGGTGAGTGGTCCGAGCCGGTGACGGCGACGCGGCCCGGCCGGCGCTTCCCCGACCGCCTGACGCCGTTCGAGACCTCCGACGGCGCGACCCTCACCACCTACGAGCAGGAGCAGGAGTTCCTCGCCGAGGTGGCCGCTGCGTCGCCGCGCGTCGCCCTGACCGAGATCGGGCGGACCAACCAGGGCCGTGCGATCCAGATGGTCCGCATCGGCCACCCGGTCGCCCCGACCGAGGAGGAGGCGGCCCAGCAGCCGGCGATGCTGATCGTCTGCTCGATCCACGGCAACGAGGTCACCCCCCGCGAGGCCTGCCTGCGGCTGGTCCGCGATCTCGCCTTCGGCGCCGACGAGGACGTCGCCCGCTGGCTCGACGGCCGCAACCTGCTGATCATCCCCAACCCCAACGCCGACGGCCGCGCCGCCAACACCCGCGGCAACGCCGACGGGATCGACGTCAACCGCGACTACATCGCGGCCGAGACGCCCGAGGGCCGTGCACTCGTGAGCGTCGTCGCCACCTACGAGCCGCAGGTGATCGTCGACGGGCACCACTGCTGCTCGGAGGCGCTGGTTCCGCTGTGGACCCGCAACCTCAACATGCACGAGCCCCTGCGCGCGCTGGCCCGCAGCCTGGTCCAGGACGAGATCCGGGGGGTCGGCGCCGAGACGGGCCTGACGCACGCCCTTTACAACAGCGGCGGCGACGAGGGCATCCTGCGCAACTACGGCGGGCTCCGGCACGCCGCCTCGATCCTGGTCGAGACGGCCGGCGGCGCCATCCCGGGCCGCGTCGAGGAGGCCTCGGGCCCGCGCGTGACGGGCAACCGCCGGCTGCGCGGCGCGGCGGCCCAGACGTTCGCCATCGAGACGACGCTGGACTGGTGGATCGACAACACCGAGGAGCTCGACGAGGCGATCCGCGACGCCCAGGAGGCGGCCGAGGCCAACGAGGGGCCGGTCTACCTCGGCGGCGCCGACAACAGCCCGCCCGGACCGGGCCAGGTCCTCGACCCCGCCCCGTGCGGCTACTTCATCACCGACACCCAGTGGGAGGACCCGAGCATCCGGGCGCGCCTGGAGCTGCACCGGATCTCCTATGACGAGGACGCGATCGAGGGCGGGGTGCTGGTGCCGCTGGCCCAGCGCGCCCGCAACGTCATCCCGCTGCTGGTCGACGGCGCGGCCACCCGCAGCATCGTGTCGGCGCTGCGGCTGAGCGACTGCGACGACCCCGGCGGGCAGACGCTCCAGTACGCCTATGACTTCACCGAGCAAGAGCCCGGCCAGGCCCCCGAGGGCTGGCGCGAGATCTGGCGCCCCGGCAGCTGGACCGTGGCTGCGGACCCCGCCCGGCTTGAGCACCGCATCACGGACGCCACGGCGGGACGGCAGGTCCTCGCACCGGAGGAGCTGGTCGACGTCAGCGGTGACCTCGAGCTGTCCGCGGTGTTCCGCGTGCCCCAGCTCGGCCCGAGCACGCGCTTCCAGCTGTGGCTGCGCGCGACCGGTGAGCCCGGCAGCGAGACCGGCTACTACGCGGACGTTCAGGGCAACAACCTGCGACTCAACCGGCTCGACAACGGCACCTTCGTCGCCGGCTCGAGCACGAACTTCGGCGGGCTGACCCCCGGCGCGTTCTACGAGCTGCTGGTCGAGCGGGTCGGCACGACGCACCGCGCCAAGCTCTGGCCGTACGGCACGCCAGAGCCGGCCAGCTGGATGGTCACGTCCAGCCCGGGTGCGCCGGTCGCCAGCGGCGCCATCGGCTTCGGCCACTTCGACACCGGCGCGAACGTCGACTGGGTGCACCTCGGCGTCGGCCTCGCGGGCCTGCCCGCTCCGCGCATCGCGCCGGACATCCTGCCGCTGCCGAGCCCGCCAGCCGCGCCGGAGGTGACCGCGACCGCTCGCGACACCTACATCCGCCTCAGCTGGGAGGACGACATCGACGCCGCGACCTGGGAGGTGCAGCGGCGCCCCGCCGGGGGTGGCAGCTCCGACTGGGTCAACGTCGGCCGTGACATCCCGACGACCTCCTTCGCCGATGTGGCCGGCGTCGAGCCGGGCGGCACCTACGAGTGGCGCGTCCGTGGCGTCTCCCTGACGGAGGGCCCGGGCGACTGGTCCGAGCCCGCGACCGCGACCCTGCCCGCCTTGCCGACTGAGCTGGTCACCGGCTTCGAGGCCCGCGGCGGCGCGTCGTGGACGACCTACGACGAGGAGCTGGCGTTCACCGCCGCGGTGGCGGCGGCGTCCGAGCGCGTCCGCGTCGAGGTGCTGGGCCAGTCCGTGCAGGGCCGGAACCTGCAGCTGGTGACCATCGGCCACCCCGCGCCCCGGTCGATGGAGGAGATCCGCGACGGGCAGTCGATCCTGGTGGGCTGCTCGGTCCACGGCAACGAGCCCGCACCGCGTGAGGGCTGCCTCCAGCTGATCCGCAAGCTGGCGACCGACACCTCACCCGAGATGACCGAGTTCCTGTCTGAGCACGATGTGCTGGTCATCCCGAGCGTCAACCCGGACGGTCGCGCCGCCAACACGCGCGGCAACGCCCGCGGCACCGACCTCAACCGCGACTACATGGCGCTCGCTCAGCCCGAGTCGCGCCTGATCCTCGAGGTGCTGCGCGACTACGACGTGGACGTGGCGGTGGACGCTCACGAGTGCTGCACCTCGACCGGCTCAAGCCCGGACGTCGAGCTGCTGTACCCGACCAACCCGAGCAACGTCGAGAACGTGGCCGAGCTCGGCCGTGAGCTGGTGGAGGACCGCCTCTTCGGCCACCTGACCGCCGAGGGCTTCGCCCGCGGCCACTACCCGGGCGGCGACACCGAGAATATCCTGCGCAACCACACCGGCGTGAAGGCGCACGTCGGCCTGCTGATCGAGACCCACCGGGCGCCGCAGCGGCTGCGCGCCTTCGAGATCGGCAAGACCGAGAACGACCCGGGCGTCCGCCGTCGTCGCGTCGCCAGCCAGCTCGCCACGATGGACGACGTCCTGTCCTGGTACGCCGAGCGCGCCGACGCCATCGACGAGGCCCGCGCCGAGGCGCTGGCCGAGGCGCTCGCCAACCGCGGCGATGTCCGCTTCCCCAATGGCCAGGTGCTGGACCCGGCCGTCTGCGGCTACGAGCTGTCGGCCTCGCAGTACACGCAGCGGGTCGCGGGCGTGCTCGAGTCGCAGGGCGTCCAGGCCTACGAGGACGGCAACCGCGTGCTGGTGCCGCTGGCCCAGCGCTACCGGCGCATCGTCCCGCTGCTGCTCGACGCCCGTGCGAGCTTCACCCTCGCCGCGGGCACGCCGCTGACCGAGTGCCCGGTCACCTTCGACGAGGTGCGGACGCGCCTGGACGCCGTGTCGGCTGCCGGTGGCATCACGCCCGCGCTCGAGGAGAAGGTGCGCCACGCCCTCGACCAGACCGAGCTGTGGCTGACCCTGCCGAAGCAGCGCGCCATCGCCGTGACCCACCTCGAGCGAGCCATCCACCTGCTGCTGTGGCAGGTCGACGTGATCGCGAAGGGCAAGACCGGACAGGGCGACGCCGAGGCTCTGCTCGGGCTGGCCGACCTGATCACGGACCTGGCCGAGCGCGTGCGCGAGGAGGTCGCCCAACAGCCCGACCCGGACCCGGCCCCGGAGCCCGAGCCGGAGCCCGACGGGCAGCTGCACTGGACCGACTTCTCCGAGGACGTGGTCGGGCAGCCCGCCGCCGGGTGGACCTCGCGCTGGAACCCGTCATCGACGGTCATCCGCGACGACCCGCGCCGGATGGTGTTCACACCGGACTCGAGCCCGCGCGGACTGGTGACGTTCGACGCCGCGGGTGAGATCACCGGCGACGTCGAGGTGGCGGGGCTGATCCGCGTGCCCTCGCCCATGCCGACGACGCGCTTCCGAATGCACCTGCACACGGGACCGGACGCGTCGAACACCGACTCCTACTACGTGGACGTCCAGAACAACACGCTCCGGATCAACCGCTACTTCGGGGTGGACGGCTTCACGGTCCTGGCGTCGACGTCCTACTCCGGTTTCACGGCTGACACCTGGCACAACGTGGTGCTGCAGCGCCGCGGGTCCGCCCTGCGGGCCAAGGTGTGGCCGTACGGCAGCCCCGAGCCTGCCGACTGGCAGCTCGAGACCACCGACACGAACCTCGGCTCGGGTCGCGTCGGCGTCGGCCAGTCCGGCGCCACCACGGTCAACGAGTGGGCGTGGTTCTCGGTCGGCACCGGAGACCGGGATGCCCGGCGTGCCCCTACCGACCTCTTCCCGGCGCCCACGCCGCCCGACGCGGTCGAGGGCGTGAGCGTCGAGCAGGACTACGGCTTCGCCACCGTCCGCTGGGATGAGGTCTCGGGTGCCACCGAGTACCAGATCGAGCGGACGCCGCTGAACGGGTCGACCCCGTCCGGCCCCGCCCAGGTGGTCGGGCGGTGGCTGCCCGGTCGCTACGCCGGCGACGAGCTCACCTTCGCCGACTCCGGCTTCACGCTCGGGCAGCGTTACCGCTGGCGCGTGCGCGCGGTGGCCGGCGGGCTGACGGGCGAGTGGTCGCAGCCGGTCGACGCCGACACCCAGCCGCTGCTGGGGCCGGCGGCCTACCAGACCCAGTTCGAGCAGACCGATGGCGCCAGCTGGACCTCGCACACCGCCGAGGTGTCGCTGCTGGAGCAGATCGCCGAGGACAGCTCGCGCGTGCGCATGGTCGAGATCGGCCGCACGGCGCAGAACCGGCCGCTGCACCTCATGACCATCGGGTATCCGAGCCCGAAGACGCCGGAGCAGATCGCCGAGTCGCCGTCGGTGCTGCTGACCTGCACCATCCACGGCACCGAGCCGGCCGCTCGCGAGGGCTGCCTGGTGCTGCTGCGCCAGCTCGCCTTCTCCGACGACCCGTGGGTGCGCGACATCCTCGACGACACCACGATCCTGATGGTGCCGACCGTCAACCCCGACGGCCGCGCGGTGAACAGCCGGGAGAACTCGACCGGCACGAACCTCAACCGCGACAACCTGATGCTGCGCCAGCCGGAGACCTTCGCGGTCGCCGAGGTCATCCGCGATCACAAGCCGGACATGGTGATCGACGGCCACGAGTACCAGGCCGCCGACGCCACGGACGTCTCGGCGATGTGGGGTCGCAGCCCGAACGTGGGCGAGCGGCTGTGGGATCTGGCGCAGAACTCGATGACCTGGGGTCGCCTGTTCGGGGCTCTCACCGACACCGGCTGGTGGCCGGGTCAGTACCCGCTGATCCCCGACGGCACCTTCGAGGGCACGACCGCCGACGCCTCGTCGCTCAAGAACTCCGTCGGTCTGACCCTGGAGACGCGGCGCCGTCCCGGCCCGACCCGGCCCGCCGAGGGCGACGCCAACACGCTCGTGACAACGGCCTCGAACCAGAAGCGGCGGGTGTACTCGCACATCTTCTCGATGCGGGAGTTGCTCGACTACCACGACGAGAACCTGGAGGCGATCCAGGAGGCCATCGCCGAGGCCGAGGCGGCCGCCGTCGCCAACACCGGTCCGGTCTACCTCGACGGCATGCGGGACGTCCCCGTCACCCCGCCGGGCAACCAGCGTCCGACGCGAATCCTGAACCCGGCCCCGTGCGGCTACCTGCTGACGCTCGAGCAGTACAACCAGCCGCAGGGCGCGGTGCGATCCGTCAAGGACCGGCTCGAGGCGCACGGGATCGCCGTCGAGCTCATCGAGGAGGGCGTGCTGGTGCGGCTGGCCCAGCCCTACCGCGGAGTGATCCCATACCTGCTCGACCCCGCCTCGGGCGAGTCGATGGTGTCCGGCCAGCGGGTGTACGACTGCGACAACCCCAACCCGGACCCCGGTCCCGGTGAGGAGTTCTGGACTGACTTCTCCGAGCACACCGCGGGCCAGGCCCCGACGGGCTGGACGTCACGCTGGAACCCGCTCGCGGCCGTGATCCGCGACGCGCCTCGTCGCCTGGAGCTGCACCCGACCACCGAGTCACGGGCCCTGTACACCTTCGACGCGGCCGGGGAGATCACGGGCGACGTCGAGATCGCCGGCGTGGTGCGCACCCGCGCGCCGATGCCCAACACGCGCTTCCAGCTGCACCTGCACGCCAGCGGCGACGGCGTTACGACCACGTCGTACTACGTGGACGTCCAGAACACGTCGCTGCGGATCAACCGCTACTCGCCGAGCGCCGGCTTCAACAACCTGGCGAGCGCGTCGTTCCCGGGCTATCAGGCCGACACGCCGTACCACGTCGTCCTGCGGCGCGAGGGCACCAACCTGATGGCGAAGATCTGGCCGCTCGGCCAGCCGGAGCCCGCGGGCTGGATGGTGCAGACGACCAACACCGTGCTCGACCGCGGCTGGGTGGGCATCGGCCACTTCGGGACGACGACCTACAACGACTGGCTCTGGTTCTCGGTGGCCACCGGCGGCCGCTCCGCTCCCCGCGCTGGCGGATAGGAACGGCCGCCGGCCGGCCCCCGAGGGCCGCTCAGTCAGGGATGATGACCGCGCGGCCCTCGATCTTGCCGTTCTCGAGCTGCTCGTAGGCGTGGAGCGCGTCGCTCAGAGAGAAGCGCTCGATGTGCACGTCGAGCAGGCCGCGCTCGGCCAGCTTGACGACCTCGACCAGCTCGGTGACGGAACCCCAGTAGGTGGTCGCGACGGAGGCCTCCTGCGGCACCGCGAAGAAGCTCACGCCGAGCGTGCCGCCGCCGATCCCGACCAGGGAGATGTCGCCCAGCGGGCGGCTGATGGCGGCGGCCAGCTCGACCGTGGGCTGGGCGCCGACGCAGTCGACCACGACCTCGCAGCCGTAGCCGCCCGTGAGCCGACGGATCTCGGCGACCGCGTTCGCATCTGACAGGACGCCGTGGTCGGCGCCGATCGACTCGGCCAGGCGCAGCTTCTCCTCGTCGAGGTCGACGGCGATGACGCGCGCCGGCGAGAGCACCTTCAGCAGCTGGACGGCCATGTGCCCGAGGCCGCCGACGCCGATCACGACCGCGGTCGAGCCGGGCACCAGCTTGTGCAGTGAGCGCTTGATGGCGTGGTAGGGGGTCAGCCCGGCGTCGGTCAGAGGAGCGGCCTCGACCGGGTCAAGGTCGCCCAGCGGCACCAGCATCCGCGCGTTGGGAACGAGGATGTACTCGGCCATGCCGCCGTCGCGTCCGAGGCCGCCGCCGGCGGCGCCGATCTCGGCGGCGTTGTAGCAGTAGTTCTCCTTGCCGGTACGGCAGTTGGGGCAGCGGCCGCAGCCCCACGGCCCGTAGATGGCGACCGGCGCTCCGACCTCGATGCCGTAGCCCTCGGTGACGCCGTCACCCAGCGCCTCGATGTAGCCGGCGTTCTCATGCCCCAGGGTGAAGGGCAGCTCGTAGGGGACGACTCCGGCCTCGAACTCGTTGAACACGTGCAGATCCGAGTGGCACGCGCCGGCCGCTGCGATCTTGACCAGGACCTGTCCCGGTCCGGGGTCGGGCACGGGGACGTCGCGCAGCTCGGGCTTGGTCTTCCACTCGTAGAACTGCAACGCCTTCATCGAAGAACCTCCAGGGCCAGGGGGCGCGGGATGCGGTCCCACCGACCTTCCCACGCCCGCGAACCTTTGAACAAGGACTATTGACCCGTCCCGTTCGGGACCTGAGGATGCGGCTTTGCGGGTCCTTGTTCCCCCATCCCCCGCCGTCGGGCCCGTTTCACGGCGGTGATCGGAGGTTGCTACATGCGAAAGCACGCGATCTTGCTGCTGCTGGTCCTAGCGATGGTGGGGTTGTTCGCCGCGCCGTCCACCGCGCAGCGGCCGAAGGAGACTCCGGGGGTTCCCGGTCACGAGGTTCCAGGAAAGGGCAACCCCCCGTCCTGGGCGGGCAAGGGCTTCCGGCAGGGTGTCGTATCCGTGTCGCACCCGCTGGCGGCTGAGGCGGGCGCGGAGATCCTCGAGGCGGGCGGCAACGCGATCGACGCCGCCGCGGCGATCCAGTTCGCGCTGAACGTGGTCGAGCCCAACTTCTCGGGCATCGGCGGCGGTGGCTTCATGATGATCCACCTCGCCAAGGAGGGTAAGACCGTCGTCGTCGACTCCCGCGAGCGCGCGCCGATGGCCGCCGGACCGGACTACTTCGCGGGGCTGAGCTTCAACACCGCCTCGCAGAGCGGCATCTCCGTCGGAGTGCCGGGCACGCTGCTCGGGGTCGCGACCGCCCTCGAGCGCTACGGGACCATGGACCTCGCCACCACGCTTCAGCGGGCGATCCAGCTGGCCGAGGACGGCTTCCCGGTCAACCAGCACCTGGCCAGCGCCACCAGCAGCTCGCGCGTCACCAACTACCCGGAGACCCGGGCCATCTTCCGGCGTCCCGACGGCACGCCGCTGCAGACCGGCGACCTGCTGGTCCAGCCGGACCTGGCCAAGACCTTCCGGTTGATCGCCGAGCAGGGGCCCAAGGTCTTCTACGAGGGCGAGATAGCCGAGGCCATCGTCGAGGCGCAGAAGAAGTTCATCCCCGGGGGGCGCGGCGGCCTGATGACGCTGGAGGACCTGGCCGATTACTACGTCCCGATCCGTGAGCCGGTCCAGGGCGACTACCGCGGCTACACCGTCAAGTCGATGGGCCCGCCGTCCTCCGGTGGCCTGACGGTCATCCAGATGCTGAAGATGCTCGAGCGCTTCCCGATGGGCGACCGCTCGCAGGGCTATGGCTTCGGCCAGACCAACGCGCTGCACGTGATGATCGAGGCCATGCGCGTGGCCTACGCCGACCGCGCCGTCTGGATGGGCGACGAGGACTACGTGCCGGTTCCGAAGGTCGGTCTGCTGGCCGACCCGTACGTGGCGCTGCGCTCCGCGCTGATCAACCCCAACGCGCGCATGGCCAACCCGACCGCCGGCAACCCGTGGACCTTCGAGCCCGGCGGCATGCCGGCCATCACCAGCGACAACCCGGACAGCCACACCACCCACTTCTCGGTGGTGGATGGCCAGGGCAACGTCGTGAGCTACACCACCACCATCGAGGCGGGCTGGGGGACCGGCATCACGGTTCCCGGCTACGGCTTCCTGCTCAACAACGAGCTGACGGACTTCAACCTGACCCCGACCCGCGACCCGGCCACCGGCAACCCCGGCGCCAACGACGTCGCGGGCGGCAAGCGGCCGCGCAGCAGCATGGCGCCGACCATGCTCTTCGACGGCGACAAGCCGATCGCCGCCTACGGCTCGCCGGGCGGTGCGACGATCATCAACTCGGTTCTGCAGATCACGCTGAACCTGATCGACCACGGCATGAGCATCCAAGAGGCCGTGGACGCGCCCCGCATCTCCGTGACGTCGCCGGCCGGCGCGGTGTCGCGCGAGGCCGGGTTCGACGACGCCACCATCGCGGCGCTGCGGGCACTCGGCCACTCGGTCGGCAACCCGGGTGGCATCGGCTCGGTTCAGGCCGTGGTGATCGACGCGCAGACCGGCAAGCAGTACGGCGCCGCCGACCAGCGCCGTGAGGGCACGGTCATCGGGCTGCCACGCTCGCAGGGCGGCGGCAACGGCCCCGGCGACAACCCCGGCAAGGGCCCCGGCGACAACCCCGGCAAGGGGAAGGGCAAGGGCAACGGCTAGCAACGAGCAGCGGCGGCGCCGGTTCGACCGGCGCCGCCGCGCTCCGCTTCAGATCGGTCTCTAGTGGTCGGGCTGGGCGGCGCTGATGTCCGCCAGCGCCGACCCGGAGTCGCGCTCGATCGCCAGGTCGCCGATCGAGACGAAGCCGACGGGCCGGCCGCCGTCCGTGACGGGCAGCCGGCGGATGGCGTGCTCACGCATCATGCGCACGGCCTCCTCGGCCTGGGTGTCCGGCGACACGGTCACCACGTCGCCGCTGCAGATGTCGCCGACGGTGAGGCTCGACAGGTCGGCGCCCTCGGCTACGGCGCGGATGGCGATGTCGCGGTCGGTGACGATGCCGCGCATGCCTCCGTCGTCGTCGAGCACGATGACGTCGCCGATGTCCTCGTCGCGCATCGTCCTCGCTGCGTCCACCAGCGAGGTGCTCGACGGGCAGCTCTGGACGTTGCGGGTCATGAGGTCACGGATCATCTGGGCCATGGGTCATCCTCCTGGGCACGGCCATGCCGTGCGAGCGGTCAGCGGTTGACCCACGCTTGCCGATAGCCCCGCGGCTTACACCTGCTCCCCGGGTCTTGCGGCGCCCGACTACCAGGTCAGCTCGACCTCTATCTCGTTCTCCTCGCCGACCTCCACCTCGAGCTTGAGCTCCACCTCGTCGGGCACGGCGACGGTGAACTGGCGGCCCTCGCGCACGAAGGAGACCTCGTTGTGACGAGCCAGCTCGTCGGCGAGGTCGCGCAGCCGCTGAGCGGCCTCCTCACGGGACATCCGCTGGGAGCTCGTGTGCTCGATCAGGGCCATTCGTGCCTCCTGGGTCGGCGATCGGGTCCGCGGCACCATAGCGACCGCCGCCCGACGCTGTCAGACCGGGCGGCGGTCGCCGCGGCGTTTCGGCAGGCCGTGTGATCCCCTGCCGCAGCCGCCACGCAGGTGGCGCCGTGGGCTCAGACCTGCCCGCCGGCGCCGCTGTGGCGCTCGACCTCGTCGAGGATGGCCTCGAGCACCGACTCGCTCGCGACCACCGGCCGCAGCGCCTCCGCCAGGCCGGCGTGGGTCGGAACCCCCGTCGGCCGCGGCCGCGGACGCTGCCTGCGGCAGTAGAGCTCGATGCAGCGGCGCAGCTCCTCCGGCCGCACCTTCGCGCGCTCGAGCACCTCCCGGATGGAGCGCTGCTCCAGCAGGCAGAGCAGGAGCTCGCACAGGTCCTGGCGGCCGTCATCGTCGTCGTCCGGGATGGTCGGCGGGGTGTCTCCGCCGGCCCACACCGCCCCCGTCAGCAGCTGCTCACGCGTGAACGGGCGCCCGCGCATGCTGCGGCCCTCCGCAAGCACGCGGAAGGCGTAGACGCCGGCCATCGTCGCCTCGACAATGACCTCGAAGACCCCAGGCTCGACCTCCGCCATGTGCAGCACCGCACCGGTGCCGTCCGGCCGGGTCAGCTCCGAGCGGCAGCTGCCGCCGAGCGCCGGGATGCCGTACTCGGTGAGGACCGCCCGTACGGTGAGCAGCGCGCCCGGCTCGCGGCCGCTCTGCGACAGCGAGGCGCGCATTCGCAGGTTGCTGTAGGCGTGGACGTTGGCGCTGTAGCGGATGCCGTGCGCCTCGGCGTGCCGGCGCAGCACGGGGTAGGCGTCGAGGCTCGCGATGTAGCGCTTGTAGGCGTCGGCGTCGAGCCGCAGGACGATGTGCCAGCGTCCCGCCCGCGCCTGCCCCGACGGCAGGGGCAGCGGCAGCCCGAAGCGGTAGAACTGGACGCCCTGGCCGGTGCCGTGCTCGATCATGGGGTGCCCAATCGCCACGGCTGGGTCGATGATGTCGCCGTCCGGCGTCTCGAGGGCCATGCGGAGCGTCGGCACCGACGCCCCTGCCACCTGTGTCGGCGCGGCGGTCAGAAGGACGGCCCGTGCACTGATGTCGGCCTCCGTGAGCCAGAACGGGATCCGGTGCTCCTGGCCCGGGAGGATCGAGCCCTCCGGGTCGAGGACGATGTCGTTGCTGGTGACCCCGGCGAAGATCTGCTGGTAGTACTTCGCCACCCGGAAGTAGGAGTCCGTGTCCAGGTCGCCCGTCATCACCATGTAGCCCTGCGTGCCGTTGCAGAGGTCCTCGAGCGCCGCCGCGTTGAGGACCTCGGGCCGGCCGAGCCCGATGGCGAAGACCCGCTCGTCGATCGTGTCCTCCACATCGGCGATGTAGAGGCGGTCGTGTGGTCCGTGGTTCTCCTGGCCGTCGGTCAGGACCACGGTCGCCTTCACGTCGTAGCCCGTGACCGGGTCGAGGGTTCCGTGCGCCAGCGCCAGACCCTCGCCGATCGCGGTCCAGCCTGCGGGGTTCGGCGCATACGAGGCGATGGAGGCGTTCACCATCGCCCGCCCGGCGCCCGCCACGGGCGTGACCCCGATCATCGAGGTGGCGTCGTGGTCGAAGGCGATGACCCCGACCGCGTTGCCATCCTCAGCGACGTCGACCGCCGGCGGTGCGGAGAACCTCAGGACGTCCTCGCGCTGGATGCTCGGGTCGATGCCGGAGTCGAAGTTCATCGAGTTGGACCGGTCCAGGACCAGCATCACCGCCGCGGTCGGCCTGGCGATGCTGTTGGCCGTCAGCGCGACCTCGAAGTCCTCGCCAGTCTCCGCGCAGGAGATGGTCACCGTTCCGGTCGCGTTGTCGCCGTCGCCCGTGCCGGTGTAGCCGATCCACAGCCGCCCCTCCCCGGCCTCGGCGGACACGAACACCGGCGATGCCAGGACGTCGAAGCTCGTCCCGGCCGGGCCGGAGACGACCGTCGGGCCGGCGCTGACGGATAGCTGCACCTGACCGCAGCCCGAGACGTCGAACACCGCCGCGGCGAGTCGCGTCTCGCCCTCCGGCACATCAAGGAACACCACCGAAGGCGTCGCCAGGGACACCTGCGGAACGTCGGGCAGGAAGCCCGGCGGGTAGTCGTAGGAGCAGATGCTGCGGTGGTCGAGGACGTCCTCGGGCGTCGTCGTCCAGGGCATCATCGCGTCTTCGAGGTCCTCGCCCGGCCCGCTGCCGACGAACGGCGCGGACGGGTGCAGCAGCTGCCACTGCGCCCACAGCATGTCGATCCAGCAGTGGTGCAGGTAGAAGACCGGGTCGCCGGGTGAGGCAGCCGTCGACATGACCCCCGCCACCCAGTTGTGCGGCGGGTTGTGGATGCTGCTCTCCAGCGGGCTCCAGAAGGCGTCGTAGGTGCCGAGAGCCAGGGTGTCCTGGACGGCCTGGGGCGTCGGCATAGCCGCGTTCTCCAGCACGCGGTCGAGGTTCCAGGCCGCGTCGAACTGCCCGAGGAAGTCGTCGTCCCAGAGCGGGTCGTCCGCGCTGGTGTCCTCGGTCGAGTTCCAGTACGGGATCGAGATGCTCGGGTCGTAGCTGCGCAGCTCGTCCTCGAAGCGCCGCAGGAACTCCCGGTGCCAGGGCAGGAAGTGGGCGCTGTGGTGCGCCGAGTGGAAGAAGTTCTCGTGATCGGCGGCGTACTGGTCGATCACACCGATTGCCTTGAGGTGGTGCAGGGCCGCGACGAAGCGGTCCTTATCGTCGGCGGTCAGGTCGCGGTAGTTCTTGCGGCAGGTCATGACGCACCCGTCCCTTCGGCGGCGCGCCGACGGCGCAGCAGCTCCTCGGTCCTGGCCTTGTGGTCGAGGTACCGCCGCGTGACCTCCAGCAGGTCCTCGGACCAGTCGTATGCGTACTCGTGCAGGAAGTACAGGCCTCCTGGCAGCCGCCCATAGCGGACGCGCCGCCCGTCGATGTGCAGCTCAGGGCGCTCCTCGGCGCCGCTCACCTCGACCGTGTGCCCCCGGATCTCCTCACGGATCGATGGCATGTGTTCCCCCCGTCCTCCGACCGCGCCGCCCGCCTGGGGCGCGGTTGAGGGAAGAATTCTGGCCGCCGGGAACTGGGGCGTATGTAACGAATCGGACGCTGCGACTGTGCGCGCGCGGACCTAGAGTCCTGCGGGCAGCCGAAGGCGGCGGCTTCAGCTCGGAGGGAGGGGCATGCGAACGTTCCGACAGGTCGATGTGTTCGGGTCCGGTCCGCTGACCGGGAACCCGGTGGCGGTGGTGCACGACGCGGAGGGCCTCAGCAGCGAGCAGATGCTTGCCTTCACGCGCTGGACGAACCTCTCCGAGGCGACCTTCCTGCTCCCGCCCGAGACCGAGGGCGCGGACTACCGGGTGCGGATATTCACCCTCGCCGGTGAGCTGCCGTTCGCCGGACATCCCACCCTGGGGTCGTGCCACGCCTGGCTGGAGGCCGGTGGGATCCCGGCGGGGGACAACGTCGTCCAGGAGTGCGGCGCAGGGCTGGTCGAGCTGCGCCGAGACGACGGTCGAATCGCCTTCGCCGCGCCTCCGCTCGTGCGCTCGGGGGCGGTCGAGGAGTCCCTGATCGAGGAGATCGCCGACACCCTGCGCGTAGATCGCACGGCGATCGTGGACGCCCAGTGGGTCGACAACGGGCCTGGCTGGGTGGCGGTCCGGCTGGCAGACGCCGATGCGGTGCTGGCGGTGGATCCGGCACCGCGGCCTGGTCCGCGGGCCACCGACATCGGGGTGATCGGGTTCTACCCGCCCGGCTCGGAGTGCGCCTACGAGGTCCGGGGCTTCTTCGCGGATGCAAGCGGATCGCTGCGCGAGGACCCGGTCACAGGTAGCCTCAACGGCTCCCTCGCGCAGTGGCTTTGTGCTGCCGAGGCGGTGGCGACGCCATATATCGCGTCGCAGGGGACGCGCCTCGGACGGAGAGGGCGCGTCTTCATCGACCGCGACGACCTCGGCCGGGTGTGGGTCGGCGGGTCGACCTCCACGCACATCACCGGACACCTCGATCTGGAGGACGCTTATGAACTTGGCCGTTGAGGCCTCCGGACTCGTCAAGCGCTACGGCGAGACGGTGGCCCTGGACGGGCTCGACCTGGCAGTGCGCGAGGGCAGCGTCCTCGGGCTGCTGGGTCCCAACGGAGCCGGCAAGACCACGGCCGTGAGAATCTTCGCGACCCTGCACCCCGCCGACGAGGGCACCGCCCGCGTCGCCGGATTCGACGTGGCGACGCAGGCCAAGGAGGTGCGCAAGCGCATCGGCCTCACCGGCCAGTACGCCGCCGTCGACCAGCATCTGACCGGCGAGGAGAACCTCGTCATGATCGGCCGGCTCAACGGGCTGACGCGTTCGGACGCCGTTCAGCGCGCCCGTGAGCTGCTCGATCGCTTCGACCTGACCGACGCCGGTGGGCGCCCGAGCAGGACCTACTCGGGTGGCATGCGGCGCCGCCTCGACCTGGCGGCATCGCTGATGCTGCGCCCGGCGGTCCTGTTCCTGGACGAGCCGACGACCGGTCTTGACCCGGCCAGCCGGCGCGCGCTCTGGGAGGTGATCCGGGAGATCGTCGCCGACCGGACGACGGTGCTCCTGACTACCCAGTACCTCGAGGAGGCCGACGCCCTCGCCGACGACATCGTCGTCATCGATCATGGCCGCGCGATCGCCTCCGGGACGCCGCGCGAGCTCAAGGCGCGGCTCGGTGGCGAGCGCATCGAGGTCGCGGTCGCCGACCCCGCCGACGCGGACCGGGCACGGGCCGCCGTCGAGGCGTTCGCGGGGGAGGACCTGCACTTCGACGCGGCTCGCGGCGCCCTGTCGTTCCCGATCCTCGGCGACCACGGTCTGCTGCCGCGCACCGTCCGCGTGCTGGACGACGCCGGCATCCGCATCCAGGAGCTGTCGCTGCGCAGCGCCAGCCTCGACGACGTGTTCCTGTCTCTCACAGGGCACGTCGCGGAGGAGGAAGCACAGAACCTTCAGGGGGCGTCATGACCACCACAAGCGCACGCGTCGAGTCGATACCCACCCCGTCCGTCCCCCGGGAGGGCTTCCGCGCGGCCATCCACGACGCGATCGTGATCCTGGGTCGCAACCTGCGGCGCTACCAGCGCCAGCCGCAGATCGCGGTGTTCGTGTTCATCCAGCCGGTGATGTTCGTGCTGCTGTTCCGGTACGTGTTCGGCGGCTCGATCCGCATCCCCGGCCTGGACGTGGATTACGTCCAGTACCTGATGCCCGGGATCATCGTTCAGTCGGTCACCTTCTCGACCGTCGGCACGTCCATCGGCATCGCCGAGGACCTGAAGGCCGGCATCATCGACCGCTTCCGCTCGCTGCCGATGGCGCACTCCGGGGTCCTGGCGGGCCGCGTCCTGTCCGACACGCTGGTGACGGTCCTGACCGTCGCCGTGATGGTCATCGTCGGCTACCTGGTCGGCTTCCGGATCACGACCTCGCCGCTTGAGGCGGTCGTCGCGTTCATCGTGATGATGGCGTTCGGTTTCTCCTTCTCCTGGGTCGCGGCCTTCATCGGCCTGGCGCTCAAGGAGCCCGAGGCCGTGCAGTCCGGCGGCTTCATGTGGATGTTCCCGCTGGCCTTCGCCTCGGGCGTCTTCGTCGTCCCGGCCACCCTTCCCGGCTGGCTCCAGGACTTCGCCGCTCACAACCCGCTCACCCGCGTCGCCGACGCCGTACGGGCCCTGACCATCGGCGCCTACCCCTGCGGCGACACGGTCGATACCGTCACCGCCTGCACGGGCGTCCAGGACAACCTCCTGTGGGCGCTCGCCTGGGCGGTCGTCATCACCCTGGTCTTCCTGCCCCTGTCCGTCCGCGGCTGGAAGCGCCTGGACTAGCGGGTCTGCGCCGCCGGGTCTGCGCGCCGGGCCTTCGCCGCTTCGCCGCCGGGTCGCCGTGAAGGGTGGCCCGGCGGCACCCGGCGGCGTCGTCGGCACCGCCCTCACCCGGTCACCCACGGGGTCGCTCGACGCGCGCATCGGTGTCGTCACCACCGTCTCACGGTCACCCAAGCGGCGGTGCTGCAACCCGTTTGCGGCGTATATGCCGCAAGTGGGTCCGGCGTACCGAGAGCGGGGCGTGTCCGGAGCGGGCGTGTCGGGAGCCGGGCGTGTCGCGAGCGGTGGCCCTCCTGGAAGCCGGTCAGTCCTCGACCGGCTCCACATCCAGCGGCCCGTCGAAGATGATCACGAAGACGCAGTCCTCCTCCTGGGTCGGCGCGTGATGCATCGGGATCCCGGCGGGGAAGTGGCAGTACGACCCCGGCCCCAGCTCTCGGCCATCGACCAGCAGCCGGCCTTCGAGCACCACGATGGTGTGGGCCGCGCTGTGCCGATGCCTCTGCACCTGCAGGCCGGCCGGGTAGCGGATTAGCCAATGTTCCGCCCCGGACTCGGGGTCCGTGTACAGAGACCGCACCCCGATGTCGCGGTCATAGATGACCGGTCGGCTTGGCCTCGTCTCGGCGGCCGTGAGGTTCTCGACCATCGTCGGGCGGTCATGGTGCATACCATCCACCTCCTTGCGCTGGGTAGAGTTCCGCCAACTGACCGCAGGCCCCCGAGAGCGGCGAGGAGAGCGCAGTCATGTTGTTCGGACGCGAGCACGTCAAGGCCTATCGGGAGTCGGGCGGCGAGGTCGGCCATGAGTGGCAGGCCGGCGTCTTCACCCTGCTTCTGACCACCAAGGGCCGCCGTACCGGCCAGCACTACACCACCCCGCTCATCTACGGGCGCGACGGCGACAGCTACGTCGTCATCGCCTCCAAGGGCGGAGCTCCCGAGCACCCCGACTGGTACCTCAACCTCCAGGCCAACCCAGACGTCGAGATCCAGGTCCTCGCCGACGTCATGCAGGCCACCGCCCGCACCGCCACCCCCGACGAGCGCGAGCGCCTCTGGCCGATGATGGCCAAGATCTGGCCCGACTACGACGAGTACATCCGCAAGACCGACCGCGAGATCCCCGTGGTCATCCTCACGCCAAAGGCCTAGGTTCTCGTCTCGCGCCGGCATGTCCAGGCGATCGACGGCAGGCCCAGCCGCGGTCGGTCGACCGGTGCTCCCTGCCCGGCCCCAGCCCGTTCCGTGCGGCGTGCTCCGGACCGCCGCGTGAGCCGGCCGGCTTCTCTGGTCCCCCTTCCCCGTTCTCATGGTT
>CAZVUW010000006.1:0-9294 GCA_964629825.1 uncultured Actinomycetota bacterium
GCGTGCAGGCCGTCGTGCTCGCCTACGAGCACGGCCTGGTCCGACCTGGCATCTAGCAACCCCCTGCACGACACAGCGAAGGGACTGGACACATGGGAGAGACGGTGCAGCAGCCGATGCTGTCGGTGAGGCCGGCGGCGAGGGCGCGCGACCTGGTCAAGGTGTACGGGAGCGGTGACACCGCCGTACGCGCCCTCGACGGGATCTCAGTCGACTTCCCCGCCGGTCAGATGACGGCGGTGATGGGCCCCTCCGGCTCGGGCAAGTCGACGCTGCTCCACTGCCTGGCAGGGCTGGACACGCCCGACAGCGGGTCCGTCCAGATCGGGGACACGGAGATCACGACCCTGAAGGAGGCGGCGCTCACGAAGCTGCGCCGCGACCGCATCGGCTTCGTGTTCCAGGCCTTCAACCTGCTGCCGACCCTCACCGCGGCCGAGAACATCGAGCTGCCGATCCGCCTGGCCGGGCGCACGCCCGACCGCGCATGGGTCGACACGGTGATCGACGCCGTGGGCCTGCGGCCGCGCCTGCGCCACCGCCCGGCCGAGCTGTCCGGCGGCCAGCAGCAGCGGGTCGCGGCGGCGCGCGCCCTGGTCGGCCGGCCCGAGATCATCTTCGCCGATGAGCCCACCGGGAACCTAGACTCGCGCTCCGGCACGGAGCTGCTCGAGTTCCTGCGGCGGTCCGTGGACGAGTTCGGTCAGACCATCGTCATGGTGACCCACGAGGCGACCGCGGCGGGCTACGCCGACCGCGTGCTGTTCCTCGCCGACGGGCGCATCGTCGACGAGATGGCCGAGCCGACTGCCGAGCGGGTGCTCGACCGCCTCAAGGAGCTGGGTGGCTAGCCATGTGGAACGCAACCCTCAAGAGCCTCAGGGCGCACGCGCTGCGGCTCCTGCTCACCGGCCTGGCGATCGTCCTCGGCGTCGCCTTCGTGTCCGGCACCCTCGTGCTGACCGACACCATGCGAGCGGCCTTCGACGACGTCGTCGCCGCGACCGCGGGCGGCATCGACCTTCAGCTGCGCGGCGAGACCTCCTTCACCTCGACCATGGGGATGACCCAGGAGCGCGCGCCGGTGGCCCCCGAGGTGCTCGATGAGGTCCGCCGCGTCGACGGCGTGCGCGCCGCCGACGGCGTGGTCGAGGGGATGGCCCAGCTGATCGGGCCCGACGGCGAGCCCCTCGGCGGCATGGGCCCGCCGACCCTCGGCTTCAACGCGCCCCCGGAGGACGGCTTCGGCGGCGTCAGCGTCGAGGACGGTCGCCTGCCGACGGCCGCCGACGAGATCGCCATCGACGTGGCCACCGCCGACGCCCAGGGCCTGTCCGTCGGCGACCGGCTCGGTGTGATCACCGCGCTCGGGGCCGAGGAGGTCGAGCTGGTCGGAACCGTCCGCTTCGGCGAGGCGGCCAACCTGGCCGGCGCCACCGTGACACTGTTCGAGAGCAGCGCGGCCCTGGAGCGGTTCAGCCCGGACGGGAGCTGGTCGCGGGTCGACATCCTGCTGGATGAGGGCGCCGACGAGCAGGCGGTCCGCGCGACGGTTCAGGACGTCGCCGGCGACGGCTTCGAGGTCGTCACCTCGCAGGAGCTGGTGGACGAGACCGCCGAGTCGATCAGCGGCATCCTCGACGTGTTCTCGGTCGCGCTGCTGATCTTCGCCGGCGTGGCGCTGTTCGTCGGCTCGTTCATCATCTTCAACACGTTCACGATCATCGTCGCCCAGCGGACTCGCGAGTTCGCGCTGCTGCGGGCGATCGGGGCCAGCCGACGGCAGGTCCTGGGCGCGATGATGACCGAGGCCGCGATCACCGGTCTGATCGCCGCGCTGATCGGTTCCGTGCTGGGCGTCGGGATCGCCGCGGGGCTGAGCGCGCTGCTCGACGCCCTCGGGATGGAACTGCCGGTCGACGACCTGGTCATCTCACCGCGCACCTTCGTCGTGGGCACCATCGTCGGCCTCGTCGTGACGACCGTGGCGGCGCTGCTGCCGGTCCTGCGCTCCACCCGCGTGCGGCCCGTGCAGGCACTGCAGGCGGTCGCGGCTCCACCGCCGCCGCGCGCGGGCTCGCTGCGCTATGTGGTCGGCGGGCTGCTGACCCTGGTCGGGATCGCCGCGATCGTGGCCGGGCTCTTCGCCGACGCGGGCCTCGCGTCGGTCGGCGTCGGCGCGGCCGCGGTCTTCCTCGGCATCGCGATGCTCAGCCCGCTGTTCGCGCGACCGATCGTGGCCGTCCTCGGAGCTCCGCTCACGGCCCTCGGGATGCGCGGTCGGCTGGCGCGTGAGAACGCGCTGCGCAACCCGCGTCGGACCGCCTCGACCGCGTCCGCGCTCATGATCGGCCTGGGCCTGGTCGCCTTCGTGACGATCTTCGCGGCGTCGCTGAAGGCCTCGGCCACAGCCGCCGTCGACGAGATGTTCACCGCCGACCTGCAGATCCGCTCGTCGAACTTCGGCGCCCTGCCGCCGGGCATAGATGAGGAGCTCGCTGCCCTGCCGGAGGTCGAGCTGGCGGGCGCGCAGCGCACCGGCGAGATGCGCGTCGGCGACAGCACGGCGTTCGTCGTCGCGATGGATGGCACGACCATGGACGAGCTGTTCCAGCTGTCCACGGACGCGGGCTCGACCGACGCCCTCGAAGAGGGCGGCCTGCTCATGACCACCGACCTGGCGCGCGCCGCCCGCTACGAGGTCGGTGACCGGGTCCCGGTCACGTTCGCGCTCACGGGCGAGCAGGAGCTGATCCTGCGCGGCACCTTCAGCGAGGCCGCCGACGTGCAGTACGTCATCGACCTCGACACCTACCGCGAGAACTTCCGCGCCGACCAGATCTTCGCCGTCCTGGTGAAGCTCGCCGAGGGCGTCTCGGCCGAAGACGGCCTGGCGGCGGTCGAGGCCGCGGTCGAGGACCTGCCGACCGCGATGGTGCAGGACCGCGCGGCCTTCCGAGAGGAGATTGAGGGCGGCATCAACCAGATGCTCGGGCTGGTGTTCGGCCTGCTCGGCCTGTCGGTCGTCATCGCTCTGTTCGGCATCGTCAACACGCTGGCGCTCAGCGTCTTCGAGCGCATCCGCGAGCTCGGCCTGCTGCGCGCCGTCGGCATGACGCGCCGGCAGGTGCGGGCGATGGTGCGCTGGGAGGCGGTGCTGATCGCGACCATGGGCGCGGTGCTCGGGCTGGTGATCGGGATCTTCTTCGCGTGGATCCTCGGTCGAGCGCTGGCCGACCTGGGGCTCGACCGCTTCCTGCTGCCCGTCGGTCAGCTGGCGGTGGCCGTCGCCATCGCGGCCCTGGCGGGCGTGGTTGCCGGCATCCTGCCCGCGCGCCGCGCCGCCAACATCGACGTGCTGAAGGCGATCGTGGTCGACTAGCCGTCCTGAGCCGCCGCGGTCAGCACGACCGCCTGCTCGGCGCCGAGCAGGCCGCAGAACGGCGCGGCCTCGCCCCAGCCGTCGCTCGAGACGGCGACGATCCCGACGACTCCGGGCAGGGGCACCGCCTCCGAGCTGAAGTTGACCGCCACGGTCACGGCCCCTTCGGCCGCGACACGGCGGTAGCAGAGGACCTCGTCGGGCGCCTCGAGCAGCTCCAGGCTGCCCGCCCGGAGCGCCGGCGTGGCCCGGCGCAGCGCCAGCATCCGCCGGTACAGGTGAAGTATCGAGGTCTGCTCGGCACGCTGGCGCTCGACGCAGCGCAGGCTGGCGTCCGGCGGCCACGGCAGCCAGGGCCGGGTCGTCGCCCAACCGTGGTCGGGTGCCGGCGTCCAAGGGATGGGGGCCCGGCAGCCGTCGCGGCCACCTGGGTCCACACGGCGCTCCGGCGGCACCTCGGCGTCCTCCAAGCCGAGCTCCTCGCCCGCGTACAGGAACGGCGTCCCGCGCAGGGTGAGCAGCAGCACCGCCGCGGCGCGCGCCCGCGCCTCCGAGCCGTAGCGCGACCGGTGCCGGCGCTGGTCGTGGTTGGACAGCACCCAGGTCGGCCAGGCGGCCGCCGAGCCGAACACCTCCTCGATGTCGGCGATGGTCGACCGCCACACGCGGGCGTCCCACTCGGCATAGAGCGGCACGAAGTTGAAGGCGAGATGCAGCTCGTCGGAGGCGCCGTAGTAGCTCGCGATCCGGTCGTGACCGGTGAGGTTGATCTCGCCGACCATCATGCGGTCGCCGTCGTAGCTGTCGAGCAGCGCGCGGACGCGTCGTAGCAGGTCATGCGTGCGCAGCTCGTCGTGGCGACCGACGCGCGAGGTCCCGGCCACGTGCGGAGGGTCGTCGGGCAGGGTCGGGTCCTTGCCGATCAGGTGCACCACGTCCGCGCGGAAGCCGTCCACCCCGCGGTCGAGCCAGAAGCGCAGGCACTCGTGCATCGCCGCCTCGACCTCGGGGTTGTCCCAGTTGAGGTCGGGCTGCTGCGGTAGGAACAGGTGCAGGTAGTGCTGACCGGTGACCTCGTCGTAGGTCCAGGCCGGGTCGTCGCTGAACGCGGCGGTCCAGTTGTTGGGCCGGTCGCGCCAGATGTACCAGTCGCGCTTCGGATTGTCCCGGGACGAGCGTGACTCGAGGAACCAGGGATGCTGGTCGGAGGTGTGGTTGCCGACCCAGTCGAGGATCACCCGCAGGCCGCGCCCGTGGGCGTCCTCGAGCAGGCGCTCGAAGGCGGGCATGCCGCCGAAGACCTCGTCGACGTCGCAGTAGTCGGCGACGTCGTAGCCGAAGTCGGCCATGGGTGACGGGTAGATGGGGGACAGCCAGATCGCATCCACGCCCAGCCACGCCAGATGGTCGAGGTTGCGGCGGATCCCCTCCAGGTCACCTACGCCGTCGCCGTCGGTGTCCAGGAACGAGCGCGGATAGATCTGGTAGACGACCCCCGTCTTCCACCACGGCAGGTCGGTCACGTCGGCGCCTGCCCCGTGCCCTCCTAGCCCTTCACCGACCCGGCGGTCAGGCCGCGGACGAAGTAGCGCTGCAGGCTGAAGAAGACGATCAGCGGCACCGTCATCGTGACGAAGGCGCCGGCCGTCAGCAGGTGCCACTGCTGGCCCTGGCTGCCGATCAGGTTCGTCAGGTTCAGGGTCACGACCTCGACATCCGAGGTGCCGCCCAGGAACACCAGGGCGACCAGCAGGTCGTTCCAGACCCACAGGAACTGGAAGATCGCGTAGGCGGCCAGGACCGGGACGGACAGCGGGACGACCAGCCGGATGAAGGTCTGGAAGTGGCTGGCGCCGTCCACCTTGGCGGACTCGATGACCTCGCGCGGCAGCGAGCCGATGTAGTTACGGAACAGGTAGACGGCCAGCGGCATGCCGAAGCCGGCATGGGCCAGCCACACCGCCAGGAAGGTGCCGTTGAGCCGGAAGATCTCATAGACCCGGAACAGCGGCAGGAAGGCCACGTGCAGGGGGATCACCAGGAGCCCCACGAACAGCACGAACAGCACCTCGCGACCGCGGAACTCCATCCAGGAGAACGCGTAGGCGGCGAACGCGGCGGCGGCGATCGGGAACACGGTCGCCGGGATGGCGACGACCAGGCTGTTCATGAAGGCGTTGGCCATGCCGTTGCCGAACAGCACCTGGTCGTAGTTCTCGAACGTCCACTGGGTGAAGTCCAGCGGGTTGGCGAAGACGGTCCACCAGCCCGTGGTCCGCACCGCGTTGGCGTCGCGCAGGGATGAGACCAGAAGGCCCAGGGTCGGGACGGTCCAGATCAGGATGATTATGAGCAGGGCGATCCGCGCCAGCATCCGCCCGCGACCGGTGGCGGGGGCGCCGCCGGTGGTGATGCCGGTGCCGGGCGCGACGGTGAGGCCGCTCTCCGCGTCGCGAGCTCCGACGACGACTGCAGGCTCGGTCTGACTCATGCGTTGGCCTCCTGCTCACGGAACCGCCGGATGTTGATGACCATGAACGGGATGCAGACCACCATCAGGAACACGACGATCACCGATGCGCGGCCGAACTGGCCGAAGGTGAACATCTCCTTGATGAAGCGGTTCGCCACGACCTCGGTGTTGAAGTTGCCGTTCGTCATCACGAACACGATGTCGAAGACCTTCAGCACCTGGATGAGGATCGTGGTCGTCACCACCACGATGGTCGACTTGATCTGCGGGACGATCACACGCCAGAAGATCTGCGTCTCGCTGGCCCCGTCGATCCGGGCGGCCTCGAGCGTGTCCTCGGGGACGTTCTTCACCGCCGCCGACAGCAGGACCATCGCGAACCCGGCCTGCATCCAGATCATGATGAACATCAGGGCGAAGTCGTTGAAGCGCACATCCTGGAGCCAGGCGATCGGTGTGCCGCCGAGCCCCTGGACGATCGCGTTGAGCAACCCCGTCTGCGGTGTGCCCGGCGCCCGCCAGGTGTAGACGAATCCCCAGATCGTGCTGGCGCCGACGAACGAGATCGCCATCGGCAGGAAGATCATCGACTTCGAGATGCTCTCCCAGCGCGGTGACAGCCGGTCGGCGAGCACCGCCACCGCGAGGCCGATCGCCACCGACAGCGTCGGGACGAAGATGATCCACAGGACGTTGTTCCAGATGGCGGACCGGATCGACTGATCCGTGAACAGGAAGCCGTAGTTGCGCAGTCCCACGAACTCGGTCGAGTCGGGCCCCAGGAAGCTGCGCCGGATGGTGTCCAGGCCGGGGAACACCAGGAACAGACCCACCACCGCGATGGCCGGGCCGATGAAGACCCAGGGCTTCAGCCGCTGCTCCCAGCGCAGGGGCAGCCTCTCCACCAGGGCGTTGAGCGCCCAGAAGAGCCCGAGCACCCCGCCCACGGCGACGGCCACTGCGACGACGACGCCGAGGATCCTGGTCATCCGCTCCTCCTTGCCGGGCCCTCGAGGAGGAGCCGAGGGGTTGTGCCTGGTGGGTCCCCCGGCCCCTCAGCGGCCGCCTACGTCACTGCGTGGGCCATGCCGCGTCGATGTTCTGAAGCGTCGTGTCGAGGTCCTGCGACCCGCTGATCCAGGCGACGATCTCGGTCCAGAAGGCGCCTGCCCCGACCTGGCCCGGCATCGAGTCGGAGCCGTCGAAGCGGGCGAAGTCGGCGTTCGCGAGGATCTCGCCCTGGCGCGCGAGGGCGTCCGACGGGTAGGCCTCGGGGTCGAAGTCGGTGCGGACGGACAGGGAGCCGGCGCCCTCGTGGCCCATCCAGGCCTCCTGGCCCTCGGCGGACACGAGGAACTCGACGAACTCGGCGGCGACCGGGTTGTCGGTGTGGATGGCGGCGATGTCACCACCGGTCAGGGCGCCGTTGCCGATGCTCTCGTCCATCGGCGGCAGGACGACCACGTCGTAGGTGGTGCCGGCCTCGGCGTCGTCGGGGAAGTTCGCCTCGATGAAGCCGGCCTGACGGTGCATGTAGCAGCCCGGCGGGTCGTTGAACATCGGCGCGGCGGCGTCCCCGAACGGGGTCTGGAGGATGCCGGTGGTGCCGCCCACGACGAACTCCTCGGTCATCCAGATGCGCTCCATCTCCTCGAAGGCTGCGCGCACCTCGTCGGAGTCGAACGGCAGCTCCCCGGCGACCCACTGGTCGTAGACCTCCGGGCCGTGCATCCGCATCATGATGTCCTCGATCCAGTCGGTTGCGACCCAACCGGTCGAGTCGGCGGCGTCGATGCCGATGCACCACGGCGCGCGGCCGGCCTCGCCACCGATGTCCTCGGCGATCTGCTCGGTGAGGGCGACCATGTCGTCCCAGGTCTCCGGCACCTCGTAGCCGGCCTCCTCGAAGGCGTCGGCTCGGTACCAAAGGAGGCTCTTGGTGCTGGCCTTGACGACCACGCCGTAGTCCGTGCCGTCGAAGCTGCCCGTGTCGACCATCCCCTCGACCAGCTGGTCGCGGAGGGCATCGACGTCCACGCCCGCGTCCGCGAGCGGGATCGCGTCCTCGGACACGCGCTGCAGCATGCCGGGCTGCGGGTACAGGGCCACGTCCGGCGGGTTGCCGCCGCCGACCCGGGTGAGGATCACGGTCTCGAAGTTGGGCGAAGCCTCGACGTCGACGCTGTTGCCGGTCGCCTCCTCGAAGGCGTCCACGGCCGCCTGCAGAGCCTCCTGCTCGGCGGCGCCGCTGATGCCGTGCAGGAGGGTGATGCTGCCGCCCCCCTCGCCGTCTCCGCCGTCTCCACCGTCTCCGCCGTCACCGTTGCAGGCCGCGATGACCAGGCAGAGAACCAAGAGGAGCGTCCAGCGGGCTGTCGTTCGGGCCATTCCATCCTCCGATCGTGGGCGTCGCCGGCGGCAGGGCAACTACCGCTGTCGTGGCTCTGGCGAATCGGGTGCTGTCAGGGGCGCCTCCTCGAGCGCGGTGCCGGGCGGTCTAGCGCAGCGCCAGCCCGTTGGAGACGTCGAAGAAGTGCAGGTACTCCGAGCGGAACCCGAGCTGGATGCGCTCGCCCACCTTCGGCATGTCCTTCGGCTCGAGCCGCGCCGTGAAGGTCTGGCCGCCCGCCTCGGCCTTGCGCTGCAGCTCCTCGAACGCGTCCTGGTCGTCCAGCGCCTCGCGCATGTCCTCCGACACGATCGGTGGCGCGCTGGTCGGGAAGTGGACGAGGACGTCGGCCCCGAGCGCCTCCACCAGCTCAGCCGTGACCTCCAGCGTGCGGCCCGTGGCCGCCGCGCCGGGGACGAAGTGCTCCGGCCGCATGCCCACGACCACCTCGCCGCCGGCCGCCTCGACAGCGCGCGGGTAGCGGTCGAGCGCCGCCTGCGGGACGTCGAGGGTGTACTCGCCGACGTGGACCACGAAGCCGCTGTCGGTGCGCTCGAGCCGCCCGCGGCCCAGGTTCATCGCCGGCGACCCGATGAAGCCCGCGACGAAGAGGTTGACCGGGTTGGCGTACAGCTCCTGCGGCGGCGCTGCCTGCTGGAGCTCGCCGCGCTTGAGCACCGCGACGCGGTCGCCCATTGTCATGGCCTCGACCTGGTCGTGCGTCACGTACAGCGTGGTGACCCCAAGGCGTGCTTGGAGCTGGGCGATCTCCGCACGCATCTGCACGCGCAGCTTGGCGTCCAGGTTCGACAGCGGCTCGTCCATGGCGCTGACCACCGGACAGGGCACGCGGCTTGCGGTCGATGTACTCGGTCAGCCCGAGCGTCTCCGCGGCCTGGCGCACGCGCTTGTCGATCTCGTCCTTCGGCACGCCCGCGAGCTTGAGTGCGAACCCCATGTTCTCGCCCACGGTCATGTGCGGGTAGAGCGCATAGCTCTGGAACACCATCGCGATGTCGCGCTCCTTCGGCGTGAGGTTGTTCACGACCC
>CAZVUW010000006.1:9304-52865 GCA_964629825.1 uncultured Actinomycetota bacterium
GCGCAGAGCGGTCGACTTCCCGCACCCGGACGGCCCTACGAGCACCACGAACTCGCCGTCGTCGATGTCGAGGCTCAGGTCCTTAACGGCCTCTGTGCCGTCCGGGTAGATCTTCCAGACCCCGTCGAACTGAAGCCTCGCCATTGTCAACCTCCGCATCGCCGCACGGCCTACGCCGGGCGGACATCCTTGCAAGCCTGCATCCGGGTGCCCCGATCCTGAATGCCAGCGGGGCGCGGTGCAAGGATTTCGGCGAAGACTGCCCCCTCTGACCAGCGGATATTCCTGGGGCTGCTGCCGAACCTGACGCACGACTGACGTGCCCCCGGCAGGAATCGAACCTGCGCGCCGGCTTTAGGAGAGCCGCGCTCTATCCACTGAGCTACGAGGGCGAGGGCGCTGGGCCGCTCCGAAAGGCTACCGCCGCGCCGGCTGGCCCGACCAAGGCGGGAATCGGATCAAGTCGGGCACATGGGGCGGATCTCCGTGCGGGTTCGGGGGACAGACCCGGATCTTTCGCCTCCTGGGGAACCGGTCGTCGGCAGCGGGCGACTAATCAACCAGGGCCGCCCCTTCCAGGGGCGCCGAGAGGGGTCTGTCCATCGTGCGAAGCATCCTCCGCGCCGCCGGCGCGGCCGCGGCGCTGTTCGTCGTCGTCCTGGCCACGGCGCTGCCGGCCTGGGCGCACGCGACGCTGGTCCGATCGGTGCCGGCCGACGACTCGATCGTCGACGGCCCGGTCCAGGAGGTCGAGCTCGAGTTCAACGAGCCCGTCGGCCTCGAGGCTGACGGCGTCATCGTCCTGAACGGCGCCGGGGAGCGGGTCGAGGCCGGCCCGGCCGAGCAGGACACGACCGGCAAGTCGCTGACCATCCCGCTGCAGCCAGACCTGCCCAACGGCTCCTACGTCGTCAGCTATCGCGTGACCTCGGCGGACTCCCATGTGGTGCGCGGCGCGCTCGTCTTCAGCATCGGCGAGGAGGGGGAGATCGCCGCCGTGCCGGCGGGCGGCGAGGGCGGCGCCGAGACCTGGATCATCCGCCTGAACCGCTTCCTGATGGGGGCGGCCACCCTCATGGCGGCGGGCGGCCTGCTCTTCCTCGGCCTGGTCCATGACGGGCGCAACGACGAGCTGGGCCGGTTTGCGCGCCTGGTCGTCAACGTCGCCGGAGTCGGGCTGCTAGCCACGCTGATCGGCCTCTACCTGCAGGCGCTGGCGCTCAGCACCTCGCTCGGGGCCGCGTTCGGCGCGCTGCCCGGGGTGGCCACGTCGCCGTACGGAGTCGCCTCGTTCCTGCGTCTGGCGGCCCTGGTCGCGGTCGCGTGGGTTGCGCACCTGGCGCGGCGCCGCTCCTCGGGCGATCACCTGAAGCCCGCGGTGGTAGCGCTGGCGGCGGTGGCAGCGGTGGCGCCCTTCTCGCTCACGGGGCACACGCTGCTGAGCGAGCCGCGCTGGCTCGCGACGGTCGCCAACATCGGTCACACCTTCACGGCGGCCGCCTGGCTCGGCGGTCTGGTGCTGCTCGGGTTGGCCCTGCGGCGGCGCAGCCGGGCGGTTGATGCCGTCGGCGCGGGCACCCTCGTGGCGCGCTTCTCGCGCCTGGCCTTCGGCACGGTTGTGCTGCTCGTGGCCGCGGGCGCGATCCTCGCCTGGATCGAGGTGCGCAGCGGGGTGGCCCTGGTGACGACCACCTACGGGCGCACGCTGCTCGTCAAGCTGGGCCTGGTGGCGCTGGTCCTGCTCGCCGCCGCCTACAACCAGCGCCGTCTCGTCCCCAGCCTCCGCCGCGCCGGCGACAGCACCGCCGCGCTCGCGCGGCTGCGCTCGACCGTCCGGTTCGAGGTGGTGGGGCTCGTCCTGGTGATTGCGGTCACGGCGGTCCTCGTCGACTTCACGCCGGCCGCCCGCGCCCTCTCCGAGCCCGTGACCCAGCTGGTGGAGCTCGATGAGGACACCGCGATCGAGCTCACCGTGGAGAACCCGAAGGTCGGCCAGGCGACGCTGCACATCTACCTGCTCGACGGCCTCGGCCGCCCACGGGAAGCCCAGGAGGCGACCCTGCGGCTGTCGTCGGAGGACTCGCGGATCGAGCCCATCACGCGCATGACGGCGCCCGCTGGCCCCGGTCACTGGATCTACGACGCCAAGGCCATGGCCGTGCCCGGCGTCTGGCAGATAGAGGTCCTCCTGCGCATCTCCGACTTCGAGCAGCGCAGCGCGACCTTCGAGGTCCGCATCACCTGATCTACCTCGACCCATCAAGACCGGACAAGGAGTGCAACACCGATGACCCGCACGCTCACCCGACTGACGCCTCTGGCGCTGTGCGCCGCCCTGATCCTGATGCTTGCGGCGCCCGCCTACGCGCACGTCACCGCCAACCCGAACGCGGCCCCGGCCGGTGGTTACTTCATGGCCAAGTTCCGCGTCGGCCACGGCTGCGAGGGGTCACCGACGACCACGGTCCGGATCTCCATCCCAGACGGGGTGTCGAGCGTGCGCCCGGAGGTCGTCCCCGGCTGGGAGATCGAGACCGTCGTCGGCGAGCTCAGCGAGCCGGTCGAGCTGCACGGCCAGACCATCACCGAGGGTGTCAAGGAGATCATCTACAGCGGCGGAAGCCTGCCAGACGAGCACTTCCAGGACTTCGGCGTGAACATGCGCATGCCGGACGGGGCCGAGGGCGAGACGCTGTACTTCCCCGTCGTCCAGGAGTGCGAGGAGGGCGAGGAGGCCTGGATCAACATCCCTGAGAGCGTCGAGGCCTGGAACGACATCGATCACCCCGCCCCCTACATCACCCTGACCGCAGGCGGCGGGCATGGCGACGAGGCCGAGGAGGACGACGAGGTCGTCGCCGAGCCCATCAGCGCCGAGGGCGGGCTCTCAGGCGCCTCCGAGACCGACAGCGGCAGCGAGATCCTGCCAATCCTCGCGCTGGCTGCGGGCCTTGCCGGCCTGGCGCTCGGTGGCGCCGCATTCGCCACCGCACGCCGCGCTCGCGCCTAGCGCACCTAGCTGCCCGCACCAGGGGGCACCCGCACGAACCGGCCCCGGCGAGATGCCGGGGCCGGTTCGTGTTCTTCACGTCCTCAGCCGCTCGGCCGCAGGGCGTGCAGGGCGATCGCAGCGGCGGCGGCGACGTTGAGCGAGTCCACGCCCTCGGCGAGCGGGATCCGGGCGCGCACGTCGGCAGCCGCGAGGGTGGCGGGCTCCAGCCCAGGACCCTCGGCGCCCAGCAGAAGGGCAAGCGGCCGGTCGCGATCCACGGCGTCGATCGGCGGCACGGCCGGGTCCGGGGTCAGAGCGACGGTCGTGAAGCCGGCAGCGCGGAGCAGCTCCAGCGCACCCGGCATGTCAGGCACCGGGGCATGGGGCAGGTGCAGCACGTGCCCCATCGACACGCGCACGCAGCGGCGGTACAGGGGATCGGCGCAGCGCGGTCCGAGCAGCACCGCGTCCGCTCCCAGCCCGCGGGCGGTGCGGAAGATCGCGCCCATGTTCTCGTGGTCGTTCATCGCCTCGAGCACGACGACGCGCCGGGTGTCCCGGATCACGTCCTCGGCGCGGAGCGGCGGCAGCCGGCCTCCGCAGGCCAGCGCCCCTTGATGGGCGGGGAAGGCCACGACCTCGTAGAGGACCTCCCGCTCCACGGCGTAGACCGGCGCCCCGCGCACTGCGGCGGCTGGTGCCAGCTCCTCGGCCCGCGCCGGCTCGCACAGCAGGGATCGGACCGGGTAGCGCGAGTCGAGCAGCGCGCGCACCACCGTCGGGCCCTCTGCGATGAAGACGCCGGCGCGGCCCTCGTAGCGCTTGCGCAGCTCAGGATCACGGAGAGTGCGGAAGTCTGCCAGCCGGGAATCGGTCGGGTCCGCGATCCTCACGATTCCCACGTGATCCTCCCGCGCTTCGGCGCTCGAGCGGGCACCCGCACGCGCATACGCGCCCTCGGTGGCTGACTAGTCCGGGATCGGCTGCGAACAGGGCCAGCTGAGCAACCGCACGGAAAACAGCAGGTCAAGCGGGGGGTTGCGCGAGCCGATGGTCCTACCGGGTGGTCCTGACGGCGCCTCAAGATCATCCGCGAAGGCTATTCAACGCCGGCGGGGCGCGGCCGACCTTCTCATCACGCAGCGTAATGAGCTGCGGGGACAGGAAGTCCGACTGACGAGAGGAACCGCAATGAAGCGCTTCACGCACTCTGCCACCGCTCTGGCCGTCCTGGTCGCCCTCGTGGCGGCGCTCGGCGCGCCGGCGAAGTGGTACTAGGAGCCACTGCAGCCCTCGGCGCCCCGGCTGATGCCGGGGCGCCGAGATCCCCACAGGGACGGTAGGTATGGAGCGAGACGGCGGGCGAAGGATCATCTTCAACCTGTACGTCGGCAGCGTCATCGCTGTCGGCGCGCTGATCCTGCTCGCCGCCGCTCTCAACTTCGATCTCTCCAGCTTCGCCGGCGCGCATCCGCCGTCGTTCTGGCTGTACACCGCGGGCCTGCTGGTCTGCGAGCTCAAGCCCGTGCCGTGGCTGCGCCGACAGGACGGCGAGTTCACGGCCTCTTGGACGTTCGCGGTCGCGCTCATGCTGAGCGCCCCGCTGCCAACGGTGCTCCTGGTTCTCGCGGCCTCGTCGCTGATCGGTGACTGGGTCAACCGCAACGCACCGGTGCAGACCGCCTTCAACATCGCCCAGCTGACGATCTCGATGGGCATCGGCGCCGGGCTGCTGCGCGTCTTCGGCGGCGGCCAGGCGCTCCTCGACCCCACCCAGAGCCTGTGGCCGTACCTGCCTCTGGCGGTCCTGGCCGCGACCTCCATCTATGTGATCAACAGCGCCCTCACGATGACGGTGCTGGCGCTCCACCAGGACACCTCGGTGCGGTCGATGATCCGCCGGGGTCTGCCGATCAACCTGACCATCGACGGGATGCTGATGGTGCTGGCGCCGATCATGGTGGTCGTCGCCCAGCGCAGCCTCCTGCTCACACCGCTCCTCATGCTGGTGGCCTGGGCCGTCTACGACAGCGCCGCCAGGGCCCTGGCGCGTCAGCACGACGCGATGCACGACCAGCTGACGCAGCTTCCGAACCGCCGAATGTTCGCGGAGGAGGCCAAGGTCGCCCTCGAGGACGCCACCCGGCGCGGCCGCCAGGTCGCAGTGATGCTGGCGGACCTCGACGGGTTCAAGGAGATCAACGACCGCCTGGGGCACCACGTCGGCGACGCGGTGCTCCAGGCGGTCTCCGAGCGCTTCCGCTCCGCGGTGCGCAGCCAGGACCTCGTCTCGCGCCTGGGCGGCGACGAGTTCGCGGTCCTGATCACCCACCTCGACTCCAGCGAGGCGGCCGTGCGGCGCGCCGGCGAGCTGCTTGCCAGCCTGGAGGAGCCCTGCACCGTCGGTGAGACCAGCGTCCAGATCAGCGGCAGCTTCGGCATCGCGATGTTCCCCGAGCACGGCCTGCAGCTGGACGCCCTGCTCCAGCGCGCCGACAAGGCCATGTATCACGCCAAGTTCCGGCGTTTGGGCATCTCGATGTTCAACGAAGCCCGTGACCGCGATGGCCACGGGCGCCTGTCGGTCCTGGCCGAGCTGCGGGAGGCGCTCGACGCGGAGGCGCTCGGCGTCGACTTCATGCCGCGGGTCCGGCTCAGCGACGGGGTCGTCACCGCCACCGAGACCATCCTGCGCTGGGAGCACCCGATCCGCGGGCTGATCCCGCCCGAGGCCTTCGTGCCGTTGGCGGAGGACAGCGACGTCATGGCGAGGCTGTCCGCGCTGGTCCGCCGCAAGGCCCTCGCCCAGTGCGCGGCCTGGCAGAAGGCCGGCATAGGGATCGAGATCAGCGTCCCCGTCGCTGCCCCGGAGCTGCTCGACCCCGGCTTCGCGGCGGCGGTGGAGGCCGAGCTGTCGGAGGCCGGGCTCACGCCTGACCGGCTCGAGATCAGCGTCGTCGAGTCGACCATCACCAGCGACGCCTATCACATGACCCAGGTGCTCGAGTCCCTGCGCGCCCTCGGTGTCCGGGTCGCCCTCAAGGACTTCGGAGCGGGCGCTCTGTCGCTTGCTGCCCTCCGCGACCTTCCCATCGACCGCGTCAAGCTCGACCCCGCGTTCGTCGCCGGTCTCGCCGGACCGCCGCGCGAGGCTCTGGTTCTGCGCTCGGTCGTCACCCTCGCCGCCGGGCTCGGACTCGAGACCGTCGCCGGCGGTGTCGACTCACCCGAGGCCATGGCCGAGCTCGCCAGCCTCGGCTGCGACCACGCCTACGGCACGCACATCGCCCTTCCCGCCGGGGGACCGGTCCTCACGCCCTGGCTCGCCCGCCGCTGCGCCGCCCCCACCGTCGGACCGACTCCACTCGAGGCACAGCCATGATCCTCCCTGTCGTCCTGCTCCTCCTGATCGTGTCCGTCCCCGTGCTCGGCGGGGATCTCCGCCGGGTGGCGGACGTCCGGCTGCGCTGGATGGGCCTGGCGCTGGTCGCGCTGGTCGCGCAGATCGCGATCATCAACGTCTTCGACCACTCGCTGCCCAAGGACCTCGCGGGGCTCCTCCACGTCGCCACCTACGTGCCGGCCATCCTCATGGTCCTCGCGAACCTGCGCGTGCCCGGCGTCGCGCTGATGGCGCTCGGGGGCGGGATGAACCTGGCCGCCATCGCCGCCAACGGGGGGGTGATGCCGGCCTCGCCGTCGGCGCTGGCCAGCGCCGGCCTGCCGATGGCCACGGTCGAGTTCAGCAACTCCACGGCGGTCGAGTCGGCGCGCCTGGCGTTCCTCGGCGACATCTGGGCCATCCCCGAGGGCTGGCCCCTGTCGAACGTCTTCAGCCTCGGCGACGTCCTGCTGGTGATCGGCGCGGCCGTCTTCCTGCACCGCATCTGTCAGTCCACCCGCCTGCCGGCCACGCTCCGCGGTGCCGGAGGGGTTCTGAGCATCGTGCCCTTCCGCCGCCTGTGGATGGCCTTCGCCGTCTCGACCCTCGGCGACATGTCATACGCGCTGGCCGTCGCCGTCGCTGTGGTCGAGCAGGAAGGGGGCCCGAGGCTTCTCGCCGTCGTCTTCATGGCCCAGGCGATCGCCGGCGTGGTCGGCGGGCTGCTCGGGACCACGCTGGTGGACCGCTTCGATCGCCGCACCATGATGATCCTGTCGGACGGAGCTCGTGCGGCGGCGGTGCTGACGCTCCTCCTGAGCGCGGAGCCCTCCGCCCTGCACTTCACCGCCGTCGCGGTCGTGCTCGGGATCGGAGGGTCGCTGTTCCAGCCCAGCATGCAGGCCTCGCTCCCCAACCTGCTGCCCAAGAACCGGCTGGTGGACGCCAACGCCCTGATCTCCTTCACCTTCCACCTGACGGTGATCGGCGGTCCGATCCTGGGTGGTCTGCTGGCCTCGCACATCGGGCTGCGATCGACCTTCATCCTGAACGCGGCCACCTTCGTCGGCTCGCTGCTGCTGCTGGCGGCTGTGCGCCTGCCCGCGTTCGAGCGCGGACCCCACCAGCGCACCCTCGAGATGATCCGGGACGGGTTCTCCTACGTGCGGAGCACCCGCATCGTCCGGGCCGTGCTGCTGGTCACCGGCTTCGCGCTGTTCGCCACCGCCATCCGCGCGCCGATGATGCCGGTGTTCGTGCTCGACGTCCTGCACGGCGACGCCGGCATCCTCGGGGTCGTCGCCGGAACCTGGGGCGCGGGCATGCTGCTCGGCTCCCTGGCCGTCCCGATGCTGACCGCCCGCTGGCGTGCGGTGCCGCTCCTCGCTGCCAGCGTCGGCAGCGTGGGCCTGGCGCTCGCGGTGACCGCATTCCAGACCTCCGTGGCACCGGTCCTCGCCGCGGCCATCGTCGCCGGCGCCGGCAACTCGATCGCGGTCGTGCTCTACGAGAGCATGCTCCAGGCTCAGACCCCCGATCAGGTGCGAGGCAGGGTCCTGGCCGCCTGCGAAGTGGTCGACGGGCTCGGGTACGTGCTCGGCGCAGGCTTCGTGGCGCTGGCCGGCACCGCCCTCGGGCCGCGGTCGATCTTCCTGCTGGCCGGCGCGATCTTCCTCACAGCGAGCCTGCACGTCCTGCGCTCCCTGCGCACGGTCGAGCTGGAGCCGCTGGACGCGACGCCGGCCGCGGAAGCAGCCCCCGAGCCCGGCGCCGTGCCAGGCACGGTCTGATCTGGAACTGGCCGCTACCGCTGTCGCTGCATGAGCGGAGGGCTTGACCGGCTGGCCGGGGCCACCGGTTGAGCGGGTTGGGCCCGATCTGCGGCGCGAGCGTACGCTGGTCGACGGTCGAATTCGCACCGCCCCTCAACCTCTCATCCCGCGGAGCTGTCGTGATCACTCTTGTGAATGCGCTGTCGGCTGTCGTGCGTCGGGCCCCGGCCGGCGTGGTGGTAGCAGCGCTCCTTCTCACCGGTCTTCTCGGTGGCCTGGCCACGCAGGTGGAGATGGCGGCCGGGAACGATGGGTTCGCTCCGGACAACGAGGAGCTGCTCGCGGCCGAGACCCTGAACGAGCGCTTCGGCGAGACCGGCCAGTCCGTCATGCAGGTGCTGCTGTCCACGGACGGGGACCTGGTCACCGCGGAGGGCGTCCAGGCGGTGGCGTCGGTGCGTGAGGCGCTGCTGTCGAGCCCGGTTGCCGACGACCTGTCCGAGCAGCCCAACCGCCCGGCGGTCGTGTCCTTCATCGACCCGCTCTTCCTGGCGGCCGAGCAGCAGGGGATCGACGTCGCCACGCTCGACGACCAGCAGGTCAAGGAGCTGTACAGCGCCGCGCTGGAGCAGATGCCCGCTCAGGAAGCGGGCTTCATCGCCGCCCTCCAGCCGGATGACACCGCGCCCACCGAGGCTGACGCCGCCCTGATGTTGGTGTTCGTCGACACCAGCTCGGTGATGGGTGAGGGCGACGAGGCGTTCGACCAGCAGATCGCCTTGGAGGCGGACATCGCCGAGGTGGTCGCGCAGGCACCTCTGCCGGAGGGGGTCACCGCCGAGGCGTTCAGCTTCGCCCTGCTGTTCTCCGACATGGACGAGTTCTCCGCCGAGGTCGGCCGCCTGTTCGGGATGGCGTTCGGGATCATCGTCCTGATCCTGCTGTTCGTGTACTGGGTCAAGCCCGGCTACGGGACCAAGGTGATCCCGGGCATCCGCCGCACGGTCGCCGACATGCTGCTCACGATGGCGACGATCCTGATGGCCATCGGCTGGATGCAGGGCTTCGCCTACCTGCTCGGTCCCGAGGGGCTGGGCGTCATGGGTCGCCTGAACCAGATCACCCAGGTCGTGCCGGTCCTGCTGATCGGGCTCGGCGTGGACTACGCGATCCACCTCACCAGCCGCTACCGCGAGGAGGTCGGCACCGGCTCAGACCCCACCGATGGCATGAGTCGCGCGGTCCACACGGTCGGCGTCGCCCTGGTGCTGGCCACCATCACCACGGTGGTCGGGTTCCTTACCAACGTGGTCAACCCGGTCCCGGCCCTGCGCGACTTCGGGATCCTGGCAGCGATCGGAATCACCGCCTCGTTCATCCTGATGCTGACCTTCGTGCCCGCGGTGCGGCTGCTGCTCGACCGCCGAGCCGAGCAGCAGGGCCGCCTGCCGCGCGCCGCCCTGAACCAGACCGGCGAGCGGCTCCTGCCCGGGATCATGGCGCGCACGGCCGTGCTGGCCGAGCGCTTCCCGATCCCCACGCTGCTCGTGACCGTGGTCCTCGGCGGGGCGCTCGGCGCCTGGGGGCTGGCCAGCCTCGAGACCCGCTTCAGCTCCACCGACTTCCTGCCCGACGACTCGCCGATCGTCGCCACCTACGAGACGATCGTCGATCGCTTCGACGGCGGCTTCGGCGAGCAGACCGACGTGCTGCTGACCGGCGACGTCGCCACCGTCGAGGCGCACAACGCCATGGTCGCGGCGACCGCCGATCTCACCGAGATCGAGGACGTCTCCACGTTCGAGGGGCAGGCAGCGGCCGAGTCGCCCGTGAGCGTGCTGGCGCAGCTGGTCATGCCGGGACCCGAGGGTCAGCCCGCCGTGCCCGAGCTCGCCCAACAGGCCGCCGCCGCCGGGCTCCAGGAGGACCTGACGTTCGCTGCGGACGGCGATGTTCCCGCGGTCTACGCCGCGCTGCTGGAGGCCGCCCCCGATCAGGCGCGCCGCGTCCTGTCGGAGAACGGCGGCGAGATCGACATGGCCCGCTTCTCGATCCAGACCACCGCCGGCGAGGCCGGTGCGGGACCCCTGGCCGAGCACCTCGACGAGGCGTTCGCAGAGGTCGAGGAGGCGGGCGTCGACGCGATCGCCACCTCCAACCCGATCATCAACCACGTGATCATCACGGCCCTGCAGGACTCGCAGGTGTCCTCGCTGGTGACCACCCTGATCGCCGCGATGCTGCTGCTGGTCATCACCTTCGCCATCCAGGCCCGCCGCCCGTTCCTGGGGGTCATCACGATCGGCCCGGTGGCGCTGGTGGTGCTGTGGACGTTCGGGCTGATGGCCCTGACCGACATCCCGTTCGGCCCGGTCACGGCCACGATCGCCGCCCTGGCGATCGGCATCGGCGTGCCGTACACGATCCACGTCACCCACCGCTATTCGGAGGACCGGATCCGCTACACCGATCCCGCCGAGGCGATCCGCTCCACCGTCCGTCACACCGGCGGGGCGCTGGCCGGGTCAGCGTTCACGACCGTGGCCGGCTTCGGGATCCTGATCACTTCGTCGCTGACGCCGTTCCGCCAGTTCGGCATGGTGACCGCCTACGCGATCGGGTTCGCGGTCGTCGCCGCCACGATCGTCCTGCCGAGCATGCTCGCCCTGTGGGACTCCTGGCACCGGCGGCGCGGGACCGCGGCGGTCGAGGTGCTGCCGCCGGGCGCCGAGGCGACCGAGCCTGCCCCCGCCGAGGTCTGACCCGGGCACTGGGCCCGGGTTCAGGCCTCGAACCGGTAGCCCATGCCGCGGACGGTCTTGATGCGCTCGCTGCCGACCTTGCGGCGCAGGTAGCCGACGTAGACGTCGACCACGTTGGAGCCGGGGTCGTAGTCGTAGCCCCACACGTGGCTCAGCAGCTGCTCGCGGCTGAGGACCTGATCGGGGTGGTTGAGGAAGGTCTCGAGCAGCGTGAACTCGCGTGCGGTCAGTTCGACCTCGCGCCCGTCGACGTTGGCCCGGCGAGTTCGCAGGTCGAGGGTGACCTCGCCGGCTCTAAGCACCGGCTCGCTGACGGCGCGGTCGCTGCGCAGGCGGGCGCGCACGCGCGCCAGCAGCTCCTCGAAGATGAACGGCTTGGTGACGTAGTCGTCGGCGCCGCCCTCCAGGCCGGCGACCGTGTCGGCGACCCCGTCGCGCGCCGTGAGGATGATCACGGGCGTGCGATCCCCGCTGGCGCGCAGCTCGTGCAGGACGGTCAGCCCGTCCTTGCGCGGCAGGCCGAGATCCAGAAGCAGCAGGTCGAACTCGCCGCTGCGGGCGCGCACCAGCGCCTCGACCCCGTCCTCGGCGACGGTCGGGGTGTAGCCGTTGGCGCGCAGCCCCTTGGAGAGGAACGAGGCGATGCGCGGTTCGTCCTCGGCGATCAGGATGCGGGCCAAGCTGTCTCCCCCCTTGGCGGATCGGTCGGCAGGACCACGGTGAAGCGGGCTCCCGCCCCCGGTCGGCTGTCCAGCTCCACCCGACCCGAATGAGCCTCGGCGATGGCCCGGACGATGGCCAGCCCCAGGCCGGCCCCGTCGGAGCGCCGTCGTCCACCCCGGCCGCGCGTGAACCGGTCGAAGATGCGCTCATGCTCATCCTCTGGGATGCCCGGGCCGGTGTCGCGGACCCACAGGCGGACCTCCCCGTCCGCCAGCGAGCTGCCGAGCCCGATCTCGGCCCCCTCCCCGGTGTGCTGGGTCGCGTTCTGGGCGAGCTGCATCAGGACCTGTGTCAGCCTCTGGCGGTCGCCGACGATCCTGCCGCGCCCGCTGCCATCCAGCCGCCAATCGCGCGGGGCCAGGGCGCGGGCCTTTGCGACGACGTCCTCGGTGAAGCGCTCGAGGTCGATGGTCTGCAGCGTCAGGAAGTCCGGCTGCTGCGCCTTGGCGAGCAGGAGCATGTCCTCGACCATCCGGCTCATGCGGTCCAGCTCGTCGAGGACCAGGGCGATGGTGCGGCGGCGCTCCTCGGGATCGTCCTCCAGCAGCTCGAGGTGGCCGCGGACGATCGTGATCGGCGTGCGCAGCTCGTGACCGGCGTCGTCGATGAAGGCGCGCTGGCTGGAGAAGGCGGCCTCGAGCCGATCGAGCATGTCGTTGAAGGTGGCGGCGAGCTCGGCGATCTCGTCGCGCCCCTCCACCTCGATGCGGCGCTCGAGGTCGGTCTCACCGATGGCGGTGGCGGTTCGGGTGAGCTCGCGCACGGGGGCGAGAACCCGTCCCGCGACGCCCCACGCCAGCAGGGTCGCCAGGCCCAGGGCGATCAGGCCGGCCAGGGCGGCCGTTCGGATCACCTCGTCGAGAGCCGCACGCTCCAGGTCGGCGTACATGGCGACGACGAACACCGCCTCCGTGCCGCCGCGCAGGCGCAGCGGGACCGCCAGGTGCTCGAGGCGGCCGAGGTCGGACAGCACGGTGGAGTCGCGCTCCGGCTCCGAGACCGCGCGCCAGCGGCGCACCAGATCCTCGTGGCGGTCGAGCCGCAGCTCGGCGGGACCAGGGCTGCGCAGGTAGGGAGCGCCGTCGACGATCGCCAGCATCGCCTCGTTCTGGGCCGGGATGTTGCGGCTCAGGAAGACGTCGAAGATCCGTTCGACGCGGCTGCCGAACGGGCGACCGTCGGCCGGATCGATCCCACCCGCCAGCTGGCGGAGCTCGTCGACCTCCTGAACCAGCGCATCATCGATCCGCTCGGCGAGGGTCGCGAGCAGCACCTGGCGCGCGGCCACGATGGACAGGCCGAGCGCGAAGGCGACGAGCACCACGTACCAGCTGGTGATCCGCAGCCGGGCGCTGCTGCGCCGGCGGAAGGGACGCCGCGGTGGGGGGGCGTCCGAGCGCTCAGGGGCGGGTGGCGCAGCCGCGGTGCCCGCAGACGGCTGCTCCGGCGTGGTGGTCATCGCCGGCAGTCTGCCCCGCGCAGGCAAGAGCGCCGTGTGAGCAAGATGAGGAGATGCTCACACGGCGCGGACGAAGCTAGCGCTTGTGCGGAGGAACTGAGGGCTTGTCCGGGTTCTTCGCGGGCCGGTGGCCAGCGCGGTTGGCCTTCGGGACCGGTCCGCGCGGGCGGTCGCCCTCTGGGAGCTCGCTGCCTGCGCGCAGCTCGTTGCCCTCGTCATCGGTGCTGCCGCGGCGGCTGCGTGCGAGCTCCGGCTGCTGTGGCTTGCCCATGTCGGCTCCTCTATCGGATCGTGCCCGATTCGACCGCGAGCCGGCGCTAGTCCTCCGGCTCGTCGTCGGCGTGCTCGTAGGAATCCCCAGCCGCGGGCTCGGTCACACGGTCCTGCCGCATCCCGGCCAGGACCAGCAGGCCGGTGAGGATCAGAAGGCCGGGGCCCAGCACACCGGGCCGGATGATGGGCAGGTAGGAGTCGGCCAGCACCGCGACGGCCGCGATGATGAAGGCGGTGCCGGCGAGGAAGGAGAGCGGGTCGAAGGCGTGACGCTGCATGTCGGCTCCTGAGGTGGAAGAAGGGTTGACGGAGCGGCCGGTCATCGGTCGGTGACCCGGACGGTTCCGAACAGGTGCTGCACGTCGAGGACAACCCTGCGCCCGCCCGTCTCGGGCGGATCCAGCTGGCCGAGGTCGAGCGACGTGCCGTTGATCGTGCTGCCGAGCACCTCGGCCTCCCCGCCTCGGAGACGGCCGTCGATGTCGAGGTTCGCCCCCTCCGGGACGATGACACGCAGCTCGCCGAGGCTCATGCGCAGCTCGACCTCGATCGGATCGCGGCCGGGCAGCTGGCTGAGGTCAACGGTCATGTTCCCGACGCCGAGCTCGTACACCGGCTCGAGCTGCGTCATGCTCGTCGGGACGTGCACGCGCTCGCCCACCCCGCCCTGGATTGGCAGGGTCGGAAACGACACCAGGAGCAGGAGCGGCAGCAGGAGCACGCCCAGCCAGATCAGCGGGCGCGCCCGGCCGACCCATGACCCGACCAGGAGGGCGCCGCCGATGATGAGCAGGGCGCCGGCCACGTACTCGCGCGGGGCGATCGAGACGACGTTGAGCTCCTCCAGCAGCGCTGCCACGCCCGCGGCGAGCAGGAGGACCGCCAGGGTCAGGCGCGCCAGCAGCGCCGGCGGGCGCGGTTCCTTCGGCGTCGGGGGCGGCGGAGGAGGTGGCGGCGGGGTGCTGCCGCTCAGGTAAGAGCTGGTCGGGTAGGGGGCGGTCGGGCGCTCGGACACCGGCGGTGGCGGAACCGCAGCGGCGGCGGTCGCGTCAGCGGCCGGCGCAGGAGCCGTCTGCGGTCCCGGAGCCTGCGCGGCCGCTGTGCGGGCGTCGGCGGCGCGGAACAGCAGGACACCGCCTGCGACCAGCACGAACGCCCACACCAGCTCGCCGGGCATCCCGGCGCCCGGGCTGGCGATCAGCAGGGCCACGAACACGATCGCGAGGATCTGCAGCCACGGCGGCGCCTCCTGGATCCTGCGGATCGCGTTCTCGAGCGCGCCTTCGCCCGCTGCCGCGGCCGGCTCGTCGTCGGCGGGGATGAGGACCCAGGCGATCAGGTAGAGGAGAACACCGGCTCCGCCGAGCAGCGCGGCTCCGATGAAGCCGAGCCGCACCAGCAGCGGATCGGTGTTGAGGTAGCGGGCGAGGCCGGCGGCGACACCGCCCAGCACGGCGCTGCCGCGGGCGCGGGTCAGCCGACGCTCGCCGACGGTGGTCTGCTCAGCGGAGCTGTTCTGTTCAGCGAAGTTGTCCATGGCCGCGAGTGTCCAGTCCGGTCCGCGTACCGACCATCGGTGGTTCCCCCGGTGTACCCCTGAGTCCGCCACCCGGGGTCAGGGCAACCCCCGGTGTCGGCTGCCGAGCCGCGTGCGACCATTCGGTCATCCCGTCACACCATGGCACCTAGGAGGGACATGACCACGCGCGAGGCGAGCGCACCCAGCAGGGTGCTGCTGCTGCGCGACCCCTCCGATCGCCTGGTCGCGGGCGTCGCGGCCGCGCTGGCCAAGCGGCTCGGCGTCGAGCCGCTGGTCGCCCGCCTCGGGTTCGTGGTCCTGACGGCCGCGGGCGGCGTCGGCCTGCTCGTCTACGGGGCCCTGTGGGTGCTGACCCGTGAGGGCAGCGAGGCCGAGCTCGCGGCGGCGCCGCGCCGGGAGGTCACCACCGACCGGACCATCGCCGTCGGCCTGGTACTGGCGGGCCTTCTGCTTGCGCTGCGGACCTTGGGGCTGTGGGCCGGGGACACGCTGGTGACCGCGCTCGCCCTGGCCGGGACCGGCACCGTGGTGCTGTGGTCGCAGACCGGGGAGGCCCAGCGGGCCCGCCTCGGCGAGGCGGCCGCGCGCATTCCCGGGGACCCGTTCGAGGCGGTGTTCAGCGGCCGGGTGTCGCCGCTGCGCATCCTCGCCGGCGGGCTTCTGGTCGCCGTCGGGATGGCCGCCCTGCTGGCCGCGGGCGCCTCGGTCACCGCACTCGCCAGCGTTGCCGTCGCGATCGTCGTCACCGTTGGCGGGCTCAGCCTGATCCTGGGGCCGTGGATGTGGCGGCTCGCGCGCCAGCTCGCCGACGAACGCCGTCAGCGCATCCGCTCCGAGGAGCGCGCCGAGATGGCCGCGCATCTGCATGACTCCGTCCTGCAGACCCTGGCGCTGATCCAGCGCGCTGACGTGCCGCCTGAGGTGGTGTCGCTGGCGAGGGCGCAGGAGCGGGACCTCCGCAGCTGGCTGCACGGCCGGCTGCCGACCGACCAGGAGGGGCTGTCCTCAGCCTTGGCCGAGCAGGCTGCCCGGGTCGAGAACCACCACGACGTCCGTGTCGAGGTGGTCGTGGTGGGCGACGTCAGCATGGACGAGCGCGTGCGCGCGCTGGTGGCGGCCGCCGGAGAGGCGATGACCAACGCGGCCCTGCACTCCGGGGCCGCGCGCATATCGGTCTACGGTGAGGTCGAGGACGACCGCATCACGGTCTACGTGGCCGACGAGGGGAAGGGGTTCGACGTGAACGAGATCCCGGCCGGTCGGCGCGGCATCAGCGAGTCGATCCGCGGACGGATGCAGCGCCACGGCGGCAGCGCCGAGGTCACCTCCACGCCCGGTGAGGGCACGGAGGTCGCTCTCGAGCTGCCGAGGAGCCGCTCATGAGCGTCGACCCCGGCGCCTCCGGCGGCGCCACGAAGCTGCGTCCCCGCGTCCGCCTGTTCCTGGTCGACGACCACCGCGTCGTGCTGTCCGGGCTGCGGGCGGAGCTGTCGTCGACGTTCGACATCGTCGGTGAGGCCATGTCCGTCGATGAGGCGGTCGAGGGCATCCGCGCCACCGGCCCCGACGTGGTCCTGCTCGACGTCCACCTCCCCGGTGGCGGTGGCGAGGCGGTCCTGCAGGCGCTCGCGGGGGAGGAGGACGGGCCGCGCTTCCTTGCCCTGAGCGTGTCAGATGCCGCCGAGGACGTCCTGGCGGTCATCCGCGCGGGCGCCCGCGGCTACGTCACCAAGACCATCGCACCCGACGAGCTGGTGGCGGCGATCGAGCGCGTCGCCGAGGGCGACGCCGTGTTCTCCCCGCGGCTGGCAGGCTTCGTGCTGGACGCGTTCGCCGGCGCGGTTCCGGCGCCGTCGGACCCGGAGCTGGACCAGCTAACCCCGCGCGAGCGTGAGGTGCTGCGCCACATCGCCCGCGGCCAGAGCTACAAGCAGGTCGCGCGGCGGCTCTCGATCTCCACCAAGACGGTCGAGACACATGTGTCGGCCGTGCTGCGCAAGCTCCAGCTGTCCAGCCGCTACGAGCTCACCCGCTGGGCCACGGAGCGCCGGCTGATCTAGGGGCGCCTCCTAGGAGGCGGCGCCGCAACCCGCCAGTTGGATGTTGTTCTTGGCGGACATGTCCGCCAAGAACAACATCGAGCCGTGGTCGGTCAGCCGGTCAGGGTGAGCGCCACGGCCGCCAGGACCGCAAAGGCGGTCACGTAGATCGCGAAGGCCGTCAGGCGCGCCCGCGAGACCAGCGCCACCAGGAAACGGATGGCGAGGTAGCCGGACAGCGCCGCCGTGGCGACCCCGAGGGCGATGTCCAGCCCGCTGTAGATGCCCGGCTCGGTGATGTCCGGAAGCCCGAGGATCGCCGCGCCCATCATGGCCGGAAGGGCCAGCAGGAACGAGAAGCGGGTTGCCGCCTCGCGGGTGAGACCGGCGAAGACCCCGGCCATGATCGTCGAGCCCGACCGCGACACGCCGGGGAACAGCGCGAGCATCTGGCCGAGTCCGACGATCAGCGCGTGCTTGGGGCCCACCCGATCCAGGGAGAGGCCGCGCGGATCCGCCGGATCGGCGCCGACCTGCAACGTGCCGGGGCTGGGCTCGGCCCGGACCGGCTCCGTCGAGGCGCCGAGCGCGCGACGGTCGCGGAAGCGCTCGCCGCCGACCAGGATCAGCGCGGTGACCAGAAGGAACGCGCACACAACGAGTGGCTGGCCGAAGACGTCCTCGATCGCGTCCTCGAACGCCAGCCCGGCGATCGCGATCGGGACGCTCGCGAGCACCAGCAGCAGCGCCAGCCGTCGGTACAGCGGCCCGTCCGGGGTGCGGGTCCCGAGCACCACCCCGCGCAGCATCCCGTACAGCTCGGTGCGGAAGTACACGACGATGGCCGTTGCGGTCCCGAGGTGGAGCGCCACGTCGAAGGCCAGCCCCGGGCGCTCCCAGCCCAGCAGGTTGGGCACGACGACCAGGTGGCCGGAGCTGGACACGGGGATGAACTCGGTCAGGCCCTGTACCAGCCCCAGCACGATCGCCTGCAGCCACATCGGGACATCCATCGCGTCGCATCACCTCGGGCGTCAGAGATGCGCCCGTGCACCGGACGCGCAGAGCGATGGTATCGACACTCAGCGCTCATCCTCGGTGGCCGGATGGTCTCCGCCGCCGGGTGCCGGCGCGTGCGCCAGCACCACCCGGCCGTTGGCAAGACCGGCCGTCACAGCGGTGACCTCGTCCTGAGCCAGGCCGATCAGGGCCGTCGTGCCTGCGCCCTCACCGCGCAGCTCGAGGATCGGTCGGGCCCGTGCCGCGGCCAGCGCGCGCCCGTCCTCGCCCAGCACCCACACATCCACCCAGCCGCCGGCGGCGACGCCCCACGACTCCTCGACCGCCACGGGCAGCGCGCGCAGGCCCTGCGGCAGCCCGGCCGCCGGTCCGCTGGCGCTGACGTGAGCCTCCGTCAGCACCGCTCCCTCGGGCAGGCCGAGCGACAGCACCGCGTCGACGGGCGCCTCTGACAGCGCCCGCGCCGGCAGGGCAGCGGGCGGCAGCCGCACCGAGCGCAGCTCCTGCACCGACGCTCCGACAGGCAGGTTGCGTGGTGCGACGAGCACCTCGACGCCCTCTCCGCCCCAGCGCTCCTCGATCGCGCGTACGCGTGCTCCGGACAGCCCGAGGAGGGCGATCAGTCCCAGCACGACCAGCGCCGTCCGTCCGCGCGGCGGCAGCCCGGCCCAGCGCTCGGCGACGACGTCAAGGGCCCGGGGCAGCGCCGGATGCGCCCGTCCGGTCAGTCGGCGCAACGGACGTGCCAGGCGGGCGGCCGGGGGCGCTCGGGGCTCCATGTCCCGATCCTGCGCCATCGCCCGCCAGCGGCGGCGAGATCGCCTCACCGCCTGTGGACAGCGCACCGGGGCCGGTCTCAGCCCAGGCGAGCCTCAGCGCCGGCGCCGCTGCCGGAACGTCACCTCAGTGGCCTCGTGCTTCCTTCAGCGCGGTCATGGCCGGGCGCCCCTCGGACAGGGGAAGCCGCGGGACGATGTGGAACAGCAGCTCGCGCAGCTTGTCGTTGTTGGCCTTGAAGACCTCGAGCACCTGGGCGTGCGATACGGCCACTCCGCCCTCGACACCCGCGTCGTAGTCGGTGATCAGGGAGATGTTGAGCGCGTTCATCTGCAGCTCGCGGGCCAGGATCACCTCGGGGTACTGCGTCATGTTGATGACGTGCCAGCCCATCGAGGAGAACCAGCGCGACTCCGCGCGGGTCGAGAAGCGCGGCCCCTGGATCACGACCATGGTCCCCGACTCGTGGTAGGGGATGCCGAGCTCCTTGGCGCTGGCGATGGCCGTCTGGCGCATCTCCTCGTCATAGGGGTCGGCGAACGACATGTGGGTCGTGATCGGGCCGTCGAAGTAGGTGTCCGCGCGGCCGCTGGTGCGGTCCACGACCTGGTCGCAGAACACGAAGTGACCCGGCTCGATCTCGGGCTGGAGGCTGCCGGCCGCGCACGGGAGGATCACGTCCGTCGCGCCCAGCTGGCGCATCGCCCACAGGTTCGCGCGGTAGTTGATCTTGTGCGGCGGCAGCGAGTGGTCCACGCCGTGACGCGGCATGAAGCCGACGCTGCGGCCCTCGATCTCGCCGACCACGACCGGAGCCGACGGCGCGCCGTACGGCGTCTCGACCGGCACCTCCTCCGCGTCGGAGAGGAAGCGGTAGAAGCCGGAGCCGCCGAAGATGCCGACGTCGATGCGGGGCGCGGGGTCTGTCACTGCGGTCTCCCTGGTAGGGGTGCGGTCCGCGAGAGGCTAAGCCGACTTGGCCTGGCTGGTCGAGGAGTCCGAGGAGCTGCTCGAGCCCGTCGAGCTCCCGCCGTCGCTGGAGCCCTTCTTCCGCGTGTCGGTCACGTAGTAGCCGGAGCCCTTGAAGATGATCCCGGCGGCGCTGAACACCTTGCGCAGCTTCCCGCCGCACGCCCCGCAGACCTCCAGGGGATCGTCCTTGAAGGACTGGACGACCTCAAGGTGCTCGCCGCAGTTGCGGCACGCGTACTCGTAGGTGGGCATCGAACCTCCAGCAAACGATCGGAAGACCACGGGCTGCATGCGATACGGCGCCGCAAGAAGGGGATGCGCGGCACCGACCGTCGCCTCGGAGCGAACCCCGCACGGCTTGAGCGTGAGCTCGGGATCCAAGGACAAGTATGTCCACCGCGGGGCGAAGGGCAACATCACGAACGGCAGCGCCGCGCGCCCTCCTCGGTCACCAGGACGTGCACCGGCACGTCGTGCTCCTCCCGGGGGATCCGGTCCACGACCTGCACCTCGAAGGCCGCGCCGATGATGGTCGCGCTGCCCGGGAGCCGGGCCAGCAGCCGGTCGAAGTGCCCCCCGCCGTAGCCAAGGCGGTTGCCGCTCGGATCGAAGCCGATCCCCGGCACCACGGCGACGTCGATCTCGGAGAGGTCCACCTCGTGGGATCGCAGGTCCGCGACGGGCTCGAGCACCCCCCGCCATCCGGGCGCCAGGTCGCGCGCCAGATCGCGCACCGGAGCCAGGTGCAGATCGGGACCGGCAACCCATGGGAGGAAGACCTGTTGACCTTGCGACAGAAGCCGCTCGAGTGCTGGCAGGATGTCGACCTCTGCGGGAGTTGGAGCGAACGCGGAGAGGCCCCGTGAACCGATCACAGCGGGTAACGTCAGGAGGATTTCGCACACCCTGCGGGAAGCCGCCTGCCGGTCGGCACGCGACAGCGCTGCGCGGGCGGCAAGCAGATCGCCGCGCAGCCGCGCCTTCGCGGACTGGGGGCCGGGTCTCATAGCAACCTCCCAGGGTGGCGCCAGCTGGGACCAGGGAAGGGGACGGCAGATCATGCCCGAGCGGCGCGGCGTGGGCCTGCGGGGCCGGCTGACGCTGTTCTTCGTCGCCATCACCGTCATACCGGTGCTGGTCGCCGCTGTGATCGTCCAGTCCGAGGTCGACAGCCGGCTGCGGGCGCAGTACGAGTCCGAGCTGACAAGCGTCCGCAACGCCGCTTGGTCGCTGGCGGCGGCCGCCCGTGAGCGCGCGGGCGACCTGGCGTTCGACCTCGCCACCTCGCTCGCCCTGGACCCCGCCGCGCCGATGCTGGGTCAGCCGGGGTCGGCCGTGGTCGTCGACGACTTCCTCGCGCGGCGGGCCGAGCCAGGTCTGCCGATGCGCGCCGACGCAGTGGTGGTGCTCGGGCCCGACGGGTCGCTGTTGGCAGAGCGCGGTGAGGGTGCCGTCTTCACGGATGGGAGCCAGCTAGACGCCTCGGACGTCGCTGCCGCGGTGGCCGAAGGACGTCCGCTGCCCGGCGCCCTCCTGAACATCCGCGAGCTGGTGGGCAACGGCCCGGCGCCGCTCGGCTGGGTGGTGACGGTGCTCTGGGCGGACACCCAGCTCCTGGAGTCTCTTGGGCTCACCAGCGAGGCCGCTCTCGTCAGCGGGGGCACCGTCTACGCGGTCCTGGGGGCCTCCATCGAGGACGTGCCGACCGAGCGCTCCGGCGGTGGCTCGACCGTCGTCCGCGAGACCCGCGGTGAGCAGGAGTACCTGGTCGCCTCGAGGGAGCTGGTGCCGGTCGGGTCGGCGGACGCACCGCTGGAGCTGCTGATCTGGAGGAAGCGAGACAGCCAGGACTCGCCGGTCATGGCTGCGCTGCCGATCGTGCTGCCGACGCTGATCCTCGCCGCGGCGGTCGGCTACCTCCTGGCGGCCAGCATCGCCACCCCGGTTCAGCGGGCCGCCGCCGTGGCACGCGCCGTCGCCGCGGGCGAGCTGGGTCAGCGTCTCGAGCCCGCTGGCGGCCGCGAGGTGCGCGACCTCTCCAACGCCCTCAACCAGATGAGCGCCGAGCTGGCTCTGCGATTGAACGAGCTCCAGGAGCGCGAGCAGCAGCTGCGCGCCAACCTGTCACGCCTCGGTGAGACGCTGTCGTCAAGCCTCGACGCGAATCGGACCCTGTCGGTGGTGGTTGACACGGCGCGTGACACGTTGCGGGCCGACCGCGCCCTGCTGGCCATGTTCACCCCGGAGCGGGACGCCCTGTTCACCAAGGTCGGCAGAGGTCTGGACGGCCCCGGTCCGCGCCTGCGCCTCGGCGAGGGGCTGATCGGCGGGGTGGCGCAGCGCGGTCTCGCCGTGCTCGTGCCGGGGACCCCCGACGCGCCGCAACGGGTGCCGGGGGAGCCGAGCGGGCACAGCCAGCTCGCCGTGCCCATGATCGTCCGCGGCCGGGTGCTCGGCGTCCTGTCGCTGCTGCGCGACGACGAGCCGTTCAGCGAGGACGACCTCGAGACGCTGCGCAGCTTCGCCACCCAGGCGGCCGTGGCGCTCGAGAACGTCCTGCTGCACCAGGAGGCGCAGCGGCTGTCGGTGACGGACCCGCTGACCGGGCTGTGGAACTTCCGCTACTTCCAGCTCCAGGCGAACCGCGAGCTCGAGGCCTCGGCCCGCTCCGGTCGTCCGCTGTCGTTGATCGTCGTAGACATCGACCGCTTCAAGCAGGTCAACGACCGCTACGGCCACCAGGTGGGCGATGAGGTCCTGATCGAGGTGGCGGCGCGGCTGCGCGAATCGACCCGCGCTCCGGACATCGTGGCCCGCTACGGCGGCGAGGAGTTCGTGGTCCTGCTGCCCGACACCGATCTGGAGGGCGCCACGACCACCGCCCAGCGCATCCACGCGGCGGTCGGCGGTGAGCCCGTCACCCCGCCCCAAGCCGGGTCGGCCGAGGGCGCGCGCGCCGGGCGTGCGCCGACCCCCGTGCACCGGCAGGTGACCTTCCCCCCGCTGCAGGTGACCTGCTCCGTGGGCGTCGCGACCCTGCCGGACTCGGGCGGCACGGTTGCCGGCCTGCTGCAGGCGGCCGATTCTGCGATGTACCAGGCCAAGCAGCGCGGACGGGATCGCGTGGTGGTCGCCGATGCCTAGGATGCGTGCTCAGCCCCACGGGTCTGCGAGCCTGGCGCTGCATGCAAGCGGTGGTCGCAGAGCGGAAGTCGCATAGAAAGGACCAGCTGGTGCGCGCGCACAAAGCCGTCATCCCGGCCGCAGGGCTGGGGACTCGCTTCCTCCCCGCCACCAAGGCGCAGCCGAAGGAGATGCTGCCCGTGGTGGACAAGCCCGCCATCCAGTACGTGGTCGAGGAGGCCGTCATGGCTGGGCTCGACGACGTCCTGCTGGTGACCGGACGGGGCAAGCGCGCCCTCGAGGACCACTTCGACCGCGCCGTCGAGCTCGAGCGCCAGCTGGCCGCGGCCGGCAAGGAGGACCTTCTCGCGGCGGTGCGGGCGGTCTCCCAGCTCGCCTACATGCACTACGTCCGACAGGGGGAGCCGCTCGGCCTCGGCCACGCGGTCGGCTGCGCGCGCCACCACGTCGGCAGCGAGCCCTTCGCGGTCCTCCTCGGCGACGACCTGATCGGCGTCGACGAGCGCCTGCTCTCTGACATGGTCGACCTGTGCGACGAGACCGGCCGCAGCGTCGTCGCCGTGATGGAGTTCGGCGACGACGAGCTCAGCAAGTACGGCGTCATCGCCGGCGAGCCCGACCCCGACCGGCCGGACGTCTACCACGTGACCGACATGGTCGAGAAGCCGGGCAAGGCCAACGCCCCCTCGAACCTGTGCATCATCGGCCGCTACGTGCTGACGGCCGACATCTTCGATCACATCGCGGCCACACGGGCGGGCCGCGGCGGGGAGATCCAGCTCACAGACGCGATGCGGGCCCAGTGCCGCGAGGAGCCGATCAGGGCGATCAAGTTCAGCGGTCGCCGCTACGACGTGGGCTCGAAGCAGGACTACCTGCGTGCAACCGTCGAGCTGGCCGCGGCCCGCTCCGACCTCGGGCCCGACTTCCGTGAGTTCCTGCGCGAGTTCGTCAAGGACCTCTGATGGCGGCTGCCGGACGGCCGGAGCTGGCGCCGCTCGGGCGCTACCGCACCCAGGTCCTCGCACGGCTGCACGCCCTCGAGCCCATCGAGCTGGCGCTGCTCGAAGCCCACGGCTGCGTGCTCGCCGAGGACGTCGCCGCGACCGGCCCCCTGCCCGCCTTCGCCAGCTCTGCGATGGACGGCTACGCCGTAGCCCTTCCGGACCTGAGAGCCGGCTCCCAGGTCAGCGTCGTCGACGAGGCTGCGGCCGGGTCACCTGCCAAGGTCGCGGTCGAGCCGGGCCGAGCGGTCCGCATCATGACCGGTGCGGTCGTCCCGCCCGGGACAGCCGCCGTGGTCCCCGTCGAGAGCACGGCAGAGGAGGGCGACCGGGTCACGGTCCTTGCCGACGCCAGCCCCGGGGCGCACATCCGGCCGGCGGGGGAGGACGTCACGCCCGGTGCCGTTGTCATCCCGCGTGGCACCCGCCTCGGCTCCGCTCAGCTGGCCATGGCCGCAGCCGTCGGCCGCTCCCGAGTGCGCGTGCATCCGCAGCCGCGCGTGGTCGTCCTGTCGACCGGCGACGAGCTGGTCGAGCCGGGCGGCGAGCTGTTCCCCGGCGCCCTGCACGACTCCAACTCGTTCATGCTGACGGCCATGGCGCGCGAGGCGGGCGCGATCGCCTTCCGGCACGCGATCGTCCCCGACGACCGCAGGGCCCTGCGGGAGGCGCTCGAGGGTGCGCTGCTCCAGGGCGACCTGCTGGTCACCTCCGGCGGCGTCAGCGCCGGCCGCTACGACCTGGTGAAGGAGGTCTTGGCGGAGCTCGGCGACGTCCGCTTCACCCGCGTCGGTATGCAGCCCGGCATGCCCCAGGCGTTCGGCTTCATCGGCCGCCAGGGCGAGGCCGCGGTCCCATGCTTCGGCCTGCCCGGCAACCCGGTCAGCGCATTCGTGAGCTTCGAGGTGTTCGTGCGACCGGGCATCCGCCGCCTCCAGGGCCGCACGGACCTCAACCGCCCGCGTCTCAGCGCGGTGCTCGACGAGCCGCTCACCAGCCCCGAGGGCAAGGTGTCGTTCCTCCGCGTCACGCTGCGGCGAACGCAGGACGGCTGGCACGCCAGCAGCACCGGAGCGCAGGGCAGCGGCCTGCTGCACTCGCTGGTCGCGGCGCACGGCCTCGCCGAGGTGCCCGCCAGCCGCACCCGCGTCGAGGCGGGGGAGCAGATCCTGGTCCACCTGCTGGTGGAGCCGTGAGCCCCGGCGACGAGCCGGCGCGGCCGCACGAGGAAGGCGGCCCCGGCCTCACCCACCTCGACGAGTCCGGGCGGGCGCGCATGGTCGACGTGGGAGCGAAGGCGGTCAGTGATCGCACCGCCGTGGCCGAGGCCCTGCTCGAGCTGCGCCCAGACGTCGCGCGCCTGCTGGCCGAAGGGGCGCTGCCCAAGGGCGACGCCCTACCGGTGGCGCGCATCGCCGGCATCCAGGCCGCCAAGCGAACCTCTGAGCTGATCCCCCTCTGCCATGCCATACCTCTGACCTCGGTCGAGGTGGACATCGCCGTCGACGCCCAGACGGGGAACGCGCGGGTCCGGGCGACCGCCAGCGCGACCTACCGGACCGGCGTGGAGATGGAGGCGCTCACCGCCGCAGCGGTGGCGGCGCTGACGCTCTACGACATGGTCAAGGCCGTGCAGCGCGACGCCCGCATCGCGGCCGTCCAGCTCGTGTCCAAGACCGGCGGGGTGCGCGGCGACTTCCTGCGGGAGGACGGGTGACGAGCGCGGCGGTGATCACGGTCTCCAACCGCGCCTCGGCCGGGGTGTACGCCGACGAGGCCGGCCCGGCCGTGGCCGACGCGCTGCGCGCCGAGGGCTTCGACGTCGCTGACGTCACGGTGGTCCCGGACGGCAGGGAGGTGGTGGCCGCCGCCCTCGTCGAGGCCTGCGAGAGGGCGCGGCTGGTCGTGACCACCGGCGGTACAGGCCTGCACCCGCTCGACCAGACGCCCGAGGCGACGACCGACGTGATCGACCGCCTGGTGCCGGGGCTGGCCGAGGCGATGCGCACCGCCTCGCTGGCGGTCACGCCGATGGCAGCCCTCTCACGCGGCGTGGCGGGGGTGCGCGGACGGAGCCTGATCATCAACCTGCCCGGCTCCCCCCGCGGCGCCCTGGAGAACCTGCGTGTGGTCCTGCCCGTGCTCCGGCACGCGCTGGACCAGTTGGAGGGCGGCGACCACGCCCGCTGAGGCTGCACAGCCTCCGCGGTTTACGGCTTTCCCGGTGTTACAACCGTGATCGATGAACCTGCTGGTCATCGTGTTGCTGGTGGTGCTGTGGACCTCGATACTGGTCCCCGGTGCGGTACGTGGTCGTCACCTCCGCTCCCCCCTGGCCTCCATCGACTCCTTCGAGCGCAGCATGGGCATCCTTGCGCCCGAGAGCTCGGCACGTCGCAGCCGCGGCCGCCGACCTGGGCGATCCATCCTGGTGCTGACCGACCCGCGCAGGGTCGTGCAGCCTCCCCGACCCGGCCGCAACCGGGTCCTGGCACGGCGCCGTGCGATCCTCGTCGGGCTGTCCTTCGCCGTCGTGGTCGCCGGCCTCCTGGCGATCGCCGTGGGCGGACCTGCGGTTCCGCTGGTCGCGACCAGCGCCGTGGCCCTGGCGGGCTACGTGGGGCTCCTGCTGTACCTGAAGTCCAGCGCGCAGCGGTCACGCCGCACGGTCCGGCACCTGCCAACGCGGCAGCCCGAAGCCGAGCTCGACGAGCGCCCGCCCGCGCTCGCGTCTGGAAGCCGGCCGGCCTGAGCGTGCTCGACCTGACCGCCCTCGGGGAGGCACTCCACGCGGAGCTCGACGACCGCCACCGCGCGCGCGAGACCGCGCTGGCGGCCTCGCGACGCTCGATCCGCAACGCGGCCAACGCGATCCGCGCGATGCACCGCGGCGAGCGCGATCGCGCCGAGGAGCTGCTGGCCGAGGCCCAAGCCGAGCTTCGGCGCGGCCGCGAGGCGTCGGTCGGCCATGGTGCGGTCGAGCACGCGGGCTTCCTGTCCGACGCCGCCAAGGAGGTGGCGGAGGCGGCGACCTTCGTCGCCATAGTGACCGGCTCACCGCTGCCCGAGCCCGCCACCCTCGGAGTCGACGCCGCTGCCTACGCCAACGGCCTCGCCGAGGCCATCGGCGAGCTGCGCCGTCACCTCCTCGACGCGCTGCGGGATGCGGTCGGCAGCGCCGATCCCAAGGCCGAGGCGGAGGGGCTGGCCCGCAGCGAGGGTCTGCTCGAGGCCATGGATGACATCCACGCGGTGCTGGTCACCCTCGACTTCCCCGACGGCGTGACCGGCGGGCTGCGCCGCTCGACCGACGTCGCCCGTTCCATCATCGAGCGCACCCGCGGCGACCTCACGACCACGCTGGTCCAAGCGCGGCTCCGCACCGCCCTCGAGGTCCACCGCCGTCAGGTGCTCGAAACCTGAGCGGCTGATACCATCTGCCCTCGCCCGTTCCACGGGGCTGTAGCTCAGTTGGTAGAGCGCCTCGGTCGCATCGAGGAGGCCAGGGGTTCGATTCCCCTCAGCTCCACTTCTCTGGTGGCCCCTCGGCATTCCCTCGATCAGCCCGCGGCCTGCCGCGCACGGTTGACGCCCTTCAGAGCCTCGCGCCGTGAGAGGCCGGACAGCTCCGGCGTGGCGGCGACGAAGCGGTCGACAGCCGCGGGAGCGTGCGCGGCATAGGAGCGCAACGCCCAGCCGATGGCCTTGCGGAGAAAGAACTCGCGGTCGGTCGCGCGGCGTCGGCAGTAGTCGAAGAGCCGCTGGGAGTCCGTGGCTGCGCCGTAGGTCAGCTGGTGGAGGATGGCGGTGCGCGCCAGCCAGAGGTCGGTCTCCTCGATCCAGGCGTCCATCACCCCGAGCAGCTCTGGGTGGGCATGCACGAGCGGTCCGACGGCGTGCGCGGCGAGGGCGTCGACCGTGTCCCACCACGACTTCGTGGTGATCAGATGCTCGAGCACCTCGATGAAGCCGGGCCCGACGACGCCTATGTGCTTGCGAAGGTGATCGCAGGCGACGTACTGGAGCTCGCGCTCGGGCTCCTCCCAGAGCGCCAGGCACAGCGTCTCGAGCCGGTCCTCATCGGGCGGCGGCAGGTCGCGGAAGACCTCCTTGGCGAGGCGGCGGCGCAGCGGCGTCGGCACGCCCAGGAACGGGAACTGGTCGCGCATGTAGGCGGCCGCGCCCACGGCCCACTCGCGGTCGGCCTGCGGCTCGAACGTGGCTCGCAGGCGAGCGATGACATCTCGGGCGTAGGTCTCGTCGCTGCCGCTCATCGGCCCCTCGGTTCGACCTGGTGGGCAGAGACGGTAGCGACTTGCGGCCCGTGTCGGCTAGCGCGCTGGGACGGACTCCGCCCGTCGGTCGAGCTCCGGCCGTGGTTCAGACGCGGCGCGTCTCGCCGCGAGCCCGAGCAGCACCGCGTAGGTGAGCAGCGAGACGCCAAGCGGTACGTGCACGGCGGTCGTGACCGGCTCCGGCATGTGGCCGAGCCCCTCCTGCACCCACAGCACGAACGGTAGCGCCGTCGCGGCCCAGAACAGCCGGCGCGAGGCGCGCCCCCTTCTGCGCTCCGACCAGGCGGCCACGGGCAGGGCGAGGGCGACCAGTGGCAGCAGCGAGCCCACGATCAGGTGCACGCCACGGGCCGCGCCGGACACGGACAGGAACAGCCCCGCGAGCACCGCCTGGATCAGCACACCGGCCGCCACCACGAAGGACAGACCGGCGAGCAGGCCTCCGCGCCTCCGGACGTTCTGCTGCATGGTTCGGACCTCCTGCTCGTGCTGTCCCGCGACGACGGGCTGGGTTGTGACGCGTGTGACGTCGCAGCTCAGTGTCCCGGCGGCCCGGCATGCCGGCAGTCGGGGATTCCCCCGAACCTCCCCCGACAGGGAGGGCGGGGGGATGGGGGAGAACCCGCCGGGCTCAGCCGCGCCGGTACGCTTGCAGGAACGCTTCGACGCCCGCCAGGGCGCGCGCCTCGACCTCGGTCGGCGACGTCGGCTCGGTGTCGAACAGGGCGCGGTCGAGCGTGGCGCCGATGGTAAGGAAGGCGAAGTGCTCGGCGGCCAGCGCGGGATCCTCGACCGCGAGCAGGCCGCGCTCGCTGAAGCGGCGCAGTGCGTCCGCGAGTGCGTCGAGCACGCGCTGGGGTGCGCGCTCGTGGTAGTCGCGCGCCAGGTCGGGAAAGCGATGCGCCTCGCCGATCAGCAGGCGCCGCAGCGCCAGGACACGACCGCCGGTGATCGCCTCAGCCAGGGCGAGAGCCACCGCGCGGAGCCCGGCGGCCACGTCATCGGAGTCGCCGAGGTCGGCGACCACAGCGCGGGCGAAGCGCTCGGCGACGTCCACGGAGCGATGGGCGACGGCGCGGAACAGGCTCTCCTTGTCGCCGTAGAGGTTGTAGATCGTGCGCTTGGACACGCCCGCGCTGCGGGCGACGGCGTCCAGGTTTGCCGCCAGGTACCCGTGCTCCAGGAAGTGAGCGGTTGCCGCCTCCACTATCAGCGCGCGCGAGCGGACCACACGGGGGTCCACGGCGCCCCGCAGAACGGCCGCAGGTGAAGGAGACGGCTCGGCGCGCATCGACATCCTCCTGAACTGTTGCCCTCGTCAGTGCAGTAATGCACTATGCAGTTTCCAAAGTGTGCGGGCTTGGAGGATTGCGCGCCAGTGAACCCCGAGGGGAGCTCCGAATGGCTGACACGACAGCGCGAGCGGAGGGCTTCGACAGCGCGGCGGCGATCACCAGGTCGCTGCTCGGCTGGGGGGTGGTGGCCGGCTTCTTCTACCTCGCGGCGGGCCTGACCCTCGCGCAGGTGCGGGACGGCTTCGAGCTGTCCGAGCACGCGCTCAGCCTGCTGACCCTCGGCGAGGGCGGCTGGCTCATGCAGGCCGCATTCGTGCTGACCGGTCTGATGACCATCGGTGCCGGGATCGGGCTGCGCCGTGCGCTCGCGGCGTCCTCGGCCAGGAGCGCCGGCACGCTGGTAGCGGTCTACGGTGCGTGCCTGATCCTCAGCGGTCTGCTCAAGCCCGATCCGATGGGCGGCTTCCCACCAGGGACGTCGGCCGGCGATCCCACCGCATCAGGCCTGGCGCACCTGGCGCTCGGCGCGATCGGCTTCGTCTGCGTCGCCGCCGCGGCGGCCAGCGTGTCGCGCTGGCACGCGGAGCGCTCCGAGCACGGTCTGCGCCGGTGGGCGCTCGGCACGGCCGTGGTCGTGGTGGTCGGGTTCCTCGGCGGGGCCGCGCTGTCTGCCTCGGCGGTGGGGCTGGTGGCCCTGTGGGTCGCCGTCCTGGCCGGCTGGGTGTGGCTGGCGCTCACCTGCCTGCGCGCCTATCGGTCGGTGCCGCACCCGGACCTGCACCGCCGAACCGCGACCTGAGGCGACGGCCGGCGCGGTTCGCGTGCCCCGCGCGCACCAGCCATCTGCCCCTTGCCCTCGGTCACGGGCGCGTCTAGACCGCCCCCTTCGGCGATGAGTTCCGGTGCCCCAGCTCGTCTACGCGGTGGCAGCAGGCCGTTCGGGCGCGCGCGCCCGAGGGAGGAGTCGCAGTGAGCTCGGTACGCGTTCTGATCGGGACCCGGAAGGGCGCCTTCGTGGCCACCTCCGACGAGGGGCGCCAGCGCTGGGACATCTCGGGCCCCCACTTCGGCGGCTGGGAGATCTATCACATCACCGGCTCCCCGGCGGATCCGTCCCGGCTCTACGCCTCGCAGTCGGGCGGCTGGTTCGGCCAGGTCATCCAGCGCTCCGACGACGGCGGGCAGACCTGGCAGCCGGTCGGCAACGAGTTCGCCTACGAGGGCGACCCGGGTCCGCACCAGTGGTATGACGGCACACCGCACCCCTGGGAGTTCGCACGCGTCTGGCACTTCGAGCCGTCGCCCACCGACCCCGACACCGTCTACGCCGGGGTCGAAGACGCGGGGCTGTTCCGCAGCACGGACGGAGGGCAGACCTGGCAGGAGCTCCCCGGCCTGCGCGGTCACGGGACGGCCTCCAGCTGGCAGCCCGGCGCCGGTGGGCTGTGCCTGCACACGATCGTCCTCGACCCGTCCGACCCGCAGCGGATCTTCACCGCCATCTCGGCCGCCGGCGCCTTCCGCAGCGACGACGGCGGGGCGTCCTGGAAGCCGATCAACAAGGGCCTGCGCTCCCAGGGCATCCCGGACGAGGACGCCGAGGTCGGGCACTGCGTGCACCGCATCGCCATGCACCCGTCGCGGCCGGACGTCCTGTTCATGCAGAAGCACTGGGACGTCCTGCGCTCAGACGACGCCGGTGAGTCGTGGCGCGAGGTCAGCGGCAACCTGCCGTCGGACTTCGGCTTCCCGATCGCGGTCCACGCCCACGAGCCCGAGACGATCTACGTGGTGCCGATCACCAGCGACTCGGAGCACTACCCGCCGGACGGGCGCCTGCGCGTCTACCGCAGCCGCACCGGTGGCGAGGAGTGGGAGCCCCTGACCGAGGGCCTGCCCCAGCAGCACGCCTACATGAACGTGCTGCGCGAGGCCATGGCCGTGGACTCGCTGGAGTCCTGCGGGATCTACTTCGGGACCACGGGCGGGGAGGTCTACGCCTCGGCCGACTCCGGCGACAGCTGGGCGCCGATCGTCAGCCACCTGCCGCCGGTCCTGTCGGTGGAGGTGCAGACGCTCCCATGATCCGCGTGGTCCTGCCCCAGCACCTGCGCAACCTGGCCCAGGTGTCGGGCGAGGTGCTGCTGGAGGTCGAGGGCCCGGTCACGCAGCGCTCTGTGCTCGACGCTCTGGAGGCGCGCTACCCCGTGCTGCGCGGCACCATCCGCGAGCACGGGACGCTGCGGCGACGTGCGTTCGTGCGCTTCTTCGCCTGCGAGCAGGACCTGTCGCACGAGCCGCCGGACACACCGCTGCCGGACCCGGTGGCGCAGGGCGCCGAGCCGCTGCTGGTGGTCGGCGCGATGGCCGGCGGCTGACAGGGCTAGCCGTGCGGGGCGGCCTTGTGCTCCTCGGCGATCTCCTGCGCGACCTCGGGTGCCAGCTCGGCGCCGCCGCCGCCCTCCGCCATCGTCGAGGCGGCGCTGGGCATGCCGTGGCTGCGCAGCGGGAGCTCGCGCAGCAGCCATGACAGGATGAAGGCGATCACCGCTGCGGGGACGGCGATCAGGAACACGAACGTCACGGCGTCGGCCAGCCCCTCGCGGACGACGGCGAGGACCTCGGCGGGCAGCTGGGCGAGCACCTCGGGCGTGGCGCGCAGGGCCCCGGCGGGGATGTCCACCCCGGAGGAGCCCAGGTTGGCGTTCAGCCGGATGCCCATGACGGCCCCGAACACGGTGACGCCGACCGTTCCGCCGATGGAGCGGAAGAACTGCGAGGCCGAGGTCGCGGTGCCGAGGTGGCGCACCGGCACGCTGTTCTGGATCGCCAGGACGATCACCTGCATCGTCAGCCCGAGCCCCAGGCCGACCACGGCCATGTACACGCCGGCGACCGGGAAGGTCGTGTCGACGCCCATGGTGGAAAGCAGCGCGGTTCCGACGATCAGCAGCGCGGTGCCGATGATCGGGAAGATCTTGTAGCGACCCCACCGGGTGATCAGACGGCCGGACGAGATGCTGGCGGTCAGCATCCCGCCCACGAGCGGGAGCAGAAGCAGGCCGGAGCTGGTCGCCGAAGCCCCGAGCACGGTCTGCAGGTACAGCGGCAGGAAGACGATCGTGCCGAACATCGCCACGCCGACGATGAAGCCGAGACCGCTGCCGACCCGGAACACCGAGTCGCTGAAGAGCTCGAGCGGCAGGATCGGCTCGCTCGCGCGGCGCTCGACCAGGACGAACGCCACCAGCGCCGCGAGCCCGCCGACGATCATCCCGATGATGACGGGCGAGTCCCAGTCGAAGCGCTCGCCGCCGAGCACCGTCACAAGCAGCAGCGTCGTGATCCCAGCGGTCAGCAGCGCCGCGCCGAGCCAGTCGATGCGGTGGCGGCTGCGCTCGAAGGTCAGCTTCAGGTTGCGCTGGGTGACGAACAGCGCCAGCAAGCCGAGCGGGACGTTGATGTAGAAGATCCAGCGCCAGCTGAGCTGGTCGACGAAGTAGCCGCCCAGCAGGGGGCCGGCGATGCTCGACACGCCGAAGACAGCCCCGACGTAGCCCATGTAGCGGCCGCGCTCCCGCGGCGAGACGATGTCTCCGATGATCGTCATCGACAGGGTCATCAGGCCACCGGCGCCGACGCCCTGGACCGCCCGGAAGCCGATCAGCTGAGCCATCGACTGGGACGCGCCAGCGGCCACGGAGCCCAGCACGAACAGGATGATGGCCAGCTGGAACAGGTTCTTGCGCCCGTACATGTCGGACAGCTTCCCGTACAGCGGCACCGTGACGGTCGAGGCCAGCATGTATCCGGTCACGACCCAGGACAGGTGCTCGAGCCCGCCGAGATCGCCGACCATGGTGGGCAGCGCCGTCGAGACGATGGTCTGGTCGAGCGCCGCGAGGAGCATTGCGGTCATGAGACCCGCGAAGACCCCGACGATCTCGCGATGGCTCAGCCGCTGCTGGGTCGCGGTGGTGTCGTTTGCGGTGGTCAAGACTTCTCCTCCAGGTCCGCGATCCGGTCGGCGAGCCGCTCCAGCAGCTCAGACAGCCCCTCGAGCTCCTTCTGGCTCCAGCCGTCCGTCAGCTCGGCCAGCAGCTCGGACCGCACCTTGATGATCCGGTCGAGCACGGCCGCCCCCTCAGGGGTGACGGACAGCCGGCAGCGGCGCCGGTCGCGCTCGCAGGCGCGACGCTCCAGGTAGCCGGCCGCCACGGCGCCATCCACCAGGCGACTTGCGGTCGAGGTGTCGACGTTGAGCCACGAGGCGACATCGCTCACGCCGGGCTCGTCGGGGATCTGCTCGACCGCGCGCAGGGTGCGGATGACGCCGGGATCGATGGGAACGCCGAGTCGGGCGACGAAGCGGCGCTTCAGCGCCGGCGACTCCCACAGACGGCGGATGCGTCCGAAGGCGATGTCGAGGCGCTCGAGCGTCGGCGGAGGCGCCGCGGGGGGTGGTTGTGGGGCGTTGGTTGTAGGCATCCTTTGTATGCTACAAGCATCAATATCGTCCTGCACCGACCGCCTCGGCTCCAGGTCGTACCGCCGGACATGTCATACCATCGGTATCCAGAACAGGATGCCGTTGGTATCTTGTCCTCGTGGACACCTCCCAGTCGCCCTTCGTCTTCCAGCAGCCGCTGCCCCCCGATCGGCTGCGGGGCCGGGAGCAGGAGAAGGAGCGCATCAGCCGGGCCGTGGTCGCCGGCAACGCGCTGGTGGTGTCGGCGCCGCGGCGCTACGGCAAGACCAGCCTCCTGCTGGCGGTGGCCGAGGAGCTGACCGTGCGCGGCCACCCCGTCGTCGTGGTGGACCTGTACGGCACCGCGTCGATGCCCGAGCTGGTGGTGCGCCTGGAGCGGGCCTGGGCGCGCGTGCTGCCGCGCTGGCGACGAGCGGCGGATCGGGTCCTCGAGACCTCCCGGCTGGGGCTGTCCCTCGGCGGCCAGGGGATCGGCGTCGTCTTCCAGCGCCAGCCACGCACCGATCCGCTTCCTGCGCTGCACGCCCTGCTCGCCCTGCCCGAGCGCCTGGGGACGAGCGAGCGCCGAGTGATCGTGATCTTCGACGAGTTCCAGTCGATCGGCGACCTCCGCGGCGCCGAGGGGCTGCTGCGCTCGCACCTCCAGCACCATCGCGAGGTCGCCGGCTACGTGTTCGCCGGCAGCGAGACGCATCTGCTGGCGCGCCAGTTCGACGACCCCGACCGGCCGTTCTTCGGCCAGGCGCTGCGGCTGCGGCTGGGACGGCCGACGCGCTCGGCGCTGGCCGAGACGATTGAGACCGGCTTCCAGGAGACGGAGCGGGATCCGGGGGAGGCGCTCGAGCCGCTGCTCGACTTCGCCGAGGGCCACCCGCAGCGGACCATGCTGTTGGCCCACTTCCTGTGGGAGGCGACGCCGCACGGGGCGGTGGCCGGGCTCGCCGAGTGGGAGCGCGCCCTCGATGCTGCCCGCAGCCAGGTGGCCGGCGAGGTCGAGGCGCGCTACGACCACGCCACTCGCAACCAGCAGCGCGTGCTCAGGGCGGTGGCGCACCACCAATCGCCGTTCGCGGCCGCCGCCCGAGCGGCGCTGGGGCTGGAGGGCGGCTCGGTCAGCAAGACGGTCGAGCTGGCGCTGCGCGACGGCCTCCTGGAGCAGCTCACCGACCCCGAGGGACGCCCGCAGCCCGGCGCCTACCGCCTGGTCGACCCGCTGCTGGCGGACTGGATCCGCCGGCGCTTCCCCTGACCGGCTCCCGCGGCCGCCGGGCTGACCGTCTGACCGTCTGACCGGCTGAGATGTTGTTCTTGGCGCACATGTCAGCCAAGAACAACATCCACCCCTGTGATCCAACCCCGAGGCGGCCCGGGTCAGCTCCGGCGCAGGCGCAGCGCGGGGCCCGCCGGCGCGTAGACGCACTGGGCGCCGGTGCGGAGGCTGGCGTCGAGGTGGGCGGCCAGGAAGGGCTCCACCTGGCGTATGCGCTCCACCGCCCCCCGCAGCGCCTTGGTGACGCTGGTGCGGGCGCGCTCGGCGTCGGATGGCAGCAGGCGGTCGCGGCCGCCCAGGCCGGTGGCGGACTCCAGGGCGGCCTGGATGGCCCGCTCCTCCACCCGCAGGCGCTCGACCCTGGTGGGGTCGATCTCGCTCGCAAGGGCTGCCGCGATCTCCCCGAGCCGGCGGCGGAACGCGCGCTTGGCGCTGGCGTCGAGCACGGCCTCGGAACGACCCGAGTCGAGGGCGAGGAGCGACTCGTGGGCGCCCGCCGAGGCCCTTCCGCCGGGTTCGAGGCGGGCGAGGTGCAAGGCTGCGATCGGCTGGTGCGGCGCCCCGATCAGCGCGGCGAGGTAGCGCATCCCCTTGATGTCAGGAAGGCTCACCGCGCCGGTGGGGAGCTGGATCACCCAATAGGCGCCGCGTCGCTGCAGGGACCCGAGCTCGGTCGCCGCACCTGCGGGCGCCTGCGCCCTGGCCGTCCTCAGGAGCCGGCGGGTGCGCACCAGATAGGCGTGCTGACCGGAGGTCTCGTGCAGGCGCTCGGCGACCTCGAGGTCGGCCAGCGCGGCAGCGGTGTCACCCGTGACCAGCGCCAGGGCGCCGAGGTGGTGCCGAACGTGGCCCCGGCAGGCGGCCACCCTGCTGGCGACCACGAAGGCCTCGGCGTGCGGCTCAAGCAGCGCTCGCAGCGCGGCCGCCGCGTCGTGGTCGTCCAGGAGCACGGCCGCCTCCGCAGCCAGGGTCGCGGTCAGCAGCCAGTGCGCTCCCGAGCGCCCCTTTCCGCGCAGCAGGGCGAGGATCGCCGACAGCTCGGCGCGCGCGCTCTCGTCGCCGCGCTCTGCGGCATCGACCAGTGCGCGGGCGCGCCACGACGGCACGTCCGGCATGGTGCGGGCGCGTTCCTCGACGCGCTCCCGGGCCGACGGAGACAGCCGTCCGGGGTTGGTCATGTGGAGCGCCAGGTCACGCAGGTAGCGCCGGTCGCGGTCCTCCTCGCTCATCCGCGCCACGACGCGTTCCTGGAGGGCGATCGCGTCCTCGTCGCCCCCCAGAACCGCGCTGACCAGCTCGTGGACCTCGGCGGCCCAGCGGCCCAGGTCATGGTTGCGGACGCGCGCAAATCGGCGCAGATCCCTGATCGCGGCGGCCACCCCGGCCGGGTCGCCCAGCTCACGGCGGTCGGCGATCAGCGCGGAGCGCGCGATGAACCCGAGGTCGTCGTCACCAGCGGCGTCCGCGGCCGTGAGCGCCTCTGCCGCCAGGTCGATGCGGCGGACGGCGTGCTCCGGGCCGCGGAGCACGTAGTGGCGCGCGAGCAGGCCGACCGCGATCGCGTCGGCGTCGCCGCTCGCGCGGGCCACGGAGACCGCCTGTGCGGCCAGGACGTTGGCGCGCGAGCGCTCCGGCGTCCAGTACAGGGCCGGCGCCAGGTGACCCAGGACCTCGGCGCGCAGCGGAGTCATCGTCCGGGGCAGCGCCTCGAGCGCCTCCTCGAGGAGGTGGAGGTGGCCCGGCCGCGGCAGCCCCAGGAACATGTCGGCGCGCGCGCTGGCCACGACGGCCTCGGCCAGGAGCTGCGGATCGCCGCTGAGCCGCGCCAGCGCTGCTGCGGCGTGGCGGCTGTGCTCCGCCTCGGTGCGCTCGCCGATGGCGTCCTGCGCGGCGGCAAGATCGAGGAGGAGCCGACCGCGCTCTGCGGCGGACGCACCGGCCGCCTCGGCGGCTCCGACGGCATGGGTGAGGAGCTGGGCGGCCTCGAAGACGGCCCCGACGGCCAGGGCGTCCCCGGCCACGGTGCGCAGCTCGGCCAGGTGCTCCTCAGGATCGCCGTCGCCGAGGAAGGCGTGGTGCTCGTGGTGGGTGATGCGCGCCCGCGCGACCGGGCCCCGCGCCCCGGACCTGCGCATCGCCCGCGCGGCTTCGCCATGCAGGTGGGCGCGGGCGGTCGGTGACAGGTCGGCGTAGATGCTCGCGCGGACGACCTGGTGCCGATACCGGAAACCGGTCTCGGCCTCCTCGATCAGCCCTTCGGAGACCGCGGGAGCCAGCAGGTCGGACAGGGTGTCCGCGTCAAAGCCGGCCGCCACCGCCAGCTCGCGCAGCGTCCCTGGATCCGGGTGGACCGTCAGCAGCGGCAGCAGCCGCCGGGTCTCCGGCGGGAGGCGATCTACCTGGCGCCGGACGTGCACCCGCAGCTCCTCGGGCGGGTCGCTGGGCGAGGGGAGGTCGCGACCGGTCCGGGCGCCGGTGCGGACCAGCAGGGACACGAGCAGCGGGTTCCCCGCCGCGGATCTGCAGATCTGCTCGGCGCGCTGCGGACCCACGTGCGGCGCCCGCTGTGCCAGCATGTCTGTGACCGCCGCCACGTCGAGGCCGCCGAGCAGCAGGTGCGTGTGGCGACCGATCAGCTCGCTCAGGGCTGCCGCCACCTCGTCCGAGCGCCGACGCGCTCCCTCGCGGAAGGTGCCGATCATCAGCAGCGGCAGGCGCGCGCAGCGCTCCAGGATCCGCTGGAAGACCTCGAGGTCGGTGGCGTCCGCGTCGTGCAGATCCTCCAGGATCACCGCGACCGGGCCCTCGGCCGTGGCCAGGGCCTTCGCCACCGCTGTGACCTGGGCCGATGTGGTCGCCGGCGCTCCGGCCTCCTCCGCGTTCGATGACAGGCCCCGCAGCACCTGGCGCCACAGCCATCCGGGGGGTGTTGCACCCTCCCAGCAGCGGCCCCAGACCACCGAGCCGAAGCCCTCCCGGACCGCCATGTCGGCGGCCGCCCGCGCCAGGGTCGACTTGCCGATGCCCGCCTCACCGCTGAGCAGGACCGTGCGAGCACGTCCGGCCGCTGCCGCGTCGAGTGCCTCCGCGATCGCCGCCAGCTCGGGGTCGCGCCCCACGGGTCGCCTGGTCATGACGCCGCCAGCCCCTGGAGGTCGACGTCCCAGCTGATCGGCGCCCGCGGATCCGGCCGGTAGGAGCAGGAGGTCCCGGTCCTCACAGCGTGGTCCAGGTGCTCGGCGAGCTGCGGATCGGCCGCCGCGATGCTGCGCAGGGCGGTCTTGATCGCCCGGGTCACGTTCACCCGCGCCTGCTCGGCGCGGCGACCGCTGCCACCGCCGGTCAGCTCGGCGGCGAGCGCCTCCATGCGCTCGCGCACGGCGTCGATCTCGTTCTCGTCAGCGGACTCCTGGGCGCGGGCAAGCTCCCTGCGCAGCTCCTCGAAGCGCTTCCGGGCCGAGGCGCCACCCCCGACGGGGGTGTCCGCTCCGCGGCGCTCGAGGGTGACCGCCGGGTGATCCACGCCGGGCTCGGACAGAAGGATGGCCAGGTAGCGCAGGCCCTTGGCATCGCGGAGCTGCGAGGCCCTGCCCTCGAACACGACCGTCCAACGCTGGCCCTGGCGGCGCAGCGCGGCGCGGAGGCGGGTGAGGTGCGCTCCGGCGGCGGGCAGCAGAGGGAGCGCCGCCCCGTCCTTGAGCGCTCGCTCGGCCTCCTCCGCCGCCTTGCGCATGCCGAGGTCCACGGCCGCGGCGTGCGCCTCCGCCAGGAGGTGCGCGGAGTCCTCCGGAAGCCCTTCCAGGGCACGGCGCGAGGCGACGATCGCAAGCTTGCTGCGCACCTCGGCGGGGCGCGCTCCGAGCCGACCGTGCAGGTCGAGGGCCCGCTCGTAGGACCGGAGGGCCTCCTCATGGTGGCCGGCCACCGCCTCGAGCTGGCCCAGGTAGTGGTCGACTGCGGCACGGCACCACGCACCCTCCGGAGCCACCACCATCTGGCCCCGATATGGCGTCAGCAGCTCGTGCACGGCCTGCGCGGTGTCCAGGTCGAGCAGGCCGGCGGCCAGCTCGGCGAAGACCGACATGGTCACCAGCCACGCGCCGTCCAGCGGCACATCGCGGAACCCGGCGCCGGCGTGCAGCTCGAGGAAGGTCCGCGCGGTGGCGGTGCGTCCCTCCTCGAGCAGCATCAGCGCCTGCAGGCCGCGCACGAGCAGGGGGCGGTCGGGCGCGGCCAGGGCTGTGCGCAGCGACTCCGGCGCTCCCGGGAGGTTGCCCTGCTCGTGATGGCAGGCGAAGAGCTGGACCGTGTGGGCGGTCCACAAGTCCATGGCTGGCTCGCCGTCCTGGCCGGACCCGAGTCGCAGCGCCTCGGACGAGGTCCTCTCGGCCTCCGCGAAGCGGCCGTCGAGCAGCAGCCGCATGCCCTCAAGCACGCGGACACGCCAGCGGTTCGAGCGGTCGCGGCTGGACTCGGCCAGCCTGGTCAGGGTCGCCAGCTCGGCGTCGACGGCGGCCGCGTCCGCCAGCTCGAGGTGTGCCAGCAGCCTCCACACGCGGCCCAGCAGGGTCAGCTCAGCGTCGATGGCGGCGCGCGCGGCGACCAGGATCCGGGCGGCGCTCGAGCGCTGCTCCACGGGTGCCCCGGGTCGCCAGAGCGCATTCAGTCGTGCGAGCTGTGCGGTGGCCTGGGCGGCGGGGTCGTTGGTCCGTTCGGCCAGCTCGAGCGCTTCGGCGGTCAGCTCCTCCCGCATGTTGGTCGAGGCCAGGGCGTACAGGCTGACGGCCAGCGCGGCGAGGAGCCGCGAGCGCAGGACGGGGTCGCGCTCGCCGACCGCCTGCAGCGCCTCGCGCAGAAGCCGGCTGACCTCGCGGTCCAGGGCGTCGGTGCTCGGTGGGATCGTCCACTCCACCGCACCCAGGGCGGCATGGGCGAGGCTGACCGCATCACCGCTCGAGGTCGCGACCCGCGCGGCCTCGAAGAACGACTCCCGCGCGGAGCGGCGCCGACCGGCACGACGCTGGGCGCCGCCGAGCTCCAGCAGCAGCCGGCAGCGCTGCTGACGGTCCACGCCTCCACGTTGGGCGAGGTCGACAGCCTCCTCCCAGAGCTGCGCCGCGCGTGGCGGGTCCCCGAGCTCATCGGCCCTGGCTGCCGCGCGCGCGGCGATCTGAACGGCGTGGGTGAGGTCATCCGGCACACCGGCGGCGTAGTGGTGGGCGAGCGCGTCCAGGTGCGGGTCGAGATCCGCGGCGTAGCGCTCCTCGATCGCGGCCGCGGCCCGCAGGTGCAGGTCGGCACGACGTCCGGCGGGCAGGTCGGCGACCAGGGCCTGCCGCACCACCGGATAGCGGAAGCGGAAGCGCCCCGGCCGGTCGGGGACCTCCACGACCAGACCGGCGTCGAGCGCCTCGCCGAGGGCGTCGAGGACGACCCCGCGCTCCTCCTCGGCGACGGTGCGCAGCAGAGGAGCGTCGATCTCGTCGCCCAGGAGGGCTGCCGTGCACAGGAGCTCCGCGGCTGCCTCCGGCAGCGCCTCCGTCCAGCGACGGGCGGCGGCGCGGAGGCCGTCGGGCAGCGGCAGCGCGCCACCGGTGGGGGAGCGCCTCATCTCCTCGCCGAGCGCCAGCTCGCTGACCAGCAGCGGGTTGCCGCCGGTCGCCCGGTGGATCTCGACGGCCTGCTCGGCGTCGGCCGCCCAGCCCGCCGCCAGCAGGAGCTCCTGCACCTCGCCGGGGGTCAGAGAGCCCAGCGGCAGGGGCGCCGACTCCCTTGCGACGGCAGCCAGGAGCCGGTCGACGGGCGCGGAGCGCTTGGCGCGCAACGGCCGATAGGAGCCGATGATGACGATCGGCTGGTCGCGCAGGTCGTGGCTCAGCAGGTGCAGCAGCTCGAGCGTGGCCGGCGCCGCCGCATGCAGGTCGTCCAGCACCATCAGCAGGGGCCGCGCGGCGGCCAGCTCGGTCAGCTCCAAGCGCAGAGCGTCGTAGAGCGCGAAGACCTCGCCGCCATCCCCCGGTTCGGCCTCCGCCTCGGTCGCCAGCAGCGGAGCAAGCCGGTCGGCGCGCCGCGGCCAGCCCGCGGGCGCGTGGGCCTGTGCGCCGCGCAGGATCTGACGCCAGGGCCACCAGCGCGGCGCGTCGCCGCGGGAGGAGCAGCTGCCCCACAGGGCGACGAAGCCGGCCCGTCGGGCGCGCTCGCTCGCCTCCTCGGCCAGGGCGGTCTTGCCTGCGCCCGCCTCGCCGCTGAGCAGGAGCATGTGACCGATGCCCGCCGCTGCGCGCTCAAGTGCCTGATCGACCGCCTCGAGCTCCCGGCCGCGGCCGAGCAGTCCCGGGGGCCGACCGACGCTCATGATCGATCAGCCCACTGGGCGTCCGGTGAAGACAGGGCGTCTGGTGAGGGCGAGGGAGAGCTTGGTGAGGTCCCGGTTCCCGCCATGGCCGAAGCCACGACCGGGCGCCCCACCGTGTCGGACTGGACGCCGCCCCCCAGCGACGCCGATGCCGACGCAGCTCCTGGAGTGTGCCCGACTCTCGGAACTGCTGTCCCTATGGCGTGAACTACGACGGAACAACCGTTCATCCGCCCGTACTGTAGGGCAAGGACTGGGCATCCGCCCCGCAGTAGCGCCGGATCGCGCCCAAGCCCTGCCTGGGCGGGTGACCCGTTTGCGGCATATACGCCGCAAACGGGTTGGCGTCAGGTCGAGAGCGCGGCCGGGTGTTGTTCTCGACGGACATGCCCGGCGAAAACAACACCCAAGGGGGTGGGCCTGTGGGTGGGCCTGCAAATGGGCGGGGCGTGCAGGAAGGCCTAGATCCAGCGCTCCGTCCACATCCGCAGCCGCCAGGAGTCCTCCGGCAGCTCCATGCCCGACCACACCGGGTACCAGAACAGGAAGGCCACGGTGGCCAGACCCGCCACGGCGGCCGGGACCCAGCGCAGGAGCGGGTGAGCGCGGACGCGGTCGGCTCCGTAGGCGAGCGCAAGGGCGATGAACGGCACCACCGGCGTCATGTAGAAGAGGAACAGCGGGCGGCTCGCGACCAACCACGGCACGTACTGCGCGGCCAGCATCACGCCGATCGCGATCGCCGCCCAGGTGCGCCGCCTGAAGGCGTCCCAGGCGAGCAGCGGGTAGGCCAGCAGGGCCATCCACCAGATCGCCGGGTTACCGATGCCGAGGATCTCCGCGACCATGCCGGGCGGCAGGACGCATTCCTCGCCCTCGGCCTCCTTGTCACGTTGCGCCTGCTCGGTGCAGGACTCGTAGTAGTAGGCGACCGGGCGGGCCAGCACCAGCCAGGTGGTGGCCGGAGCCCGATAGCGGTGGGTCGCGTCCAGGTCGCGGTGGAACACCGCGATCGCGCGCTGCTCGCCCAGCCACTCCGTGAAGAGCTCGGGCAGCGGGACGGCGCACTCGGTGGCGTCCTCGCCGCAGCGGCGCTCGCCCGGGCGGGTGTCCTCGAAGTTGGCGAACCAGCTGGCGTAGCTGGCGACGTACACGACCGCAGGGACCACCACCAGGGTCAGCAGGCCCGAAGCGACCAGCCGCGGCCACGCCGTCAGCCACCGGCCCGTCACGCGCCTGCGCAGCGACAGCTCGCTGATCAGGACCAGCAGACCGGCGCCGCCGAGGGCCAGCAGCCCCGACCACTTGGTGGCGATCGCCAACCCGAAGAAGATGCCGGCCAGCCAGCGGTCGCGGTGCGGGCGCCGGGGCAGGACCGCAGCGCGTTCCCGAGGTTCGCCCGCCTCCTCGTCCCCCTCCCCGGCCGCAGAGAGCCGGGCGAGCTCCACCCCCGCCCAGGTGGCGTCGCGGTCGCGCAGCAGCAGCCAGAAGCCGGTGACGACGAACAGCCCAAGGGCCGCATCAAGCATGGAGATGCGGCTCATCGTGAAGGCGAGCCCGTCGATGGCGACCAGGAACCCCGCCAGCGCCGCCACACCGCGGCGGCGGAACAGCCGCAGCCCGGCGAGGTAGGTCATCAGCACCGTCAGGGAGCCGGCCGCGGCCATCCCGGCCCGCCAGCCCAGCGGGTCGTCGCCCAGGAGCCCGATGCTGACGGCGATCACCCACTTGCCGACCTGGGGGTGGACGACGAAGCCCTCCTCCACGCCGCGCTCCAGCAGGCTGGCACCGTCCTCGGCGTAGTAGACCTCGTCGAAGTACATGCGATCCGGCTCGCCGAGCCGGTAGAAGCGCAGTCCGGCCGCGAGCAGCAGGAGGATCAGAGGCAGCACCCAGGCCGCCCTGACGACCCGTCGCGGAGCGGCGCCGGCCGGGGCCTCCGTGGTCGCGGGCGCCTGCACTTCCGTGTCGGTCGCCATCGCGGGGCAGTGTAGGCGC
>CAZVUW010000006.1:52965-60448 GCA_964629825.1 uncultured Actinomycetota bacterium
GGTGTCCACCGGATGTCTACGGGTCCCGCCGGATCAGGTCGGCTGTTGATCCTGTAGCGAGCGCCAGCGAGCGTCTACAGGATCACACTGGATCAGGAGAAAGCGTGAAGGAGCAGACGGGCGGCCGGCTGGTGCTGGTCGCGACGCCGATCGGCAACCTCGGCGACCTGTCGCCGCGCGCGGTCGAGGCGCTCGCGTCCGCGGACGTGATCGCCGCCGAGGACACCCGCCGGACGGGCCGGCTGCTCCAGCATGCCGGCATCTCGCGCCCTCTGATCAGCCATCACGAGCACAACGAGGAGCAGCGCGTCCACGAGCTGCTCGCGCGTGTCGAGGCCGGCCAGGTGGTGGCGGTCGTCAGCGACGCGGGGACGCCGGGGATCGCAGACCCCGGCTTCCGCATCGTGCGGGCCGCAGCGGAGCGCGGGCTCGAGGTGGCCGCGGTGCCCGGCCCGGTGGCGGCGATCCAGGCGCTGATCCTGTCGGGCCTGGCCGTCGACCGCTTCGCGTTCGAGGGCTTCCTGCCGCGCAAGCCGGGGGCGCGGACGCGGCGCCTGCGGGCGATTGCTGACGACGATCGCACGCTGGTGTTCTACGTCTCCCCGCACCGCGCGGCCGAGGACCTGGCGGCCTTGCATGCCGAGCTGGGGGACCGCCCCGCTGCGCTGGCGCGCGAGCTCACGGCGCTGGACGAGGGGGTTTGGCGGGGGACCCTTGCCCAGCTGGCCGAGCGCGCGCGCAGCGAGGGCGTGCGCGGGGAGGCGACGCTGGTGGTCGCCGGTGCGCCGGAGCGCACCGACGAGCCGACCGACGCCGAGCTCGCCGAGCGCGTCCGGGCCCTGATCGAAGCGGGCACGGACAAGCGCACGGCGATCGCCCGGGTCGCCGAGGACGCCGACGTCCCCAAGCGGCACGTCTACCAGGCGGTCCTCGACGCCGGCTGACAGCGGTCGCACGACCTGAAGCAACCTCGCTCGGCTCTCGCGCGTCCAGGTGGGCATGAAGGAGGGAGCCACATATGCGCAGCAGGCCATCTGGCGGATGGGGGTGACGAGCGTCAGCACCACCGGCGAGTTCGCCGAGGTCTTCGCAGCCCATCACGCGGAGGCCCTGCGCCTGGCCTACCTGCTGTGCGGCGACGCCCACCGGGCGGAGGACATCACCGCCGACGCGTTCGTGAAGCTCTACCGGCGCTGGTCGCGCGGCGGCATCGACAACCCCCGTGCCTACCTGCGCAGGACGGTCGTCAACGAGGTCAACTCGAAGTTCCGCAGGCTCGCGCTCGAGCGGCGTGAGGCCTCCAAGCTGAGCGGAGACGACCGCGGAGGGCGCTCGGCCGAGGAGCAGCTGGCCGACGCCGATGCAATCGCCAGGGCGCTGGCGGCCCTGCCCCAGCGGCAGCGGACGGCCGTCGTGCTGCGCTACTACGCGGACCTGCCCGAGCGAGAGGCGGCCGAGATCATGGGCGTGTCGGTCGGCACGGTGAAGAGCAGCGTCTCCCGCGGTCTCGACCGCATGAAGGCCGTGCTGGCCGCGGAGGTCGGACGATGAGCGGACGTCAGTCGTTCGAGGACGAGCTGCGCCGGCAGCTCAAGGTCCACGCGGAGCGGGTGCAGCCCAACCCCGAGACCTGGAGGCGGGTGCAGCAGCGCATCCGCGCCGGTCAGCGGTTTCGCTGGGTGTACGCGGCCGCCGGGGCCTCCGCGCTGGCGGCGCTGGCGGCGGTGGCGGTGCTGGTCCTGCCCGGGGTCCTCGACGACTCCACGGTCGAGTTCGGCCCCCCGATCGCGACCCAGCCCGAGGAGGGCGTCTCGGAGCTCCCCGCCGCGGTGCTCGGCGCCATCGACCCGCTGCTGGTCGCCACCGACGAGGGCATCGTCAAGCTGGACGGCGGCGGTGCCGCGGTGGTCGAGGGCACCGAGGGCGTCGTGGCCGACGCCCTCGCGGTCCGACCGGGTTCCACCCCGGACAGCCTCGACGCCGTCTTCACCGCCGACTGCCGCCTGCACCGACTCCAGATCGAGCTCGGCGAGTCGCGCGTCGAGGAGGTGGCGCGCCCGAGCGCCGGCTCGTGCGCCACCGGGCCCCGCTTCTCGCCCGATGGCGGCCATCTGGCCTGGACCGAGACCACGGCCAGCGGCATCGACATGATGGTGATCGGGTGGGGCGACGCGGCCGCCCGCGAGCGCGACGCCGCCTTCGGCCTCGACCTGCCTCCCGACCACACCGAGCCGCGCGTCGTCGACTGGGTCTGGAGCGAGGGAGCGGGCGAGGTCCTGCGCGGCTTCGTCGTCCTGGCCGCCAAGGATCCCGAGGGCCGCACGCGGATCTTCGCCCTGGACCTTGAGCGTCAGGGTGATGGCTCGCCCGCGCAGCCGGGCAACAGCACGCCGCAGTCGCTGGACGACGGCTCGGCGCGGGTGGTCGCCTACCAACAGCAGGGCTGCGCCCCCGAGCCGGTCGGCCGCTGCATGGAGGCCGTGACGTGGACGCTGCGGTTCGAGGACGGTCTGCTTGAGGTGCGCCGCGAGGACGAGGGCGAGCAGACCTGGAATGCGGGCAGCACGGTGCTGGAGCAGATCGACCCGGACGCCGGCCGCGTCTGGATGGAGGCCGCCGGGGCGGGGGTGCTGCTGGGCGACGGGCTCGGCCGTGCTCTGCTGCTCGTCGGTCAGGACGACTGGTCCGAGCTGGTGCTGCCCGGTCTGGAGGACACGCGGATCCTGCACGCGGCGGTCCTCACCGCGACCCCGGCCGCGCCGACTCCGACGCCGGCGACCGAAGAGCCCGAGGTCGAGACCACCCAGGAGCCCACCGGCGAGAGCGAGCCGGAGGTCATGCCGACGGGCGAGCCCACGGCGGATCCCACGCCCACCACCCCGGTCGAGACCGCCGACCCGGGCGGGCTGCCCGGTGCGGTCGCCGCAACCCGCGACCGCATCGCGGCGACGGCCCAGACCGGCGACCTGGAGGCCCTGGCCGCGCTCACCGACCCGGCGAGCTTCACCTACTCGTTCGGCAGCAGCGGCGACCCCGCCGGCTTCTGGCGCGCGGAGATCGCCAACGGCGTGGACGTCCTCGGTCAGCTGCAGGGGATCCTGAACCTGCCGCACACCGTCGTCGATGGCGGTGACGCCGGCGACATCTACGTGTGGCCGTTCGCCTACGACCGCCCCTACGAGAGCCTGTCCTCGGCCGAGCTCGAGGCGCTGACCGCCGCTGTCGGGGAGGACATGATGAGCTTCTACGAGCAGTCGGGCTCCTACGTCGGCTACCGCCTCGGCATCCGCGAGGACGGAACGTGGCTGTACTACGTCGCCGGGGACTGAGCGCCGCGTGCTACGATCCGTTGGCCGGCGGGGTCTCCTTCCCCGGCCCCTGGCACCCTGCGGACGGACCTGCCCGTGTACACCGACACGCACTGCCATCTCGCTCTGATCGACGGCGATGAGCCCGTCGAGGAGGTGGTCGACCGAGCGCGCCGGGCGGGGGTCAACACCCTGGTCACGGTCGGCGTCGACCTGGCCTCCAGCGCCGAGGCCGTGCACATCGCCTCGGCGTTTCGGGACGTCTGGGCCGTGGTCGGGATACACCCGCACAACTCGATCGAGGCGACCGACCACGTCCTCGAGCGGCTGCGCGCCGTCGCCCGCCATCCCAGCGTCGTCGGCATCGGCGAGACGGGCCTGGACTACTTCCGGGACCACTCGCCGCGCGTGCGCCAGGAGGAGTCCTTCCGGGAGCACATCCGCCTGGCCAAGGAGTTCGACCGCGCCCTGGTGATCCACGATCGGGATGCGCACGACGACGTCCTGCGCATCCTGGAGGACGAGGGCGCACCCGAGCGGACGGTCTTCCACTGCTTCTCGGGCGACCTCGAGTTGGCCAAGCGCTGTGCCGAACAGGGCTGGTACACCTCCTTCGCCGGCAACCTCACCTTCCGCAACGCCCCCGAGCTGCGCCAGGTGGCGGCGGCCATGCCCCTGGAGCTGCTGGTGGCGGAGACCGACTCGCCCTACCTGTCGCCGCACCCGCACCGCGGCCAGACCAACGAGCCCGCCCGAGTGCGCCTGGTGGTCGCCCAGCTCGCAGAGCTGCACGGGCTGCCCGTCGAGGAGATGGCCCGGATCACCAGCGAGAACGCCCGCCGGCTGTTCGATCTACCCCCCGCCAGGGCACCCAAGGACCCCCAACCCGTGGAGCAACCCTCGACCTGACCTGTAGGTTTGGGGCTCTTACGCCCCTGCTAGTACGGTCCGAGGTCATGCATCCCCCCGCCCAGCGCTCTCGGCAGCGCGCCTTCATTCATCCCCGGCTGCTCGTCGGGGTGTTCGTCGTCGCCCTGCTCGGCAGCATGGGGTTCGGCTGGCTGTCCACCGAGCGGGAGGTGCGCCTGGTGGTGGATGGCGAGGTGATCGCCACCCGCACGCACGCCAGGACCGTGGGCGAGCTGCTCGAGCGCGTCGGTCTGCCGCTGGCGGCCGTCGACGTGGTCGAGCCGCCCGCGCACACCGAGGTCGTCGACGACATGACGGTGCGCGTGCTGCCCGCCGAGGCATCCGCCCAGCCTGCGTCCGCCACCTCCGCGGACCTGCCGCTCGAGGCCCGGCGTGCGCTGCCCGCCCGCGCGGCGCGCGGCAGCCACGAGCGAGCCCTGATGGCAGCCCGGTCCCCGCGGCTCGTGCGCGTGACGCTCGCCGCGGACGGCCGGACCCGTACCGTGCTCACGCCGGCGACGACCGTCGCCGAGCTGCTCGAGCGTGCGGGCGTGGAGGTCGGCGCCCAGGACCGGGTCAGCCCCGCGCCGGAGACAGCGCTGGAGCGCGGCCTGGTCATCACCGTCCAGCGCGTGGCGGTCACGACCGAGACCCGCGCCGAGCCGATCGCGCACAAGACGGTCGAGCAGGCAGCCCCCGACCTTCCGGCCGGTCAGCGCAGCGTCGCGACCGAGGGCCGTGACGGTCTGCGTGAGATCACCGAACAGGTCGTGCGGGTGGACGGCGCCGAGGAGTCCCGGTCGGTGGTCTCCGACGAGGTCGTTCGAGCACCGGTGGACGAGGTGGTGCGGGTCGGCACCGCCGAGCCCGCCGCGCCCGAGCCCACGGTCGCAGAGACGCCGGTCACCATGACCGCCCCCGCGCCGCCCTCGGAGGCGCCCGAGCCGGCGCCCGAGGAGGCGCCGCCGCCGGTGCGCAGCGAGGAGGGCGGGGCCTCCTGGTACGACAACCCGGGCGGCGGGCTCACCGCCGCGCATCGCACGCTTCCGCGCGGTACGACGGTCACCGTGACCAACCTCGCAACCGGCGCCTCGGTTCGGGTGACCATCAACGACCGCGGTCCGTTCGTGCGCGGCCGGATCATCGACCTGAACCGCGAGGCCTTCTCCCAGATCGCTCCCCTGGGTGCCGGAGTCGTTCGGGTGCGCATCGAGTGGTGAGCGCGCTCGCCTCGCGACCGGCCAGGGCCCACCGCCCGGTACGGGCCGCGGGGGTGGTTGAGTGCAGGATGGAGCGCATGACAAGCCGTCCGCTCCTCGGTGCCGCCGACGTGCGTCGCCTGCTCGCCGAGCACGGCCTGGCTGCGCACAAGACCTACGGCCAGAACTTCGTCGTCGACCCGAACACGGTGCGCAAGGTCGTTCGTGACGCCGGAGTGGGCGCCGGGGACCTGGTGCTCGAGATCGGGCCGGGGCTGGGAAGCCTGACCCTGGCGCTGCGCGAGGTCGGTGCTCGCGTCGTGGCCGTCGAGGTGGACGCCGGGATGGTGCGCGCGCTCGAGGAGGTGCTGGGCGACGACCCGGACGTGCGGATCGTCCACGCCGACGCCCTGGCGGCAGACCCGGTCGAGCTGCTGGGAGGTGAGCAGCCGGCGGGCCTGGTCGCCAACCTGCCCTACAACATCGCCACCCCGCTCGTTCTGCGCTACCTCGGCGTGGGGATCTTCCCTGCGCTGACCGTGATGGTTCAGCGTGAGGTGGGGCAGCGCTGGACCGCTCGACCCGGGACGGCGCTGTACGCCGGCGTGAGCGTCAAGATCGCCGCCCTTTCACGGGCTCGGATCCTGGCACCCGTCAGTCGCACCGCGTTCTACCCGGTGCCCAACGTCGACTCGGTGACGGTGCGGCTGGAGCCGGTGGGATGGGTGCACCCGGTGGCGCGCGCGGACCTCTTCGCGATCGTCGACGCCGGCTTCGCCCAGCGCAGGAAGCGGCTCCGCAACGCCCTGGCGGCCGGCGGGGGCCGCGGCGACGCGCCGCGACTGACCCCCGCAGAGGTCGAGGAGGCGCTGGAGCGGGCGGGGGTGCCGGCGGGCGCACGCGCCGAGGAGCTGGACCTCGACGCCTGGGTGCGGCTGGCTGGAGCGCTGTCGGGGAGCCGTCCGTGATCCGCCAGCGCTCTCCAGACGGGCTGTGCGTCAGCGTGCGCGTGCCTGCCAAGATCAACCTGTTCCTGGCCGTCCGCGGCCGGCGCTCCGACGGCTATCACGAGCTAGTGACCGTCCTGCAGACGGTCGCCGTCCACGACGAGCTCCAGGTGGGCGTGGTCGGACCGCCCGGGCGCGGCCACCATCCCGCCACCCGCCGCCGGATGGGGCTCGAGCTGAACGTGCACGGCGAGGGCATCCCCGACGACGCGAGCAACCTGGCGGTGCGTGCCGCGGCCGCCCTTGGCGCCGCCAGCGGCGCGCTGGACCTGACCGCGTTCGGCAGAACCGCCTCCGAGGACACGACCCGCCCGAAGACCGTCATCGAGCTGCGCAAGGACATCCCGGTGGCAGGTGGCATGGCGGGCGGCTCGGCCGACGCCGCCGGCGCCCTGCTGGCCCTGAACGAGCTCTGGGGCTGCGGCCTCAGCCGTGACCAGCTGCGCCAGATCGGCGCCGAGCTCGGGACGGACGTCCCGTTCTGCGTGGTCGGCGGCACCGCGCTGGCCACAGGCCGCGGGACGGCGGTCGCCCAGGTGCTGTGCAGGGGCACCTACCACTGGGTCGTTGCGACGTCGCGGGAGCCCCTGTCGACCGCCGCCGTCTATCGCGCCTGGGACGAGTGCTGCGAGCCCAGCGAGGTCGAGCCCGACGCGGTCCTCGCGGCTCTGCGGACCCAGGACGCCGAGGCGCTCGGGGCCGCTCTGCACAACGATCTCCAGGAGGCCGCTTTCGCCATGCGGCCGTCGCTGCGGGAGGACCTGGAGGCGCTCCTGGAGGCCGGCGCCCTCGGGGCGGTCGTGTCCGGAAGCGGTCCCACGCTGCTGGCGCTGGTCCGCTCACCCGTCGAGGGCGAGCGTCTCGCGCAGGCGGTGCGGGGGCGGTTCGCCCGGACCGTGGTCGCCCACTCACCCGCCGGAGGACCGGAGCTGCGGCCGTGCTGAGCCGGCGTCGGGCGGTGGGCCCAGCGTCGGCTAACCTCGGCTCGTGGGGCCTCGCCCCACCTCGATGGGAGGTGGTGAAATGGCATCACGTCGTCCTTTGGAGTCGAAGTTGAAGG
>CAZVUW010000007.1:0-42375 GCA_964629825.1 uncultured Actinomycetota bacterium
GCTCTGCAGCGACACATCGTCATCGAGGACGTGCGCAACAACCGCGTGCAGCTCGAGCCGATAGACGTCGCAGAGCCCTTCGTCGGCAGCCTGGTCGAGGTCACCGGCGGGTTCCGCTTCGACCCGACCGTGGGGCGGATCCTGGACGTGAGCGAGATCGCCGAGCTGACGGGCTCTTCGGACCGCTGACCTCGCCCCGCTCTAGCGCGAAATCGGTTCCGGAAAGGGTGAGGCCCCCGTGGTCGGGCGGGGGCCTCAGACGACACATCGGCGGGTTGCGGGCGGGACCGCCTGGCGTCTATTCGGATTGGGCACCTGTCTACCCTCGCCGGAAGCGTCTACACACCCCGAACAAGAAAAAATCTCGGCGGGCCTGCAGCAAACGGTGGAATCAGTCGCCGAGGTTGAAGCCCAGAATCCCCGTCAGGGATCGCAGCGACTCGCCGGCGCCGCGCTCGGCCAGCTCATCCAGCACCGCCAGCGCCCGCGGGGTGTCGAGGTCGTCGCAGAGCGCGGCGTGCAGCTCGGCCTCCAGGTGCAGATCGCGGCCGGGGTTGCCGGCGGCCTCGCGCCAGCGCTTGTAGGCCGCCGCAGCATCCTCCAGCCCGTCCGGGTCGTAGGACCAGCTCGTGCGGTAGTGCTTTGACATCAGGTAGCGGCGCAGGGCGCCGCCCTCGACGCACTCGAGCAGATCCGACACGAACACCAGGTTGCCGAGCGACTTCGACATCTTGACGCCGTCCATGGCGACCATGCCGACGTGCATCCAGAAGCGCGCGAACGGAGCCTGGCCGGTCAGGTGCTCGGCCTGCGCGATCTCGGCCTCGTGGTGCGGGAAGACGAGGTCGTTGCCGCCGCCGTGGATGTCGATGACCGAGCCGAGCTCCTCAGACGCCATCACGGAGCACTCGATGTGCCAGCCCGGTCGCCCGGCACCCCAGGGGCTGTCCCATGCGGGCTCGTCCGGGGCGCTCGGCTGCCAGAGCAGGAAGTCGAGTGGGTTGCGCTTGCCCGGCGCCTCCGGGTCGCCGCCCTTCTCGGCGAACTGCTCGAGCATCTCATCGGGCGACAGGCGTGCCATGTCACCGAAGTGCTGCGCCGTCGTCACGTCGAAGTACACCCGGCCATCCGGCAGGGCGTACGCGTTGCCGCGGCGCAGCAGTCCTTCGACGGCGGTCACGATCGCGGGAACCGCCTCGGTGGCCCGGGGCGTCGCGGTGGGCTCCAGGCAGCCGAGGTTGCGCAGGTCGCGGTTGAAGCGCGCGACCTCGCGGGCCCCGAGCTCCAGGTAGTCCTCGCCGACCTCGCGCGCCTTGCGCAGGATGTCGTCGTCCACGTCGGTGATGTTGCGGACCGACAGGACGCGGTGGCCCAGGTGCTCGAGGTAGCGCGCCAGCACGTCGAACGTGACGTAGGTGAACGCATGCCCGAGGTGGGTCGAGTCATACGGCGTGATGCCGCACACGTACATGCGCACGGTGCGGCCGGCGATCAGCTCTCTGGCGGCGCCCAGGCGCGTGTCGTGCAGCATCAGAGGGCGGGCGGAGCCGAGGGGGCGGGGGGAGTCGCTCATCGGGCCCCAGCGTACCCACGCAAAGCTGAGGCCCGGCCGCCCGCTTGAGCAGGCAGCCGGGCCCGGGGGGCTTGGAAGATCAGGCCCGGGCAGCATGCTGGGCGGCGGTCCTCCGCGGCCATAGTCCGACTGGGTGGTAGTCCCCGGACGGGGTCACTAGTGCGGGTGGACGACGGTCTCAGTCCTCGACGCCGGTGAGGGTGGCGAGGTCCCAGTCGAGGGGCAGGGTGGGCTCCTCGGCCTTGCGCACCGGCGCCCAGGTGCGCCGGTGCAGCTCGCACGGCCCCCACGTCCGCAGCGCGCGCAGGTGTTCGGGTGCCGAGTAGCCCTTGTTGCTCGAGAAGCCGTAGGCGGGGTAGCCGGGGCAGAGGTCGGTCATGAGCGAGTCGCGGTGCACCTTCGCCACGATCGACGCGGCCGCGATCGACGCCGAGCGCCCGTCTCCGCCGACCAGCAGCTGGTTGGTGGTCCCCGCGGCGCGCAGGAAGTCCCACTTGCCGTCGATCAGGACCACATCCGGCCGCAGCGGGAGGGCATCGATGGCCCGTCGGGCGGCCCGCTGGATGGCGACGGTCATCCCGACGCGATCGATCTCGTCGTTCCAGGCCTCGCCGATCCCGATCCCGATGGCGAGGTCTCGGATTCGCGCAGCCAGCTCGGCGCGGGTCTGCGGCTCCAGCACCTTGGAGTCGCGCAGCTTGTAGAGCCGGCGGCTGCGCGGGAGGATCACCGCGCAATAGGTGACCGGCCCGGCCAGCGCGCCGCGGCCGACCTCGTCGACGCCGGCGACGACGGCGCCCTCGGCCCACCAGCGCCGCTCGTATGCCAGCCCCGGCACCGGCGCACGCCGCGCCGCGGCGGACAGCACCGCCGTCATCGCAGCCTCAGGCGAGGTGCTCGGACAGCAGGCGCAGAACCTCGCCCGGCTCCGCATGCCTGCCGGTCGCCTTCTTGCTGTACAGCGGCGTGCCGTCCACCTCGACCTCGAAGACCCCTCCGCGGCTCGGGATGATGCGGATCTCGTCGATGTCGTGCTGGTGCTCTGCGAGCAGCTCCGCCACCAGACCGGTGGCGCGGTCGGCGTAGCCTCACGCCGCGCAGTAGGTGATGGTGATGCGCACCTCGACCTCCCCGACGGCTGCCGCCCGACGGGAGCGGGCGGCGGTTACATGACGTCCCGACCTTAGCCGAAGGGAGCGACCGTGGACCTGGGACTGGACGGGCTGGGCGTGCTGGTCACCGGCGCGTCGGGCGGGATCGGCGGCGCCACCGCACGTGCCTTCGCCGCCGAGGGGGCTCGTGTCGCCGCGCACTACCACCGCAACGCGGCGGCGGCCCAGGCGCTGGCGGCGGAGATCGGCGGGGTCGCGCTCGGCGCCGATCTGCGCTCGCAGGAGCAGGTGGACGCCCTCATCCCCGCAGCCCTGGAGGCGCTGGGACGGCTCGACGTCGTGGTCGCCAACGCCGGGGTGTGGCCGCGGGAGGACGTCGACGTCGTCGACCTCGACCTGGAGCGCTGGCGGGCGACGATCGAGGCGAACCTCACGGCGACCTTCCTCACCTGTCGCGCTTTCCTGCGCCACGTCCGGACGACGTCCAGCGGGGCGCTGGTGCTGGTGTCCTCCACGGCCGGGCGCTTCGGCGAGGCCGGCCACGCCGACTACGCCGCGGCGAAGGCGGCGATCGGGCGGGGGCTGCTGCTCAGCCTGAAGAACGAGGCGGCGCGCCTCGGCCCCGGGGTGCGGGTGAACGCGGTCGCACCCGGCTGGACCACGTCACCGATGACGGCGCGTGATCTCGACCACGCGGCCGTGGAGCGCGTGACGGCCACCATGGCCCTGCGCAAGGTCGCCACGACCGAGGACATCGCCGCAGCGATCCTGTGGCTGGCCTCGCCCACGGCGGCCGGGCACGTCACCGGGACGGAGCTGGTGGTCGCAGGGGGGATGGAGGGGCGGCTGCTGCACCCTCCGGAGGGCGCCTAGAGGTAGAGGCCCGTCTTGCCGGCCGGCCGCTCACCCGAGGCGACGGCGTGGACGTCGCGCTCGCGCACGATCAGGTACAGCTCGCCGCGGACGTCGACCTCGATCGCGGACTCGGGCAGGAACAGCACGCGGTCGCCCGGCTCGACCGACCGGACCAGCGGGCCCACCTCGGTTACGGCGGCCCACACGCCCAGGCGGTCGGCGGACTTGGCGGTCGCCGGGATGAGGATGCCCGCGCGGGTGCGCCGATCCCCCTGGTCGGGGTGGGCGCACAGGATCCGGTCCGCGGTCACCCGCACCGCCAGCTTGGCCTCTTCGTCCTCGACGGGACGAAGCACGGGCTGGGGCTGGGCTGCGGGCTCGTTGGATGGCTCGGAGGCCGCCGGGGAATGTCCAGAGGTCATGCGCCGAGGATAGCGGGCGGGCGGGTGGACGCCGTCGCCGCGGAGGCGCAGTCTGGTGGCGGTGCGCGGCGCCGTCGCCCGGCACCGAGGAGGAGCGCCGGTGATGAGGAGAGTCCGTCCCTACACGGTGATGAGCGCCCCCGAGCGGCTGGGCCGCGCCATCCTCCAGCTGCCCAGGTCAGTGCAGCAGGCGCTGGTGCTGGTGGCGGAGCGAGAGGACCTGCCGCTGGTCGCCGGGGTGTGGTCCGACGGCTCCGGCGGCTGCCTCGTGGCCAACGTGGTCGCGACCTACGCCGGCAGCGAGTCCGCACCGGCGGACCAGACCCTCGACCTGCGCGTCCTCGAGCTCATCCCCGAGATGTCCAGCCGCGACCTGAACCGGCTGATCGTCGCCTGGGACGAGGCGGCGGCAGCGGACGGCGGCACCAGCGACGCCGAGCTGCGGCGGCTGCTGCGGGCCGGACTGCGCTGGGCGGGAGTCGAGCCGACGCCGGCCTCTGAGGAGCGGAACGGGCCCGGCGCATGCGGAACGCCGGGCCCGGACCTGCGGTCGTCTCCGCTCCGGAAGTCGTCAGTCGTCCTGTCCTAGGCCGCCCTGGGCGCCGAGGCCGTCCTCTGGCTCGGCCGAGCCGAGCACCACGGCGATCTCGCGCTCCTCGCCGTCCGAGAAGACCGTCAGGGTCACCTCCTCGCCCGGCGAGCGGCGTCGGATCGCGGCGGCGAGCTCGGCCATCGAGGTGATCTCCTCGCCGTCGAACGAGGTCACGATGTCGCCGCGCTCCAGCCCGGCCCGGTCGGCGGCGCTGTCGGGCACGACCTCGACGATGAGCGCGCCCTCCGAGACCGGCAGCCCGTAGAGCTCGGCGATGCGCGGGTCGACGTCCTGGCCGGCCACGCCGAGCTGGGCGTAGCGGATGAAGCCCTCGTCGATCAGCTGGTCCGCGAGGTGCGTGGCGGTGGTGATGGGGATCGCGAAGCCGATGCCGATGTTGCCGCGTGACGTCGGCGAGCCCGGCAGGATCGCGGTGTTGATGCCGATCACCTCGGCGCGGTCGTTGACCAGAGCGCCACCGGAGTTGCCCGGGTTGATGGGCGCGTCGGTCTGGATCAGGTCGGTGAGCTCGGTGCCCTCGATGCTGCGCCCCAGTCCGCTGACGATCCCCGCGGTCACGGAGCCGTCGAGGTCGAACGGCGAGCCGATCGCGATCGCGGTCTCGCCGACCCGCGGAGGCTCGGTCGCGATCTTGGCGGCAGGCAGCTCGCCGCCCGGGACCTCATCGACGTCGACCTTCAGGACCGCCAGGTCGAGGCGGGTGTCGCCGCCCAGGATCTCGGCGTCGAGGGTGTTGCCATCCGGCAGAGTGACGCTGACATCCATGGCGCCGCTGACGACGTGGGCGTTGGTCAGCAGGTAGCCGTCCGAGCGGTACACGACCGCCGAGCCGGTGCCCTCGCCCTGCAGGCCGCGGACATCGACGCGGGCGACCGACGGTGCCACCAGCTCGGCGACCTCGGCGACGGACATCGACTCGCCGCTGCTGCGGCTGGAGGTGGGCCGTGCGTCCGAGTCAGGCGTCTCTTCGCCGTCGATGGCGGAGTCGACCGCCACATCCCCGTCGTCGTCGGAGACGGCGAGCGTGATCGGCACCGCGACTCCGGCCGACACGACCGCCGCGACCAGCGCGGAGATGGCCGCGTTGCGCCAGCCGCCACCGCGACCGCCTGCGGGGGGCTGGGCGGGACCGACGGGGCCGCCGGGTGCGGCGGGGCCGTACTGTCCTGGCTGGTCGGACGTCATCCCCGAGGCCGTCGGAGCCGCGGCGCCGGCGGGCGGCGGCGGCTCGGGCCAGGTGAGATCGGGCTCCTGCTGGCCGCCCCAGGTCAGCGGAGGCCGGTACCCGGTCGGCCGGTCTTCGTGCTGCACATCAGTCACGGCGGCGCTCCCTTCTCGTTGCTGCACCCGTCTGTCGAGGAAACGCTAGTGACGCGACGGCAAACGCCGCTTCGGGCCTGCGTCAAGTTCAGGTAAAGATGGTGGGCATGGATGCCGCCGGCCCTCTGCTCCTGGTCGAGGATGACGACGGCATCGCCCGACCCCTTGCGGCCGCGCTCACGGGGGCCGGTCACGAGGTCGTCCGGGTGGCGACGGGACGCGAGGCCCTGGCCCGCGCCGCCGAGGGAGTGCGCGCGGTCGTGCTCGACCTCGGGCTGCCGGACATCGACGGGGTGGAGGTCTGCCGGCGCCTACGTGACATCGCCCCTGGCGTGCCCGTGCTGATGCTCACCGCGCGCACGTCGGAGACCGACGTGGTCGTCGGGCTGGACGCCGGCGCCGACGACTACGTGACCAAGCCGTTTCGGCTGGCGGAGCTGCTGGCGCGGCTGCGTGCGCTGCTGCGACGCACCGAGCAGGAGGCGGAGGACGAGCCGGCGCTGCTCAGCGCCCAGGACGTCCGGATCGACACGGCCGCGCGCCGGGCCTGGCGCGGAGACGAGGAGCTCGAGCTGTCGCCCAAGGAGTTCGACCTGCTGGCGCTGCTGGTGTCCGAGGCCGGCCGCGCCGTGTCGCGTGAGCGCATCATGCGGGAGGTCTGGGACACGACCTGGCTCGGCTCGACCAAGACGGTCGACATGCACGTGTCCTGGCTGCGGCGCAAGCTCGGCGACGACGCCTCCTCGCCGCGCTACCTGACCACCCTGCGCGGCGTGGGCTTCCGCTTCGAGCCGGAGGCGCCCGCGTGAGGCGGCGGCTTCTGGTGACCACCCTGGCCGCCGTGATCGCCGTCGTGCTGCTGCTGGGCATCCCCCTGGCGATCGCCGTGCGCAGCATCCTGATCCAGCAGGCGCTGGACTCGCTGCAGCGCGAGGCCGAGCAGGCCCAGGTCCTGGTGCTCCAGGAGCAGCAGTCCATCCAGGGCGTCACCCTGCTGTTGCGCGCGGTCGCCGAGCAGACCGGCAGCCGCCTGACCCTCGTGGACCAGACGGGCCCGATGACGATCCAGATCGACACCGGCGCCCCGCCGCCGGACGAGCTGTTCTACGAGCTGACCGAGGACGTGGAGGCCGCCCGGCGCGGCGAGGTCGGCCGCGCCCGGGCGCCGGGGATACTGGCCGTGACCGTCCCCGTGCGTGCGCCCGGCATCCAGCAGGTGATGCGCGCGAGCCGGTCCGATCAGGATCTGAACTCGTCTGTGCGGACCGCCTGGCTGCAGCTCGGTGCTCTTGGGCTGGTGGCGCTTGGCGTCGCGGCGGCGCTCGCGACCTGGCAGGCGCGCCGGTTGGGGGCGCCCATGGAGGCGCTGGCGGAGGCGGCGCGGGCACTCGGCGAGGGCGACTTCAGCGTCCGGGCGCCGCGCTCGGGCCTGCCCGAGCCCGACGACGTGGCCGCTGCGCTCGACACCACCGCGGACCGGCTGGCCGAGCTGGTGGCGCGCAGCCGCTCCTTCGGCGCGGACGCCTCGCACCAGCTGCGGACGCCGTTGACGGCGCTGCGCCTGCAGCTCGAGGTCCTGGAGAGCACCGGCGCCGCCCCCGAGGCCGTCACGCAGGCACTGGCCGAGGTGGACCGCCTGGACGGCACCATCTCGGAGCTGCTGGCCCTCGGCGCGCCCGAGACGGCGCGGGAGGCCGTCGATCTGGAGGCGCTGGTCGAGGACCGGATCGGAGCGTGGCGCGCCCTGGCCAACGCGCAGGACCGTCGGATCGTCGTGCAGGCCGTGCCGGTGCCGCCGGTGCGGGCCCGCCCCGCCGCGATCGGGCAGAGCCTGCAGGTTCTGCTCGACAACGCGCTCGAGCACGGACGGGGGACGATCACGATCTCGATCCAGCCCATCGCCGGCGGTGTGCGCCTGTGCGTGGGCGACGAGGGTCCCGGCATCCCCGCCGACGTGCTCACCGAGCGCGGGCCGGCCGATCGCGCCGGTGTCCGTGGCCGCGGTCTTCCGATGGCGCGCTCGCTCGTCGAGGCGGAGGGTGGGCGGCTGCGGATCGAGCACGACGCGCCGGGAGGGCTGGTCTGCCTGCTGCTGCCCGCCGAGCCGACGGAGCCGCGGTCGCAGGGCGATGCTGGAATGGAGGGTTCATGAGCTCCCTGCGCGTGACCCTTGCCGCGGCCGCCCTCGCGCTGCTGACCGCCTGTCAGCCGGTTGATGACGAGGCCACCCCCGACCCGACCGGGTCGGCGTCGTCGACCACTCCGCCGCCCACCGCGCTGGGCGACGACGTGGTCGGACTTCTGGCCGGGCAGCTGACGACCGCCCAGGAGTGGCAGGCGGAGCCGGTCGCGGTGGAGATCGTCGCCGAGCTGAGCGATGGGACCTGGACGTCGGCGTCGACGATGTACCTGGCGCCGGACGCCGACCGCTTCCTGGTCGTCACGGCCGGAGAGGGCCCCGGCCAGCAGCGCCCGACCCTGGCGACCCTGGGAATCGAGGCCGTCCCCGCCCACGCCGTGGCCGAGATCCCGCCGTTCCCAGAGCTGGCCCAGGGTCCGCTCGCCCTGGCCGAGGCCGCACAGGAACCGCTTGAGGCGTGCGGCGCCGACGGCGAGGTGACCTCGGTGGTGTACGGGACCGGCGCGCCGGCGTCATGGGACGGGGAGCGCTGGACCGAGCCGCCGCGCTGGACCGCGACCGTCAGCTCCTCCGGCGGCGCGGTCGTGCTCGACCCGGTCACCGCCGAGCCTCAGCCGGAGTCGTGCATCTCGGGCCGGTGACCGCGTTAGGCTCCTGGGCCATGTTCGAGGAGCTGAGCAACCAGGCCGACCGCGAGGTGCACCGCTTCGTCTGGGTCGATGAGTCCGATCCGGTCCGCGGCGGGCAGTGGATGGCGTTCGCGCCCGACGGCCACCCCCGCCCGGTGGCCCTGGCCGAGGCGGTGGCCGCCAGCCGGCTGGTGGACGACGGCGAGGACCCTCTGGCCGTGCACGTGGTCGCCGCCCGCCGCGTGATCGAGGCTGCCGGCGACCTCGAGGACCGGCTGTTCCCCGAGCCCCAGGAGCGCCTTCACGCGGCTCTGGCGTCGCTGACCGCGGACCGACCGCAGATCGACCCGCACTCGCCGCAGGGCATCGAGGTCAGGATGGCGGCCGAGGCGCTCGAGAAGCTGGCCGCCGACATGGCCGAGCTGGTCGAGGAGAAGCTTGAGTCCGGCTCGCTCGCTGATCTGCCGGAGGGCGCCACCCACGCCATGTGCCAGACCATCCAGGCCGGCTGGCGCCTCCGCCGCCTGGTCGACCCCCCGAGCATCCTGGCCCTGTAGCGAGCCGGCACGGGGTGGCTCCCGCCGGTCGGCCACCGCCCAGGTAGCGCGGCGGTGGCGGCCTCCAACCCGTGTCCGGCTCGGTGGGGGTGGTGCGGGCCGGTCACCGCCCCCCGATGACCGGCCCGACCTCCGCCCCCAAACCCGCTCCGCCAGGATGCTCGCCCTTGCCCATGCGGGCATCCTCAAAGTTGATGAATCCGAATCCGGCCGTTGGGATGGCTAGGACAGACCGCGCCAGGCGGCGATCTCGGCCGCAAAGCGCTCGCGCTTCGCGGGGTCGACGACGCCCAGGCCCTCCTCGGGGGCGTTCACCAGCAGGCCGAGCTTGCCGGTGTGCGCGTTGGTGTGCATCCGCCAGGCGGCCTCGCCGACCTGCTCGAGCGGGAAGGTCTCGGTCAGGATCGGGTGGATCATCCCGAGGTTCACCAGCCGGTTCGCCAACCAGGCCTCCCGGTAGTTGGCGAAGTGGCTCGAGATGATGGACTTGAGGTTCATCCACAGGTAGCGGTTGTCGTACTCGTGCATGTAGCCCGAGGTCGACGCGCAGGTGACGACCTTGCCGCCCTTTCGGACCACGAAGACGCTCGCGCCGAAGGTCTGACGGCCGGGGTGCTCGAAGACGATGTCGGGATCCTCGCCGCCGGTGAGCTCGCGGATCCGCTGCCCGAAGCGCCGCCACTCGTCGGGGTTCTGCCGGTCGCCGTCCCAGAAGCGGTAGTCCTCGGCCGCGCGGTCGATGACCTTCTCGACGCCGAGGTTGTGCAGGAGCTGCACCTTCTCGGGGCTCGACACCACGCACACGGGTATGCCGCCGCCGTTCAGGACGAGCTGGGTCGCATACCCGCCGAGCCCGCCGGTGGCGCCCCAGATCAGCACGATGTCGCCCTGTCGCATGGCGCCTGCGTTGTGCGACACGAGCATCCGGTAGGCCGTCGCAAGCGTCAGCGACAGCGACGCCGCCTCCTCCCACGTCAGGTGGGTCGGCATCGGCATGAGCTGGTTGGCCTTGACCAGGGTCAGCTCGGCCATGGCGCCGAAGTTGGTCTCGAAGCCCCAGATCCGCTGACGGTCGTCGATCATCGAGTCGTCGTGGCCGTCCGGGCCCTCCAGATCCACCGAGTTGCAGTGGATCGTCACGCGGTCGCCGGGCTTCCAGCGGGTCACGCCGATGCCGGTCCGCAGCACCACTCCGGCGGCATCGGACCCGACGATGTGATACGGGAGGTCGTGGCGGGCGCCGAGCTCGGACTCCTGGCCGAGGCGCTTCAGGAAGACGAACGTGGGCAGCGGCTCGAAGATCGAGGTCCACACAGTGTTGAAGTTGAGCGCGGCGGCCATCGGCGCGACCAGGACCTCGTTGGGTCCCAGCGGCGGGATGTCGACCTCCTCGATCCGCAGCGAGCGCCGCGGGTCCTTCTCGGCCGTCGGCAGGCCCTCGAACATGTCGACGTCCTCGGCGCGGACCACGGCCGCGCGCATGGTCTGCGGCAGCGGAAGGCCGGCGACGTCGTCCGGGGAGCCCTGCGTGGCGGCCTCGATCAGGGCGCGAAGCTCTGGCGAAGACATCGATCCTCCTGGCTGCGGCCTAGGCGGGGGCCGAAGGCTACCCGGCAGCGGCGTTTCCGCGGAAACGCCTGGCCGGCAGGCGCCGGAGACGCAAACGACCCCCGGCGGACAGAGCACCGTCTTCCCTTCCCCTTGGAAGACGGGGCCCGGCCGCCGGAGGCCGAGTGCGTGGTGACCGTACGAAGAGCGCTGACGGTCGTCAACCGCGGCATCCACAGGCATGTTCACAGTCTGTGGAGAACATGGGCACAAGCCCTCAGTGGCGCACCTCCCAATCCACAGGCCGCTGTGGAGGGCGGTTGGCGTACGGAAGAACTTCGGCGCCGGACGGGCTCCTGACCTGCAGAGATGGGAAGATCCGCCTGTGGAAAGAAGAACTTCGCGGCCGCTGCGGAAAGGGCTGTGCGCTGCTCGCACTCCCCGTGATGGGGGAGGAGGACATCCCCTAGTCGAGCCCCGCCTCGAGCTCCGCGGCGGCCATCCGGACCAGCCAGCGGCTGGGCTCGCGCAGCTCGTCGAGGCTGGGCAGGTGGCCGGCGTCGCGCCAGACCCGGTCGAGGCCCTCCTGACCGCGGGCCGCCAGCACGGCCTTGCAGAACTCCTGGGCCAGGCGCACGTCGGCCGGCGTGAGATCAAGCCCGACGAGCTGGGTGAGGAAGCGCTCGCCGGGGCCCTGCTCTGCGCGGCGCCGGCGGATGGCCTCCTCGATGCGGGCCAGGGCCGGCAGCTTGTCGCCCGCGGCTGCGCGCACCACAGTGTCGACCCACGCCTCGGTGAACGAGACCAGCGCCTGGAGCCGGCGCAGGACCTCGCGCTGACCGGCTGAGGGCTCGATCTCGAAGGCGCCGGGCTCCTCCAGCGCGCGCTGAAGCGAGGTCGGATCCTGCGGATCCATGCCGAGCCCGCCGAGCTGATCCAGCAGCGAGCCCGCGTCGAGGTCCGCCTCCTCGGCGAAGCGGCGGATCAGCGCTGCCACCTCGGTCCGCAGCCACGGCACGCCCGCGTACATGCGGCGGTGTGCGGCCTCGGACAGCGCCAGCCAGTGGCGCAGCTCCGTCGGGTCGACGTCGTAGTCCTTGGCGAAGGTGGCGGCCGTGTCGCCGACGGGGCCGATGAGGCGCGGGTCGATGACGGGCACGCCGAGGTCGTAGGTGCCCAGCAGCTGACCCGCGAGATGACCGGCGATCGTGCCGGTCTGCATGCCGAACATCATCGCACCCATGGAGCGCATGGCCTGCGCGATGGGGTTGTCGGGGCCGGCGCCGCCCTCGAGCCCGCCCAGCATGCCGCTGAGCTCCTCGGGCAGCTGGGAGCCCATTGCGTCGGCCATGCCGCCGGCGATGGGCTCGACGTAGACACCCAGCCCCGTCGGCGTCGTCGCCATCCGGGTCCACTCGAGACGCGACAGGTGCCGAGCGGGCCCCTCCACCGCGGGCAGCGCCGTCACCTGGTCCAGCCACAGCTCCGCCGTGCCCACCGCTGCCTGGAACTCGGCGCTCTCGCGCTCGGATACGGGGGCTTGATCCTCGGCCTGGGCGATCGCCTCGGCGGTCTGGAGCGCGAGGTCCCAGTTGACGGGTCCGCCGCGCCAGGCCATCACCTTGGCGAGCTCGCGGAACAGCGGCACGTTCTGGAAGACACTGGGGTCGAAGCCGCCGAAGCCGCCGAAAGCCTGGCTCATTGTCCGCACTCCTCCACGTCGGAGGTTCCATGCTAGACCTGTAGGTGGCCCGCACCGCGGGGCCCGAGATCGAGGAGAGCTCCCCCATGACCACCGTCGCGGTCATCGGCGCCGCCACCCCCGCAGGCCAGGCTCTGCTGGAGCGCCTGGACGCGGATCCGTCCATCACCCGCATCCTCGGGGTGGACGTGGACGAGCCGCAGATGCCGGTCGCCAAGCTGGAGGTGCGCCAGGCCGACGTGCGGGACCGCCTGCTCGCGGTCGCCTTAGAGGGCGCTGACGTGGTCGTGCACCTCGGCCTCGACGAGTCGCCGGACAGCGACGACGACACCCGCTTCGCCCGCAACATCGGCGGTACGCGGAACGTCCTGGACGCCACCGCCAAGGTCGGTGCAAGCCGCTACGTGCAGCTGTCGGGGGCCGGCGTCTACGGCGCCCACCCCGACAACCCCGTCCCCTTGGTCGAGGAGGAGCGCCTGCGCGCCAACCCCGACTGGACCACCGCCTACCACCAGCTGCTGGTGGAGGAGCTGGTGTCGGAGTTCGCCGAGGCGCATCCCAGCACCACGGTGGTGGTCCTGCGCCCCGCGACCGTCCTCGGCCCCGGCGTGGACTCGGTCATGTCGCGTCACCTGCTCGGCCCACGCCTGCTGACCATCGCGGAGCAGGAGCCGCCGCTGCAGTTCGTGCACCTCGACGACCTGGCCTCGGCTCTGCACCTGGCCGTGACCGGGGACCTGTCCGGTGCTTACAACGTCGCCGCTGACGGCTGGCTGACCTCTGAGGAGGTGTCCACCGTGCTGGGACGGCGTCGCACCGCCGTTCCGGAGACGGTCGCCTTCACGCTCACCCGCAGCCTGTGGTCTCGCCAGCTGGCGACGATGCCGCCGGGTGAGCTGCACCACCTGATGCACCCGCTGGTCCTGTCATCGGCGCGGCTGAAGGCCGCGGGCTGGACGCCGACGCGCTCCAACCGCGAGACGCTGCGCGAGTTCGCCGCGGAGCATCACGGCGAGCTCCGCCTCGGGCGGGTGCACGTCCACACCAGCGAGCTGGCGGTGATCGCCACGGCTGTGGCGGCCGTCCTCAGCCTGCTGATCGGACGGGCCCTGCTGCGTCGGCGCCGCGGTTGACAGCCGCTCGGACGGGCTGCGCCTGAGCGGGTAGGGCTAGTCCTTCAGCGACCCCGCTCGAGCTCGCGCTCGAGGTCCTCCAGGTCGAAGCTGCCATCCTCGTCGATGTCCACGCCGCGGTCCTCGAGCTCGCTCAGGAACTCCTCAGGCTCGAACAGGGGGTTGCTCTCGAACCCGGTCGACTCCCATACGGCGATCAGGCCGATGCCGCCGATGACGAGCAGGGCCAGTGCCGCGATGCCGGTGCACAGACCGGTGATCGCCTGTCCGCGCCCGCCGACGCCCGGCTCTCGGGCGGCGCGCAACCCCAGAATCCCGGTGACGATCGCCGCGATGCCGAGCATGAACCCGAGCGGGATCGTGATGAACAGGAAGAACGTCAGGATGCAGCCGAGCGCGACCAGGCCGCAGATCATCGAGGCCAGCGCCAGGCCGTTGCTGCGGCGCTGGCCGTAGCCGCCGTAGCCGGGCCCGCCGTAGCCGGGCTGCCCGCCCCAGCCGGTCCCGGGCGCGCCCCAGCCCTGGCCGGTCTGCCCGCTTCCGGGCGTGCCCCAGCCGGTCTGTCCGCCGGTGCCGCCCCAGCCCTGGCCGGTCTGCTGGCCCGTGCCGGTGGCGCCCCAGCCTTGGCCGGTCTGCTGGCCCGTGCCGGTGGCGCCCCAGCCCTGGCCGGTCTGCCCGCTTCCCGGCGTGCCCCAGCCCTGCTGGGTCTGGTCGCCACCCGGGCTGCCCCAGCCCTGACCGGTCTTCGGGCCGCTGGGATCGCCCCAGCCCCACCCCTGACCCGTGTCGGGCGGCGGGGGAGGAGGCGGCAGCCCCCCGTCGGAGGAGTCGTCGGGCGGCGGGGGCGGCGGCGGAAGCGAACCCGAGCTCATGCGGCGCTCCTCCCGGTCGGGCGGGTCATGTCAGCCTTCGTGGTCCTCGGGGATGAGGTGCTCCCGCGCCCAGTCCTCGTAGGCGGGGTCGAAGTAGCGGACCCGTACCTTCTTGTACTCCTTTGTGGAGTACAGCAGCTGGTAGTCCTCGAGCCCGGTGCGCTCCCGGATGTCGGCGACGGCCTCCTCGATGCGCTCCTTCGAGGTGGCGTGGATCATGCCGAACAGCGCGTACGGCCAGTCCGGGTAGGTCGGCCGGCGGTAGCAGTGGCTGACCGCGGCGTAGCCGGCCAGCTCGTAGCCGTAGTCGTCGACCCGGTCCTCCGGCACGGCCCACACGCTCATGGCGTTGGCGCCGAAGCCGGCCCGGCGGTGGTTCAGCACCGCCGCGTAGCGACGCATGAGACCCTCATCGATCAGCGCCTTGGCGGCCTTGACCAGGGCGTCCTCGCTGGTCCCCAGCCGCTCGGCCATCGAGGCGAACGGGGTCGGCTCGACGGTCAGGTCCTCCTGGAGCTCGCGCACGTAGGCGACCTCCTCGGGCGTGAGGTCGGCCGCGGTGCGCGGTGTCTCGCGGTAGACCGGGATCTTGGTCCGGGCGGCCATCGAGCGCTTGTCTGTAACGTCCAGGTCCACGCCGATCTTGTAGAGCTTCAGCGTGGGCAGCACACGCGTGGAGAGGCCCCCGCTCAGCCGGTGCAGCGCGTTGACGTGCGCCTGAAGGGACTCCGTCGGCGGCACGGCGATCGTCCACCAGATGTTGAACTCGTGGTTGCGACGGTAGTTGTGGCTGACGCCCGGGTGCTGGCTGATGACGCGGGCCGCCTCGTCCACGCGGTCCGGTGGAGCGGCCGTCGCCACAAGAGATGAGGAGTAGCCGAGCTTGCGGGTGTCGAAGATCGCCGACACCTGGCGGATGATCCGCGCCTCCTTGAGGCGGGTGTAGCGCTGCATCACCCGCTCCTCGCTCTCCCCGATGCGCTCCCCAAGAGCGGCGAAGGGGCGCGGCACCAGCGGGAACTCGGTCTGGATCAGGTTCAGCAGCGTCTGGTCGAGCTCGTCGAGCTCGACGCGCCCGACCATCTTGGTGGTCATCTAGGTCCCTCTTCCTCGGTGCCCCGCTCGCTCGGTCGCGGCCGGGGGCAGCTTGTCGACGGGATTGACCCCATGGGGTAAAGGTAGGGAACCCATGACCAGACTGCACACGGCGCTGACGTCTGAACCGCTCTCGGTCGTCGCCGCACACGAGTATGTGGCCGACCCCGCCGCCGGTGCCTTGTGCGTGTTCACCGGCACGGTTCGCAACCAGACCGAGGGCCGCGCGGTGGACCGACTGCACTACGAGGCCTACGCAGAGCGGGCGGAGCCTGCCCTCGCCGAGCTCGCCGCCGAGGTCGCCCGTCGTTGGCCGCAGGTGCGGGCCGTCTGGATGGAGCATCGGGTCGGCACCCTCGAGATCGGGGAGCCGGCCGTCGTCGTCGCCGTCTCGGCCGGTCACCGCGACCAGGCGTTCGAGGCGGCGCGGCACGGCATCGACACGCTCAAGGCGACCGTGCCCATCTGGAAGCAGGAGCACTGGGCCGACGGCGGGACGCACTGGCCGGGGAGCGGCTGACGCACCGGCCAACCGGTCAGGGTCGTCGTTGCGGCCTCCTCGGCGACCGGCCTAGTCTCGATTAGACGCGCTGCCCATCAGCGCTGCGACCGACCCCCTACGACGGGAACTCCTCGCCTGATGTCGATGATCCTCGTCCTGTGCGTCATCGCCGCCGCTGTGTGGGTGGCGGTGAGCATGGCGACCGCTCGCCCACGCGCCGCCTCCAAGGACTCCGTGGAGGCCTTCTCCCGCGCCCTCTCGGCGCTGTCCCCGGACCGGGTGCCTCAGCGCGCGCGGGTCGCTCCGGCCCGCCGCCGGCCCGCACCCCGCCAGCCGACCCGGCACTAGGCGAGGGCCGTGCGGCGCGACCTCGCGATCGATCTCGGGACGGCGAACACGCTCGTCTGGGGGCGAGGCCGGGGCATCATCCTGCGGGAGCCCACCGTGATCGCCGTCAACCAGCGCAACGGCGACGTGCTGGCGCTCGGCACCGAGGCCTACGCGATGATCGGGCGGACGCCCGGCCACATCATCGCCGACCGCCCCCTCCGCGGCGGGGCGATCACCGACTTCGAGACCACCTCGCGCCTGATCGCGCTGCTGCTCCAGCGCGTCGGCGTGTCCCGCTTCAACCGCCCGCGGGTGCTCATCTGCGTGCCGAGCGCCATCACCGAGGTGGAGCGGCGCGCCGTCGTCGAGGCGGCTCTCCAGGCCGGAGCCTCCGCCGCCTACCTGATGGAGCAACCGCTGGCCGCCGCAATCGGCGCCGGCCTGCCGATCCACGAGCCGCTCGGGAACATGGTCATCGACGTCGGCGGGGGCACGACAGAGGTCGCGGTCATCTCCCTCGGCGGGATGGTGACCATAAAGGCCGTCCGCGTCGGCGGGTTCGACATCGACGCCGCCATCCAGAACTACATCCGGCGCGAGTTCTCGGTCGCCATCGGGGAGCGCACCGCGGAGGAGCTCAAGATTGCGATCGGCTCGGCCTACCCGCAGCTCGAGGAGCCCAAGGCCGAGATCCGCGGGCGCGAGCTCGCCAGCGGGCTGCCCAAGGAGGTCCTGGTCAGCGCTGAGGAGGTCCGCGAGGCGATCGAGCACGAGGTCACCGCCATCGTCAGCGCGGTGCTCGAGACCCTCACCGACTGCCCGCCCGAGCTCACCCAGGACGTCCTGGGCACCGGCATGCACCTGGTCGGCGGCGGCGCGCTGCTGCGCGGCCTGGACGCGCGCATCGCCCAGGAGACCCAGATGAGGGTCAACATCATCGACACGCCCCTGGAGACGGTCGTCAAGGGCGCCGGGATGACGATCGAGAGCTTCGAGCAGCTGAAGCACCTCTTCGGCGGCTGATCGCCTAACCCGTCGCGGCGGGTCTCAAGTGCCACCCACCTCCTGCCGATCATCCTGCGCAGGAAGCGGCGCCGCAGCGGTGCCGCCGAGCACGCCCGGGGAGGCAGCGCCGTGGAGCATCTTGTCCGGTTCACCACCGCCGAGGGGCGGGACGGCCACCACTACGCCGAGAGCCTCGACGCCGCACTGGCCTTCGTCGAGCGCCTTCGCAACAGCGAGGAGGCCTCGGACGTGCGGGTCTTCCGCCTGCGTGAGGTCCCGATCGAGTTCCGCGCGTACTACAAGGTGGAGATCCGGCCCGAGGCCGAGCTCGACGAGCCCGTGCCGCCGGTCGCACCGATCGAGGACAAGCCCGAGCCGGCGCCGCGCCCGCTCGTCGCCACCGCCGCCGGCTACGAGCCCGACAGCTCCGACGGCGGCGCTCGCCGCCTCTTCCAGCGGGGCTAGTCGAGGGCTAGTGATAGCGGTCTAGACCGCTAGAAATAGCTCGCAGGAGGTCGGCTCAGCCGCCGCAGTCGGCCCTGCGCGTCCGTAGACTCCGGGCATGATCGGGGGCCTGGCGACGCCGCTCCACCTGGCGGCGAACCTGCTGGCCGTGTTCGCGTCGGCGGGTATGGCCGTGGTCGTCCTGAACCGCCCCGGCGAACCGGTCGAGGGTCGGCCGCGCGCCCTCTCCGAGCTTCTCCTCGCCGCTGGCTGGATCGCCATCGCTGTCGGTCACGCGCTGGACGGCGCACTGGTGCAGACCGCCGCCACCGTCATCCCCTGGCTGATCGCGGGGGGTCTGGTGGCCGTCGCGGTCAGCGTGGGCTCGCTGCGGGCCCCGGTCCCCGCGGGTGGAGAGCAGACCGCAGCCTCGGCCCGCCGGCGGCCCCGCGCCGCGGTCGCCGCTCCTGCCCTGACCGCGCAGGGCCTGCAGATCACCGCGGCCGTCACCGGCGCGCTGGCGGCCATGGTCGCGGGTGTTAGGGTCCTGCTGACGGGCCGGGGCACGATCGCTTTGGGCAGCGGCCTGCTCATCTGGGGCGCGGCCCGCGCCATGGTGCCTACCAATCCGCGTGCCGCCGCGTGGATCACAGTGGTCGGCGCGCTGCTCCTCGGCCTGTGGTTGTGGCAGGCCAGCGCGACCCGACTGCTGGCAAAGCTGGTGACCGCCTTCATCGGCAGCCTGCTCGGCGTCGTGGTTCTCCTGGCCGTCGTCCTGTCGACGCTCGGCTCGACCAGTCTGGTCGAGGATGAGGTCAGCAACCTCTCCAACACCGCCGGCGAGGTGGCGCAGACCGTCGCCGAGAGCTGGCCGCGCCAGGCCATCGAGCGGGCGGGCACCCTGGCCCAGCTGCCGCAGATCATCCGCCAGCTGGTCGACGGCGGCAGCGAGCTCGGCCTCCAGCGCCTGCGCGAGACGCTCGCGAACGACCAGGACTTCCTGGCGATCCTCGACCCCCAGGGCCGAGTGGTCATGTCGACCGCCCAGCTCGACGTGCTCGAGGAGCAGTCCTTCCTGCTGTCCCTGTCCGGCTCCGAGGTCGTCGACCGCCTGGTCGACGGCCAGCGCGAGGCCGGCGGCCTGCTGACCGTCGGAGGCAACGTCGTCGCGCTCGGCGGCGCGGCCGTGCTCGAGTCCGAGGAGCAGCGCCCCGAGGACGACCCGATCTACCTTGTCGTCGCCGGCCGCATGGCCGACGACGTCTGGGTGGCGCAGGCGGCCAGCCAGCTGCCGATGGAGCTGATCCTCACGGTCGGCGAGGAGCTGTCCGCCGCCTCGGGCGAGATCGCCGGTGTCCCTGCCGAGCAGGTGGTGCGCGAGCTGCGCGCCGCCCGGGAGGGCTCGTCGGTGGTCATCTCCGGGGTTGAGCTGTTCTCGGCCTCGGCGCCGTTGGTCCAGCCGAGCAGCGTCGAGGAGCTGGGCCGCGTCATCGCAGTGCGCTCGGCCGAGGTGCTTGCCCAGGTCGAGCGCGACCAGACCCGGCAGCTGTTCGTCGTCACGCTGCTCGGGGGCCTGCTCGCCGGCGCGGTGGTGGGCGCCGTGTCCGGCCGCCTGGTTGCGCCGATCCGCCGCCTGACCGCCGCAGCGGCCTCGGTGCGGGAGGGAGACCTCGACACGCAGGCCGACGTGGGCAGCGCCGACGAGGTCGGCGAGCTGGGGCGCACGTTCAACGAGATGACGCGCTCGCTGGCCGCTCAGTCGGCACAGCTGCGCTCCGCCGCCGACGAGCAGGCACGGCTGCGCGCCCGCCTTGAGACCTTGAACGCGTCGATGAGCGACGGCCTGATCGCGGTGGACGCCGACGGCCGCATTGCGCTCTTCAACCCTGCCGCCGAGCGCCTGGTGGGCAGGCCCGCCGCCGACGTCCTCGGCCGTCCCCTCCAGGACGTGCTGGTCGGGACCGGGCCGTCGGGTGACATCAGCGCCGCCGATGCCCTGGGCGCCCCCGACTCCGAGCGCGCCGGTGCCGTGCAGGTGCTCCTGGAGGCCGTCGACCGGACGATCACCCCGACGGCCGTGACCGCAGCACCGGTGCGCGACGAGAGCGGCGCCGTACTCGGCCGCGTCTTCGTGCTCCGCGACGTCAAGCGCGAGGTCGAGCTCGAGCGCATGAAGTCGGAGTTCCTGTCCAACGTGAGCCATGAGCTGCGGACGCCGCTGACGCCGATCAAGGGCTACGCCGACGTGCTTGCGCGGCGCGATGTCGGGCCGGAGGAGACGCGCCAGTTCGCGTCGCAGATCCTCGAGTCCACCGCACGGCTTGAGCGCATCATCGCGATGATCGTGGACTTCGCGGCGCTGGACAGCGGACGCATGCAACCTCGGATCGTCGAGACGGACGTCGGCGACATCGTCAGCCTGGTGCTCGACCGCTGGCGGGAGCGGCAGCCGCAGCGGACCTTCACTCTGCGGCTGGCGCGCGGGCTGCCGAAGGTGCGCGTCGACCCGAAGATGCTGAGCCGCTGCCTTGACGAGCTCATCGACAACGCCGTCAAGTTCTCGCCCGGCGGAGAGGCGATCACCGTCAGCGCGCGCATGGCGGGCAATGGCGACGGACCGCGCGTCCAGCTGAGCGTGCGTGACCGCGGCGTCGGCATCGAGCTGGACGCCGCGGCGAACCTCTTCAGCGACTTCTATCAGGCCGACGGCAGCGAGACCCGCCACTTCGGCGGCCTCGGCCTGGGCCTCGCCCTGGTGCGCAGGATCGTGGACGCCCTCGACGGCGACGCCAGCATCGAATCCGCCCCTGGGCAGGGCGCGACGGTCAACGTTCTGCTGCCGGCTGCCGAAAGGTAAGAGCGGCAGATTTCACCACTATTGGGGATGGCCGCCCGCCACCGCTCTCCTACACTGGGGCACAGATGATGGTTCGGTCGAGGCCAGCGCGCATCGCCGTGCGTGGCGGTCGCATGCGCACCCCCCTGCAGGTGGGGGCGCTTCTGGCTGCCCTTCTCCTGACCCTAACCGGCTGCGGCAGCGCCGGGCTGGGTGAGGACGTGGCCAGGGTCTCGGCGGGTGCGACCCTCGAGATCGCACAGGGCGACACCTGGGTGCCCGCCGCGATCGGCGACGCCGTCCCGAACGGCGCCCGTGTCCGGACCGGCGTGTCCGAGGTCCGGCTCCGCCTCTCCTCGGGCGAGGTCTGGCTTTCCCCCAAGTCGATGGCGCGGCTCAGCCGCGATGTCGTCGAGGTCGAGCGCGGCGACGTCCTGGTCGCCGCCGATAGGGATCTGACCTCTCGCTGGGGCGAGTCCGAGGTGAAAGGCAAGGCCACCTACCGCCTGACGCTCGACGTCATGCCCCTGCTGAAGGTGTACGAGGGCGACGTCGAGGTCTCGCGCCTGGCGGAGGAGCGCGCCGTGCCGGCGCTGCGCCAGCTCTCCCTGGGTGCTCCGCGCCTGGCCGAGGAGCCGGCACCGATCGACTACGACGTCCGCGACGAGTGGGACCGGACCCTCCTGCCAGCGGCGGTCGCCTTCGACGCCGAGGTGGAGCAGCTGGCCCGCGGCCTCGACCGCCAGTACGGCGACCAGCCGCGCGATGCAGCCTTCTACGCCACCTACGCGATCCTCGATCCCAACACCATCCCGATCCTCGCCGCGGCCAGCCGGACCAAGACCGCGGACGACCGCTTCGGACCGCCGTCCGACGCGCTGGTGGCGCTGTTCGTGGCCGAGGCAGCGGCCGGTTCGGACGCGGCCCGTGTCGCCGAGACGGCCCGCGCGGTCGCCGAGATGAGGGCCGCCGGTGCGCGCTGGGGGGCGGTGGCCCTCGAGCACGGCGTCTCCCCGGTCGAGCTGGCCCAGGTCGTCGACCGCGCACAGGAGCGGCACCTGCTGGCCGTCGGCGGTGCGGAGGAGGGCGCCGAGCCCGGTGGTGCCGTAGCTGCGGTCCCCGGCGCCGAACCCGTCCAGGCCGCCTCTGCCGCACCTGGCCCGGCATCGGCCAGCGCGCCGCCCGTCGCTTCGGTGGGCGCTGCGGTCCCGTCGGCCGGTCAGCAGCCCGCCGCGAGCGCGGCCGGCGGGGCATCAGGTGGCCCCGCGGCTTCCGGTGGCACTTCCGGTGGCGGTAGCGCCCCGACCCGCCCGGGTTCGGGTGGTGGCGGTGGCGCCGGTGGTGGTGGCGCCGGTGGTTCTGGCGGCTCGGGTGGCGGCACGGGGTCCGGCGGTTCCGGTGGTGGCGGCGGAGCCGGTGGCTCTGGAGGCTCCGGCGGTTCGGGCAGCCAGCCGCCGGTGGTGACGGCGCCCGCACCCGCACCCAAGCCCGCTCCCGCGCCGGCCCCAGCACCCAAGCCGGCCCCGTCGCGGCCCACGCCGACCCCGACTCCTCCGGACGACGGTGGCGAGAGCAGCGACCCCGAGGGCGAGGCCGACGACCTGGTCGAGGACGCGATCGGCACCATCGGCGGGCTCCTCTAGCCGCTTCCCCTCGGTCGGCCTTTCGTGGGCCCGGCGCGTGACGGCAGGCGCACCCGATCCGGTGTAGCGCGGGTCACATCTCTAGACTCTTGCTGCAGCCCTCCCGCCGGCCGTGTGAAGGAGCATCTGGTTGCTCACCCCGGAGGACATCGCCGCACGCACGTTCCTCGTCTCCCTGCGCGGCTTCGACCGCGAGGAGGTCAAGTCCTTCCTGGCCGAGGTGGCCGACGGCCTCGCTGCCGTGCAGCAGCGCGTGGCCGAGCTCGAGGAGGAGGTGGCCGCCCAGACCGCTGCGGCCGCCGAAGCCGCTGAGGCCGCCGCCGCGGCAAGGGCCGAGGCCGAGGCCGCGAAGGCCGCCGCCTCCGCCTCCGCCGCCGATGACCCCAACGGCGTCCGCTCCGAGGTCTTCGCCGAGGTCGCCAAAGAGACCCAGCGCATCCTCGAGGCCGCCCAGATCGCCGGCGAGGAGCTGCAGCGCAACGCCCGCGCGGACTCCGAGCGGATGATCAAGGCCGCCAAGACTGAGGCCAACCGCATCATCGCCGAGGGCGAGCTCCGTCGTGAGGCCATGGAGCGGGAGATCGCCGCCATGGAGGAGCGGCGCGAGGAGATCGCCCGAGCGCTGCGGGATGTCGGCCGCAGCATCGAGCGCGCCCTCCGGGAGCTGCTCGACCTGCCCGAGCCAGCCGGAACGATGCGCGAGGCGCTGGCCGAGGCGGTGCGAGCGGAAGCCCTCGTCGCCGCTCCCGTCAGCCCTGCGGTGGTTGAGGAGCCGGTCGCGGACGAGCCGACCGACGTGCCCGGTCAAGCGGTGGCTGACGCCGAGCCCTCCGAGGAGAAGGCGCCGGAGCTCCCCGAGGAGCCCGCCGCCGAGGACGTCGGGGCGGTCGAGGAGCCTGCGGCCGAGGAGCCGGAGGTGGCGCTCGTTGAGGAGCCGACCGCCGAGGAGCTGGAGGCGGAGGAGGCGCTGCCCGTCGAAGAGCCGGCCGACGAGAAGCCGGCCACCGCCGAGCCTGCCGTGGCGGAGCCCGCCACCGAGGCGGAACCGCTCGCCGAAGCGGAGCCGCCCGCTTCCGCGGAAGCGGCAGCGGACGTCGAGCCGTTCGACGAAGCCGAGCCGTTCGCGGAGGCCGAGCCCGTGAACGCTGAATCGGTCGCTCCGGAGGTGGAGTCGCTCGCCACCGAAGAGCCGGCCGAGGCGGACGTCCAGGACGCCGCTCCCGACGACGAGCCGGACGAGGACCCTGACGTCATAGCAGAGGCGCACTCCCTCCGCGCCCGCGCGCTCGCCCCCCTGCACCCGAAGCTGGTGCGCAAGCTCAAGCGCAGCCTCCAGGATCTCCAGAACGAGCTGCTCGACCGGCTGCGGCGCGCCAACGGGCGCGGCGCACTCGACCGCTTCCTGCCCGACGCCGACGCGATCGCGGACCTCGCTTACCCCCTGGAGCCGTTCCTGGCCGCCGCCTGGGAGGCGGGTGTCGCCAGCGGTCTGTCCCTGGCCGACGCGCCGGGCGAAGCCGCGGACTCGGCCGGCCCGGCCGCCGAGCTGGCCCATGACATCGCCGGGGCCCTCGGCCTGCGGCTCGGCGCCGATCTCGAGAAGACCCTCAGCGTCGGCCTGGCGGCGGGGGAGGACGTCGCTGCGCTCGCGGATCGCGTGGGCCTGGTGTTCTCCGAGCTGAAGGAGGAGCCCGTCGAGGAGCAGTCGGCCCTGGCGCTGCTGCGGATCTACGAGGACGGGCTGCTCAGCGCCTGGCAGAGCGGCGGGGTCGAGGCCCGTCGCTGGGTGCCCGTGTCGGAACACGGCTGCGGCGACCCGCGTTGCCACGACAACCACCGCGCCGGCCCGGTGCCTCTCGGCCAGCCGTTCCCGAGCGGCCACATCGCGCCGCCGGTGCGCAACGGCTGCAACTGCACGACCGTCCCCCACATCTCCGAATCGGAGCTCGCATCGTGAGTGCACTGCAAGAGCTGCGGCGCCGCTGGTGGCTGCTGCTGCTCGGCCTTCTGGTGATCGTCCTGCTGTTCGCCACGCGGGTCGCGACCTTCTACACCGACGTCCTCTGGTTCGACTCAGTCGGGTTCGCGGACGTGTTCTGGACGCTGCTGACAGCGCGTCTCGGCGTCGGCGTCGTGGTCGCGGTGCTGGTGTTCGCGCTGCTGGCGGTCAACCTCCTGATCGCGAAGCGCCTCGCCCCGCCGTACCGGATCCCGACCCCGCAGGAGGAGGCGATCGAGCGCTACCGAGAGCTGCTCGAGCCGTTCGCGCGCCCGCTGCTGCTCGGCGTGGCGGTGGTCATCGGCGCTCTCTCCGGCGTGGCGATGAGCGGCAGCTGGGAGACCGTGCTCCTGTGGGCCAACCGCGTGCCGTTCGGCCTGGAGGACCCGCAGTTCGGCCGCGACGTAGGCTACTTCGTCTTCGAGCTGCCGTTTCTGGCGCTGCTGAACTCGTGGCTGTTCACGTCGCTGGTCATCACGATCGTGCTGACGGCGATCGCGCACTACCTGTTCGGCGGGATCCGCCCCCAGTCACCGGGGCAGAAGCTGAGCCCGCAGGTCAACGTCCACCTGTCGGTGCTGCTTGCGGCGCTGGTCGCGGTCCGCGCCTGGGGCTTCGTGCTGGACCAGTACATGCTCAGCTACTCCCAGCGCGGCACGGTGACCGGTCTGTCCTACACGGACGTCAACGCGCAGCTGCTGGCGTTCCAGCTCCTGGCGATCATCGCCGCGGTCTGCGTGGCGCTGTTCCTGCTCAACATCCGCTTCCGGGGCTGGCTGCTGCCCGCCGGCGGCGTGGCCATCCTCGTGGTGGCGGCGATCGTCCTGAGCGGCGTGTACCCGGCGGTGATCCAGCGCCTCCAGGTCGACCCGCAGGAGCTGCCGCGCGAGCGCGACTACATCGCGCGCAACCTCGAGATGACCCGCTTCGCGTTCGACCTCGACCTCGACGAGGTCGAGACCTCCGAGTTCGAGGCCGGCTCCGATCTCACCGACGAGGAGGTCCGCAGCAACGCCCCGACGCTCGAGTCGCTGCGGCTGTGGGACCCGGCGACGCTGCAGACGACCTATCAGCAGCTCCAGGAGTTCCGGCCCTACTACGACTTCCGCGACGTCGACGTGGACCGCTACGTGCTGCCGAGCACCGACGGCGAAGAGACGTTGCAGCAGATCATGATCAGCGTCCGAGAGATCAGCGAGCGCGACCTGCCGGCGACCGCGCGCACCTGGCAGAACGAGCGGCTGTTCTTCACGCACGGGTTCGGGCTGGTGGCCTCCGAGGTGTCGACCGCCAGGGCGGACGGCCAGCCGGTCTTCCTGGTCAACGACATCCCACCGACCGGCGTTGAGCGCCTGCAGATCGAGAACCCGCGCATCTACTTCGGCGAGAACCCGCCCGAGTACTCGATCGTGAACACCGCCCAGGCCGAGCTGGACTACCCGCTGGAGGGGGGCGGGCAGGAGCTGTACTCCTACACGGGTGTCGACGGCGTGGGCACCGGCTCACCGCTGCGGCGGCTGGCCTTCGCGCTGCGCTACGCAGAGCCCAACTTCGTCCTGTCGAACCTCATCCAGCCCGAGTCGCGGGTCCTGTTCAACCGCAGGATCCGGGAACGAGTGCAGCTGGTGGCGCCATTCCTGAAGCTCGACCACGACGCCTACCCGGTGGCCGTCGACGGGCGGATCAAGTGGATCCTGGACGCCTACACGACCACGGACATGGTCCCGTACTCGGAGCGGGTCGAGCTGTCGAACCTCACGGTGTCGGATCAGCGGCAGTTCGTGACGGTGCAGGACCCGACGACCGGTGAGATCACCATCCAGGAGCGCACCGTCTCCGTTCCGGGGCTGGACGGCCGGGCCAACTACATCCGCAACAGCGTCAAGGCGGTCGTCGACGCCTACGACGGCACGATCGACCTCTACGTGATCGAGTCCGACGACCCGCTCATCCAGGCCTGGCAGAACGTCTTCCCCGACAGCTTCACCCCCGTGTCGGCGGCGAGCGAGGAGCTGCGGGCCCACTTCCGCTACCCCGAGGACATGTTCCGGGTCCAGTCCGAGCTCTTCCGGACCTACCACATCCCTGAGGCGGACGAGTTCTACACGCGCGAGGACGCCTGGGACATCCCGATCGACGCCGCCTTCGCGCAGAACCAGCAGGCCGCCGGCCTCGAGCGCGAGGACCGCTCGATGCGCCCCTACTACCTGCTGATGCGCCTGCCCGGCGAGGAGCACGAGGAGTTCGCCCTCATCCAGCCCTTCACACCGGCATCCCGGCCCAACCTGATCGGTTGGCTGGCCGCACGCAGCGACGGCGACTCGTATGGGCAGCTCCGGGCCTATCTGATGCCGCCCGACCGCACGGTGTTCGGGCCGCAGCAGGTTCAGGCGCGCATCGACCAGGACGGTGCGGTGGCCGAACAGGTGACGTTGTGGAACCAGTCAGGCGCCCGCGTCATCTACGGGAACCTGCTGGTCATCCCCGTGGAGGACAGCCTGCTGTACGTCCAGCCGCTGTTCCTGCGCGCACAGCAGTCGCAGATCCCGGAGCTGCGGAAGGTGGTGCTCGTCTTCGGCGACACCGTGGTCATGGAGGACACCCTCGCCGAGGCCCTCGCGACCCTGTTCGGTGCGGCCGCTCCCGGTGTCCCTGGCATCGAGGGGGCCCCTGACGTCCCAGAGGACGCACCGGAGGACGGCGAGGAGGGCCAGCAGGGCATCGACCCGCGCGTGGCGACGCTGATCCGCCGCGCTCTGGAGGCGTTCGCCGAGGCTGAGATGGCTCTGCGCGAGGGCGACCTCGCCACCTACGGCGAGCGCACCCGCGACGCCGCCGAGCTGCTTGAGGAGGCGCAGGCGCTGACCGGCGAGGATGACCCCATCGAGCTGCCGGAGCGGCCCGGTCAGGACGATGATGCCGACGGGGGAGCGGACACCGACGCCGGTGGTGACGAGGAGCCGGACGCCGACGGTGCCGAGGACCCGGGCGCCGGCGGCGGAGTCGACGGCGTCTCCGCACCGACGTCCGCGCCGACCTCATCGCCGGCCGGCGAGGTCGGGTAGGCCCTCGCGGGCCCTGCCCGTCGCGGCCTACTCCCCGGTGGGACGCGGCGCGCGGTGCTCAGGGTTGGGGTAGTCGAAGCGCTCCCCGGCGTCCCAGGCGGTGCGGACGTTGCCGTAGGCCGGGAAGCCGCCGAGGTCCTTCAGGATCCGCGCGGCGTGCAGCAGGTTGTAGGTCATGAACTCGGTGTTGCGGTTGGTGAAGTCGTTGTCGAAGCCCGCGCCGTCGTCCCCGTAGGAGGGACCGGGGCCCGCCTCTCCGATCCAGCCTGCATCCGCCTGCGGTGGGATCGTGTAGCCGATGTGCTGCAGCGAGTAGAGGATGTTCATCGCGCAGTGCTTGATGCCGTCCTCGTTCCCGGTTACCAGGCAGCCCGCGGCCCGGCCGTAGTAGATGTACTGACCCGCCTCGTTGGTCTCGCCGGACAGCGAGTAGAGGCGCTCGATGACGCGCGTGCAGACAGATGACTTGTCACCGAGCCAGATCGGCGTGCCCAGGACGAGGATGTCCGCGTCGAGGATCTGACGGCCGATCTCCGGCCAGTCGTCGCGGGGCAGCCCGTGCTCGGTCATGTCGGGGTAGACGCCCGGCGCGATGTCATGGTCGACCGCTCGGATGACGGTCACGTCCACGCCCTGGGCGTCCATGATCGCCTTGGACCGGTCGATCAGGAGCTGGGTGTGAGACGGCTCGGGCGAGGGCTTGAGCGTGCAGTTGACGTAGACGGCCCGAAGATCTGAGAAGTCCATGTGGCTTCCCTTCAGGTGTTGTTCTCGACGGGCATTCCCGCCGAAAACAACATATCCCGCGGGCTTGCCCCAGCCCCGCAGGGTTGCCCCCGGCTAGGTCATCTCCGCGTAGCCGCGGGCCATGGGCATGTAGAGGGTCTCGAAGTCCCCCAACGTGGGCGGCGGCGTGTCTGTCATCGCGGCGACCAGCCGATCGAGATACCACTCCCAGCCAGCGCCGATCTCGGCCGCGGTGCCCGGTTCGAGCTGCTCGTGCCGCAGCTCCAGGGTGGTCCCGCCCTCGGCCTCGGACAGCTCCACGGTCAGCCACCATTCGCCCTGCTCGTCGCTGGTTCTCACCGCGAGCAGCCGTGGCGGCTCGCAGGCGCGGATCTCGCACGGCGTCGCCGGCGCCTCCTCGGACTCGGGCTCGGCGTTGAGGTGCACCAGGACCGAGCCGCTGGCCGGGTCGCCGCTCCAGGTCGCGAACCAGCGGCCAAGGCGCTCGGACTCGGTCAGGCTCGCCCAGACGTCCTTGATCGGCGCGGCGAAGCGCCGGGTGAGCACGAGCGTCCTGCCGCCGTCTCGGACCGTTCCGGTGGGCTCCATGCGATCTCCTCCTCGGCGGGGGCGCCGGCCGCGAGGGCCTGGGTGCCGCGACGCGCTCCGGTGCTGGGCGGCGGTCCGGAACCATACGTCGCCCCCGACCGATTCGGGGAGATCTGCGAAGGCGTGGCGTAGCGCACGACGCATCCGTCGGCCGATCGTCACGCCGGCAAGGTCGGCTACTCGTGCCGCAGGCCGACGGTGGCCGTGTTGCAGCCCTCTGGGGGCGCTGCTACCGTCCCTGGTGCGAGGTGGAGCAGTTCGGTAGCTCGCCGGGCTCATAACCCGGAGGTCGCAGGTTCAAATCCTGCCCTCGCAACTGATCGAGACCCCCGCCGCGGCGGGGGTCTCGCCGTTCCCGGGCCTCGAACGGGCCAGGTGGGGTCTACGACGCAGAGCCGCCCAGGACGTCCTCGACGAGGGTGCAGGGGTCGGTGGTGATGCTGACGTCGGTGACGGCGCAGGCGAGGCGGCGGAGCAGGACGCGGAGGGCGTCGCGGTCGGCGGGGTCCAGCGTGGCGAGGACGTCGTCCTCGGCCCGGCGGACGCGGCGCTCGAGCTCGGCGAGAGTGCGCCGTCCCTGCTCGGTGGCCACGATCGTTCGCTGACGGCGGTCGGCGGGGTTGGGCTGCCGGTCGACGAGGCCTGCCTGCTCGAGGTCGTCGATCAGGTAGGTCATAACCGTGCGGTCGATGCCGAGGTGCTCCGCGAGCCCGAGCTGGCTCGGCGGCTGGTCGTGGATCACGGTCGTGAGGATCTGATAGCCGCGGGGGCCGTGGGGGATGCCGCCGACCGCCTCGTTGATCGCCGCGTGCAGCGCGCGCAGCAGGACGGTGACGGACCACACGAGATCAGCCGAGTGCTCGGTGACCGTCCGAGATGTCTGCTGCGGCGCCATGGGAATAGCTTACCGCCATGGAGCGGTTGGACCACTCATCTGTCATACATATGATCTGTTGGACCGCAGATGAGGAGGCGCCGGGAAAGATGGCTGACTACGGACACGACCTGCTGTTCGGATCGTTCATCACGCCGACCAACGCCGCGCCAGCCAAGGTGGTGGAGCTGGTCAAGGCCGCCGAGCGGTCGGGTCTTGACCTGGCGACGTTCCAGGACCACCCGTACCACCCGGGCTTCCTCGACACCTGGACGCTGCTGCCGTACGTGACGGCTCAGACCGAGCGGATCCGGCTGTCGGCCAACGTCACCAACCTGCCGCTGCGCCCACCGGCCGTGCTGGCGCGCGCGGCCGCGAGCCTGGATCTGCTGTCAGGAGGCCGGCTCGAGCTCGGTCTCGGCTCGGGCGCGTTCTGGGACGCCATCGAGGCGATGGGAGGCCGCAGGCTCTCGCCCGGGCAGGCCGTCGACGCGCTAAGCGAGGCCATCGACATCGTCCGTGGCATCTGGGATGCCTCCAACCGCGAGCGGCTGCGCGTGGACGGCACCTACTACCGGGTCAACGGCGCCAAGCGCGGCCCGGCCCCCGCGCACGATGTCGAGATCTGGCTCGGCGCCTACAAGCCGCGCATGCTCCGCCTGACCGGGACCAAGGGCGACGGCTGGCTGCCCTCCCTCACCTACCTGGCGTCCCTCGACGACCTGTCCAAGGGCAACGCGGTCATCGACGAAGCCGCCCTGGAAGCCGGCCGTCAGCCGAGCGACATCCGGCGCCTGCTCAACATCGGGCCGCTGACCGGCCCGCCCGCGGAGTCGGCCGAGCAGCTGGCGGCGCTCGCGCTGGACCACGGCACGTCGGCGTTCATCCTCATGGGTGACGACGAGGCGACCATCGCCCGCTTCGGCGAGGAGGTGGCCCCGGCCGTGCGCGAGCTGGTCGCCGCCGAGCGCCGCGTCCCCGTGGGGCGCTGACCGTGGACTACGGCCATCCGCTGCGCTTCGGCGCGCTCATCAGGCCGTCCAGCGCCGACCCACACGCCGCGATCGAGCTGGCGCGGCTAGCCGAGGAGCGCGGTCTGGATCTCGTCACGGTCCCTGATGGCGCGGGCGACCCCGAGGGTCTGGACGCCTGGAGTCTGCTGGCCTGGGTCGCCGGAGCCACCAGCCGGATCGAGATCGCGGGCACCCCGCTGGACCTCTCCGAGCGCCCGCCAGCGGTCCTGGCCCGAGCAGCGGCCAGCCTCGACCTCCTGAGCGCCGGCCGGCTCAACCTGGCCCTGGGCGCCGGGAGGCCCCAGGCTGCACGAGCTGAGGACGTCGCCGCGAGCCTCGCTCACCAGCCGACCGCGGACGCCCTCGAGGAGGCCATCTCGGTCATCCGCGGGCTCTGGGCGGCGGGCGAGCCGCCGCTGCGCCACGACGGCCGGCACCACCGCGTCCTCGGTGCCCAGCGCGGTCCGGCGCCGGCGCACAACCTCCCCATCTGGATCGAGAGCTCGGACCCGAAGCTGATCGGCGCGCACGCCGACGGCTGGCTTGCAGCGCTCGGGCCGGACGACGACCGCGCCCACCTGCAGACGATGCAGGCGCTCATCGACGAGGCCGCCATCGCCGCCGGACGCGATCCGAGGGAGATCCGCCGGCTCCTGATCATGCAGCCATCCCCCGAAGTCACCGACGCGACGATCGACCACCTCGTCGCTCTGGCAGTCGAGGACGGGTTCGCGACCTTCATCCTGGCCGTCGACGACCCCTACCAGCTGCGTCGCGTCGCCGACCAAGTCGCTCCTGCCGTACGGGAGGCCGTAGCACGCAGGCGCGCCGCGACCGGCGTGGTCGAACGGGTCGTCCCCAGCCTGCGGGTGCGATCCCGCCGCAGCCCCGCGATCGACTACGAGGCTCTCCCGACGGCGTTGCGCCAGGTCGCGATCGAGCCCGGCGACGCGCGATACCCCAACGTCCGCTCGACCTACATGCGGGGCGGCGCGCCCGGTCTTGTGCTCCAGCCGCGCAGCACCGCTGAGGTGGTCGAAGCCCTCGCGTACGCGCGCAGCCAGCCGGTGGAGCTGTCGATCCGCTCGGGCGGCCACGGGATCAGCGGGCGCTCCACCAACCGCGGCGGCATCGTCATCGATCTCGGCCGCCTGAACGCGATCGAGGTGCTGGACGAGTCCACGCGCAGGGTCCGCCTGGGACCCGGCGCGCGCTGGGGCGAGGTGGCCCGCGCGCTCCAGCCCCACGGCTGGGCCATCAGCTCCGGTGACTACGGTGGCGTGGGCGTCGGCGGCCTGGCCACGGCCGGTGGGATCGGCTGGCTGGTCCGGCAGCACGGGCTCACCATCGACCACGTCCGCTCGGTCGAGATGGTGCTGGCGGACGGCAGCGTCGTCCGTGCGGACGACAGCCACCACGCCGACCTGTTCTGGGCGGTCCGCGGCGCCGGCGCCAACTTCGGCATCGTCACCTCGTTCGAGCTCGAGGCCGACCCCGTCGGCGACATCGGGTTCGCGCAGATGACCTTCGACGCCAGCGACCTCGCCGGCTTCCTCCAGCGCTGGGGGGCGGCGGTCGAGGCCGCCCCGAGGGACGTCACCAGCTTCCTCATTCTCGGCCGGGCGCGTCCGGGTCAGCCGCTTCTGGCCCTCGCGATGGTCGCGGTCGACTCCGATCGCCCGGAGACCATCGTCGACCGGCTCCTGCCCATCGCCGAGATCGCGCCGCTGGTCGACCGGTCGATCAGCGTCCTGCCCTACGCGAGCCTCATGAGCAACGCCGCCGAGGGGCCGCACTCCGGCTATGGCGAGCCGGTCAGCCGGTCCGGGCTGATCGACCACATCACCCCTGCCTTCGCCGAGGATGCGGCGCGGCTGATCACCAGCGGCGAGACCTACTTCTTCCAGATCCGCTCCGCCGGAGGTGCCGTCGCCGATGTCCCGCCGGACGCGACCGCCTACGCCTGGAGAAAGGCCGGCTTCTCGGTCGTCGCCTTCAGCGGCAGCCGCACCAGGCTCGACGCCGCCTGGGACCGGATGGCGGGCCACTTCACCGGCCTGTACCTCAGCTTCGAGACCGACCGCCGTCCGGAGCGCGTCCTCGACGCCTTCCCGCCGGACACCCTGCGGCGGCTCCAGGCGCTGAAGCGGCGCTACGACCCCGACAACGTCTTCCGCGACAACTTCAACGTCGCGGTCGACGCCCCGAGCGCCCGCGCCTCGTAGGCGTCAGCCCCTGGTCAGGTAGAGCTGCAGCTCGACCGTGCCGGCGTCGTCGACGGAGACGACAACGGGGGCCGATGGCACCTGCACGCCGTAGTCACCGAAGGCGATGTCGAACGAGCCGGTGACCACGGCGATGTCGTCGACCATGGCGGCCTGCAGGGGGACCTCGACCGTGTTGGTGACCCCCGCGATGGTGAGCTCACCGGTGGCGGTGACCTCTACCGGCGAGTCGGCGGTCGGCAGGGTGCCGAGGTCGACGGGCTCTGTGAGCTTGAACGTCGCGGTCGGATAGGTCGCGGTGTCGAGGGCGCGCTGGATGTGCGGCTCGCGGCGTGACTCATCGCTGACCAGGGTGGTGAGGTTCGCGGTGATGTCGGCGGCCGTCAGGGTGGCCCCCTCGAGCGTGACCGTGCCCGACACGTCCGGGGTGCGGGCGACTGCGGTCGTCTCGCCGATGTTCGCGAGGACCTCGGCGATGCGGACGCCGACGAAGGTGCCGGTCGACTCGGTGACCGAGAACCCGCCGACCGAGGTGTCGACCACCCAGGTGCCGTCGACGCCCTCAGGCGCGCCGCCGGTGTCGGCGGCGGTCTCGGCAGTCGGCTCGGCCGGGCCGGTCGCCCCGTCCTCCGCGATCTCGGCGGTCGCCGCGGAGATGTCCACCTCGTCGGGGGCGTCGCCGACCAGGAACCAGGCCGCACCGCCGATCGCGATGGTGAGGATGACGCCCACGCCGATCAGCGCGACGCGCTGTCCCCGTCGCGCAGACGGGGAGCTGGAGACCCTGGGGGCGGTGCCGGTGCCGGTCATGCGTGCTCGTCCTTCAGTCCTCTTAGATCTTCTGGGTGTCCCGCCTGTGCCGCGTCCACCATGATGCTGTCGCCGTGCTCCGTGCGATGCGCGCCGCCACCCGCCCGACCGTCCACGGCATCCGCGACGGAAGCGCTGGAACGCCTGAGGCCGGGAGGCGCTCAGGCGGAAGTCCAGCGGGAAGTTCGTGGGGTCAGCCCTCGATGGTCACGGTGGGATCGGTCACGGCTGCCAGCCGCGCCAGGCTGAGGGCGCCGAGGAGCAGCCCGAAGTCGCGCAGGGCGATGTCGTAGAAGTCGCCGAGGAGCAGCAGGTTGAGGATGATCCCCGCCAGCCAGGCGGCGACGACGTAGCCACCGATTCGCGGGCGGAGGGCGACGAGCACGCCGGCGGCGATCTCGATGACCCCCACCACGAGCATCAGCGAGTCCGCGCTGCCGGGCAGGATCGAGGCCAGCTGGGGCCACAGGTAGACCGACCAGTCGGCGGTCAGCTCAGCGAACTTGTCCAGCCCGAACAGGATCGGTGCGGCGGTGAACCCAGCCCGCAGGATCCAGTAGGCCTGGAGGGTGGGTTCAAGGCTGTCGATCCGGGGTCGTGTCATGGTCTGGGATGCCATCTGCACACCTCCGGTTGTAAAACGAACGTACACTTACGTTAGAGCCGCCGCGATTCTAAAGTCAAGATCCAATCGTTTTAGAGGTCGGCGGACCGTGGTGATCCTTTGCGCAGGAGAACGACATGGGGCAGGACCGCCCGCGAACACGGCTGAACGGTGACCAGCTCGACTCGCTGGGCGCCCTTGGGGATCAGACGCGACGGCGTCTGTACGAGCACGTCGTGGCCTGCGGCCGGCCCGTGACGCGGGACCAGGTCAGCTCGGCCCTCGGTGTGGAGCGGTCACTGGTGGCCTACCACCTCGACCGGCTGGTGGACCAGGGGCTGCTGGACGCCACCTTTGCCCGCCCCCCGGGCCGGGGCGGGCCCGGCGCGGGACGTCCCTCGAAGCACTACGCCCGCTCGGAGCGGGAGTTCAGCGTCAACCTCCCGCCGCGCGAGTACGGGCTTCTCGCCGAGCTGCTGGCGCGCGCCGTCGCGGCCGATGACTCCGGCGCCGTCGGCCGTGCCCTTGCGGCTGCGGCGGAGGAACGCGGACGTGCTCTGGCCGAGGAGCGCACAACCGAGCCCGATGGGAGCGGCGTGGAGGTCCTGCTCCGCCGCCTGGTGGGCCTCGGCTACGAGCCCTATGACGACAACGGCGTCATCCGGCTTCGCAACTGCCCCTTCCACCGACTCGCCCGCGAGCACACCGAGCTGGTCTGCGGGCTGAACCTCAACCTCCTCGGCGCACTGGTGGCCGGCCTGGGGTTGGACGTCGCGGCTCGCCTGGACCCCGCACCGGACCGCTGCTGTGTGACCTTCGCAGCGCCTGATTAGGGCAGACTGCGCAGCCGGTGGGCGGTCCGGCCGGTCCGCCCGAGAACATGACGGGGCCCCATAGGTCCCGCCACAGCTCTGACAGGAGGCGCCATGGCGGACAAGACCCCGACGGACGCGGGCGTTCAGCCCCGACCGCCTGCCCTGGAGCGCGTCCGCGCCCTGCTCGACGTGCACGAGCTGGACGCGATCGTGCTGAGCCGGCGCAGCAGCTTCGCCTGGGTCACGGGCGGCGGTTCCAGCGGCATCGACCTCGGCACGGACCTCGGTGTCGCCAGCGTTGTCGTGGGGCGCGAGGGCGCCTGGGTCGCGACGTCCCCGATCGAGTCCGACCGCCTGGCCGAGGAGGAGATCCAGGTCGAGGGGCTGGAGGTCGTGACCACGCCGTGGGCCGAGGGCGGTCTGCCGGACCTCGACGTGCTCAGAGGCAGGGTGGGCACGGACGCCCCCGCCGCCGGCGATCCCGGCTGGGTGAACCTCCAGGAGGAGGTGCGCCGCGAGCGGATGCTGCTCGACGACTCGGAGCTGGAGCGCTACCGGGCGCTGGGGCCGGAGGCCGCCGAAGCGGTCGAGGAGGTCTGCGCCGAGCTGCGTCCCGGCACCACCGAGGTGGAGCTGGCCGCCGAGGTGGCGCGGGCGGCGCTGCGGCGCCGCATCCAGCCGGTGGTCCTGCTCGTCGGCGCCGACGAGCGGCTGGCCCGGCACCGTCACCCGCTTCCGACCTCCAACCGCATCGAGCGGGAGGTGATGGTCGTCATCTGCGGCGAGCGCGGCGGGCTGTTCGCCAACCTCACCCGCTTCGTGCGCTTTGCGGAGCCGGATGACGCGGCGCTGCGCCGGCACGCCACGGTCGCCCGAGTCCTGGATGCCGCCATCGCGGCCACCGTCCCGGGTCGCACCTACGGCGAGGTCTTCGCCGACATCACCGAGGCCTACGCGGCAGCCGGCCACCCCGGGGAGTGGACGCGCCACCATCAGGGCGGGGTGACCGGCTACGCCAGCCGCGAGCTGATCGCCACGCCCGGGGAGCAGGAGCCGGTGTCCCTGGGGCATGCGGTCACATGGAACCCCTCGGTCCCCTCGGCGAAGTGCGAGGACACCGTGCTCATCACGCCGGCCGGCCCCGAGCTGGTGACGCAGACGCCGAGCTGGCCGCGCAAGCCGGCCGAGGGCTCCACCACCGGTCTTGCCCTCCCCGGGGTGCTGCAGCGCTGACCGCGTTAGCGCCAACAGGGAGCCCGAAGCTCTGCCCCCTCTTCGATGGTCGCCGAAGGCCCGTTCAGGGGCCGGCTTGTGGGGCTTCTTCCGCCTCGTCGTTGACGTCCAACCTGGGCCGGTCGTATCGTGGTGTTATCGTTAACACTGGCGGACCAAAGGGCGGATCCGAGTAGAGGAGCAGCCGCATGGCCCTCGACCCGCGCGACGCTGAGGACACCTATGTGGTAGGTGTCGATTACGGTACGTTATCCGGGCGAGCGGTCGTCGTGCGCGTCTCGGATGGCGCCGAGCTGGCCAGCGCAGTGCATGCCTTCCCGCACGGCGTGATGGACGACATCCTGGCCGGGACCGGCGAGCGCCTGCCGCCGGACTGGGCGCTTCAGGTGCCTTCCGACTACATCGATGTGCTGAAGGTGGCGGTGCCAAACGCAGTGGCCGCCAGCGGTGTGGACCCCTCGCGGATCATCGGCATCGGCACCGACTTCACGGCCTGCACGGTGATGCCGACCACGGCCGACGGCACACCCCTGTGCGAGCTCGAAGAGTTTCGGGCGAACCCCCACGCCTACGTGAAGCTGTGGAAGCACCACGCCGCACAACCCCACGCCGACCGCATCAACGAGCTCGCGCACGAGCGCAAGGAGCCCTGGATCGGCCGCTACGGCGGGAAGCTCTCCAGCGAGTGGGAGCTCGCCAAGGGCCTGCAGCTGCTCGAGGAGGCGCCCGAGATCTACCGGCGCATGGACCACTGGGTCGAGGCGGCGGACTGGATCGTCTGGCAGCTGACGGGCCGCTACGTCCGCAACGCATGCACGGCCGGGTACAAGGCGGTCTATCAGGACGGGCGCTACCCCGACGAGGACTTCCTCACGGCGCTCAACCCCGACTTCGGTGACTTCTTCAGCGCCAAGGTCGAGCGCGAGATCGCACCGCTGGGCGGTCGTGCAGGCAGCCTGACGGCCGAGGCAGCAGCGTGGACGGGCCTGCCTGAGGGGATCGCCGTCTGCGTCGGCAACGTCGACGCGCACGTCACCGCCCCGGCGGCGCGTGCGACCCAGCCGGGCCAGATGCTCATGGTCATGGGCACGTCGACCTGCCACGTGATGAACAGCGACGTGCTGGCCGAGGTGCCGGGCATGTGCGGCGTCGTCGACGGCGGGATCGTCCCGGGCCTCTACGGCTACGAGGCCGGCCAGAGCGGCGTCGGTGACATCTTCGCCTGGTTCGTGGACCACGCGGTGCCGGATCGGGTCGTCGCCGAGGCCGACGACCTGGGCCTTGACGTCCACACCTACCTGACCCGGCAGGCGGCCGAGCAGCCGGTCGGCGCACACGGACTCGTCGCGCTCGACTGGCACAGCGGCAACCGCTCGGTGCTGGTCGACCACGAGCTCTCGGGGCTCATCGTCGGTCTCAGCCTCGGGACCCGGCCGCACGAGATCTACCGGGCGCTGCTGGAGTCGACCGCCTTCGGCACGCGCCGGATCATCGAGGCGTTCACCGACGCCGGAGTCGAGGTCCGCGAGCTGATCGTGGCCGGCGGGCTGCTGCGCAACTCCTTCCTGATGCAGCTCTACTCGGACGTGACCCGCCGCCCCCTCAGCCTGATCGACTCCGAGCAGGGGCCCGCCCTGGGTGCCGCCATGCACGCCGCCGTAGCCGCGGGGGCATACCCGGACATCCACGCCGCCGCCGCCGCGATGGGCAAGGTCAGGCCGTCTGTGTACACGCCCGACCCGGCCCGCGCCGACGCCTACGACGCCCTGTACGCGGAGTACCGCACGCTGCACGACTACTTCGGCACCGGTCAGAACGACGTCATGCACCGCCTCAAGGCCATGCGGCGCGCGGCTCTGGGAGGTGCGGCGTGAACGAAGCAGCGCTGCGCTCCCAGCTGGTAGACCTGCATCACGAGCTCGTGCGCTGGGGCCTCGTCGCCTGGACCGCGGGCAACGTCTCGGTCCGCCTCGGCGACGACGCCATGCTCATCAAGCCGAGCGGGGTGTCCTACGACGACCTCACGCCCGAGTCCATGGTGCGCTGCGACCTCGACGGCAACCCGCTCGAGGAGGGCCTGCAGCCGTCCAGCGACACGGCGACGCACGCATACGTCTACCGGCACATGCCCGAGGTCGGCGGCGTGGTGCACACCCACAGCCCATACGCCACGGCCTGGGCTGCCCGCGGCGAGCCGATCCCGTGCGTTCTGACGGCCATGGCCGACGAGTTCGGCGCCGAGATCCCCGTCGGCCCCTTCTGCAGGATCGGCGGAGACGAGATCGGGCGCGCCATCGTCGCGACGCTGAAGGGCCACCGCTCGCCGGCCGTGCTCATGGCCAGCCACGGCCCCTTCACCATCGGCCGCGACGCGAAGGCCGCTGTCAAGGCGGCGGTCATGTGCGAGGACGTGGCACGAACGGTCCATCTGGCCCGGGCGCTCGGTGAGCCGCTGACGATCGCCCAAGAAGACATCGACGCGCTGCACGACCGCTACCAGAACGTGTACGGCCAGCGCGCCAGCGAAGGAGCCGAGCGATGACGACGGGCACCGACCAGGAGGTCTGGTTTCTCACCGGCAGCCAGGGGCTGTACGGCGAGGAGACCCTGAACCAGGTGGCCGAGCAGTCGCGGCACATCGCCGAGCAGCTGGACAGCTCCGAGGAGACCCCGTTCCGCGTGGTCTGGAAGCCGGTGCTCACCAGCGCCGATGCGATCTATCGCGCCTGCCAGGAGGCGAGCAGCGCCGAGAGTTGCATCGGCGTCATCGCGTGGATGCACACGTTCTCGCCCGCCAAGATGTGGATCGCCGGCCTGGACGCCCTGGCCGTGCCGCTCCTGCACCTGCACACGCAGGCGAACGTGGAGCTTCCGTGGGCGACCATCGACATGGACTTCATGAACCTGAACCAGGCCGCCCACGGCGACCGTGAGTTCGGTTACATCCAGTCGCGCATCGGCCTGGCCCGCAAGACCGTCGTGGGGCACGTGAGCGACCCGCGTGTGCGGCAGCGCGTCGGCACCTGGATGCGCGCCGCGGCCGGCGCCAACGAGCTGCGCACCCTCAAGCTGGCGCGGTTCGGCGACAACATGCGCGATGTCGCGGTGACCGAGGGCGACAAGGTCCAGGCCCAGCTCACCTTCGGCGTCTCGGTCAACACCTTCGGCGTGAACGACCTCGCCGCGATGGTGGACGCGGCCAGCGACCACGAGATCGACGCCCTGATGCAGTCTTATGAGGAGGCCTACGAGCTCGCGCCCGAGCTCCGCGCCTCGGGGGAGCGGCGGTCCTCTTTGCGCTACGCGGCGCGGATCGAGGCGGGGCTGCGCACCTTCCTGGAGGCCGGCGGGTTCCGCGCGTTCACCACCAACTTCGAGGATCTCGGGCCGCTCCGGCAGCTTCCCGGCCTCGCAGTCCAGCGGTTGATGGCCGATGGCTACGGCTTCGGTGGCGAGGGTGACTGGAAGACCTCGGCGCTGCTGCGCACGCTCAAGGTGATGGGCGAGGGCCTTCAGGGCGGCACCTCGTTCATGGAGGACTACACCTATCACCTCGTCCCCGGCGAGGAGAAGATCCTGGGCGCCCACATGCTAGAGGTCTGCCCCTCGATCGCGGCGGACCGCCCATCGTGCGAGATCCACCCGCTGTCCATCGGTGCACGCGAGGACCCGGTGCGGCTTGTCTTCGACGCCACCCCGGGCCCGGCCATCGTGGTGGGACTTGCGGACGTTGGGGAGCGCTTCCGCTTGGTGGCCAACACCATCGAGGTGGTCCCGCCCGACGAACCGCTGCCGAAGCTGCCGGTGGCCCGTGCGGTCTGGCGGCCGCACCCGAACCTGCACACCTCCGCTGAGTGCTGGCTGACGGCGGGCGGGCCCCACCACACCGTGCTGTCCTCCGCCGTGGACGCCGAGGCCCTGACGGACCTGGCCGAGATGGTCTCGACGGAGCTCGTCCTGATCGACGAGGACTCGACGCCACGGCGTCTCCTGTCGGAGCTGCGGTGGAACCAGGCCTACTACAGGCTGGCGCAGGGGTTCTAGCGGCTTACTCCGCACAGGAGGGGCATCCCAGGAGAGATGGCATCCGATCCCAAGACCGGCGTGGGCGGGCGCCGGCGGCCGGCAGTCATGGCTGATGTCGCAAAGCTGGCCGGCGTGTCGCAGATGACCGTCTCCCGCGTTCTCAACAACCAGACGTCGGTCCGCCCCTCGACGCGAGCGCGCGTCCTGGCAGCCATGGCCGAGCTCGACTACCGGCCCAACACCGCCGCTCGCACCCTGGTGACGGGACGCTCCTCCGTCGTCGGCGTCGTCAGCTTCGACGCCACGCTCTACGGACCCGCCTCGACGCTGGCCGGCATAGAGGAGGCTGCGCGCGAGGCCGGCTACTCGGTCAGCGTGGCCAGCCTGCGCTCGATGAGCACCGAGGCCATCGCCGAGGCCGTGGAGCGCCTGACCGTCAACTCCGTCGTCGGCATCATCGTCATCGCGCCGCACCGGTTTGTGGTCGACGGGCTGGCCGGCATGCCGCACGCGGTTCCGCTGGTGGCCGTCCAAGGTCCCAGCGCCGGTCCGGTCCCGACGGTGTCGGTGGATCAGGGCGCCAGCGTCGGCAAGGCGATGGGACACCTGCTCGAGCTCGGGCACGAGGCGATCTGGCACATCGCAGGACCGGAGGGATGGCTGGAGGCCCGCGGTCGCGAGGAGGCCTGGCGCGCGGAGCTCATTGCCGCCGGTCACGAGTTACCGCCCGTCCTGAAGGGGGACTGGAGCGCCCGCTCCGGCTACGAGCAGGCGCGCCGGATCGTCGCGGACGGCACAGCCAGCGCGGTGTTCGTCGCCAACGACCACATGGCTCTGGGAGCCCTTCGCGCCTTCGGCGAGGCCGGGCTGCGCGTCCCCGAGGACATCAGCGTCGTCGGCTTCGACGATGTCCCGGAGGCGGCCTACCTCATGCCGCCGCTGACGACGGTCCGCGCCGACTTCAACGCGCTAGGCCGGCGCAGCCTCCTGCATCTGCTGGACGTGCTGGAGGACGAGTCGGAGCAGGAGCCGGGAATCGTCCTCCAGGCCGAGCTGGTCGTTCGCGAGTCCACCGGGCCTGCGCCCCGCCGGAGGAGGCGCCGGCGCTGATCATGGCAGGAGGAGGGGGCGCCCGACCGGGCGCCCCCTCCTCCTCTTGGTGTGCTTGGATCTACTGGTGCGAGGCCCGCAGCGCCAGGATGGACGCGGCGAGGCGGCGCAGGCCATCGGGGTCGCCCTGGTTGGACTTGCCCTTGTCCTCCACCACGTCGGCCTGCCACAGCAGCAGGTGGACGGCGCGGTCGAGGTGGCTCAGGGCCACGAGCTCCTTGCCGGGCAGCTCGCTCCACTCCTCATAGGTCTGGAGCGCGTTGGCGATCTTGCCCTGGAGACCCTCGGTGATAGCGCCGTCCTCGACGAGCCAGCCGAGGCGGTCCTGCGGCGACTGCTCGAACACCATCTCGCGCAGGTAGAAGTTCAGCAGCGGGCGCCAGACGTGCCAGGTGTGGACGCCCGGGACGTGGTAGTCGGTGAGCTCGACGCCCTGCGACTTGAGGGTCGCGATGCGGCTGAGCGTGTTGGCGGCGATGTTGGCCAGGCGGTCCTGCAGGCCCGTGCCGATGTGGATGCCGCCGCGAACGCCGTTCATGCGCTCGACGTGCGTGGCGTTGGCGGCCGGGGGAGCCCAGCTCCAGACGGCGTGGTAGCCGAACAGGTCGGTGAAGTTGTAGAGGATCGTGGACGCCTGGCTGCCACCGGCCGAGAAGCCGCCGAAGGCGCGGTCCTCGGGGCGCTTCGAGACGTTGAAGTGCTCCTCGATGTAGGGGATCACGTTGTTGGAGAGATCGACGATGTATCCGTTCGCTCCGGTCAGGCCGTTGAAGTCGGTCGAGACGATGACCATCGGCTCGGCCTCACCGTCGCGGACGGCGTGCTCGAGGATGTAGTGGGCGACGCCCTGCATGGTCCAGGCCGTCGAGTGGTCACCCGAGCCGTGGCTCAGGTACAGGGTGGGGTAGGGGATCTCACGGTCCGGGTCGTAGTCG
>CAZVUW010000007.1:42475-53792 GCA_964629825.1 uncultured Actinomycetota bacterium
CCCCTGGTCGGTCTTGATGAGCGTCGGGCCGAGCGGATCCCCGGGGTCAGCGCTCGCCGCAGGGGCGCCGAGGAGACCCAGGACCATCAGGGCGGCCAGGAGGGCCGCGATGCGGCTGCGCGGTCCGCGCCGCGTCCTGGTCCGGCCTGCAAGCCGTAGCTGAGCTCGTGCTGCATTCATTGATGTTTCCTTCCCGCAACAGCGCAGACCGGACGGGGCTCCGGACTTATGCGCGATTGTGAACTTGAGGGTGCTCAATGGCGCTGTGTTAGCGCTAACATAGAAGAATACAGATGCCGGGCGCTGTCAAGGCCTAGTCTGAATTCGACCGGCTTTCTTGCGCGGTCATTGCCCACTGCTGGTTGGATGTTGTTTTTGGCGGGAATGTCCGCCAAAAACAACATCCTGGGGGGCGATCCAGCTGGCGATCCGGCTGGGGGCGATCCAGCTGGGGTCGGCAGCTACGCGACCCTGCCGGCACAAGCGCAAAGGAAGGGGGCGCCCGGTCGGGCGCCCCCTTCCTGCTTCGGGCGTGGGGTTTCTAGTTGTTCGAGGCGCGCAGCGCCTGGACGGCGGCCGCCAGACGACGCAGGCCGTCGACGTCGCCCTGGTTGGTCTTGCCCTTGTCCTCCACCACGTCGGCCTGCCACAGCAGCAGGTGGATGGCGCGGTCGAGGTGGCTCAGGGCCACGAGCTCCTTGCCGGGCAGCTCGCTCCACTCCTCGTACTTCTGGAGCGCGTTGGCGATCTTGCCCTGGAGACCCTCGGTGATGTCTCCGTCCTCAGCCAGCCAGCCGAGGCGGTCCGCCGGGCTCTGCTTGAAGAGCATCTCGCGCAGGTAGAAGTTCAGCAGCGGGCGCCACACGTGCCAGGTGTGCACCCCGTCGACGTGGAAGGCCGTCACGGGCAGGCCGCGGTCGATCAGGGCCTGCGCCCCGGCGACCGTGTTCGGCCCGATGTTGCCAAGGCGGTCCTGCCGGCCGGTGCCGACGTGGATGCCGCCACGCACGTTCATCATCCGCTCGGCCTGGGCGGCGTTGGGGTTCGGGGCCCCGGAGCTCCAGATGCCGTGGTAGCCGAACAGCTCCGTGAAGTTGGTGACGATGGTCTGGGCGCGGCTGCCACCGGCGGAGAAGCCGGCGAAGGCGCGGTCCTCGCCACGCGTCGAGACGTTGAAGTGCTCCTCGATGTAGGGGATCACGTTGTTGACGAGCTCGTTGACGTAGCCGTTGTTGCCACCGGGCAGGCCGTTGAAGTCGGTCGAGACGATGACCATGGGCTCCACGGCGCCGTCAGCGATCGCGTTCTCGAGGATGTAGTGCGCCCGGCCCTGCATGGTCCAGGCGGTGGAGTGGTCGCCGCCGCCGTGGCTCAGGTACAGGGTGGGGTAGGGGATCTCACGGTCCGGGTCGTAGTCGGCGGGCAGGTACACGACCATGTCGTGAACGCCTGGCGGGTTCGATGAGTTCGACGAGGTGTAGCGGATCGGCAGCAGGGTGCCGCGCTCGTCCTCAGGCAGCGGCGCCTGGTAGTCGTTGTCGTAGGTCGGGAAGTCGGGGTGAGTCGGCACGAAGACGGTGCTGCGGATCAGGCCTGGCGCGTTCGGGTAGGGCCGCGGGAGCTCCCACGGGTTGGCCGGGTCCGGAGCCGTCTCGCAGTTGGTGGCGGTGATGCTGGCGCAGTTGTGGGTGAAGACGTAGCGGTAGGAGCCGGCCGGCAGCGGCACGGTCACCTCCCAGATCCCGTCGGGACCCTTGGTCATCGGGATCGTCAGCCATGGCGTGGCCGCGATCAGCCCCGGACGCCAGTCAGCCGGATGAATTCGGTCGGAGACGTCATTGCCGGTTACGCCCTCGGGACGCGAGAAGAACCAGTCACCCCAGACGTGGACGGTCTCCACGCCTTCGGGCGCCTCGTAGCGGAACTGCACCGCGTAGCCGGACGGCCCCTGGTCGGTCTTGATGAGCGTCGGGCCGAGCGGATCCCCGGGGTCAGCGCTCACCGGGGGAGCACCGAGCAAGCCGAGGACCATCAGTGCGGTGAGCAGCGCGGCCAACCGCCTCCGCAGCGGACGGCCGGTCAGACGTACAGACGTCCCTAGTTCAGCGTTCCGTGCATCCATCGTGCTTTCCTTCCCGCGGATAGCAACAGACCGGGCGCCGCCCGGCCCCCTGCGCAACCGAAATGCGAGCAACGTAACTGGATGTGTTAGCGCTAACATGGCGCACCCTACTAGTGTCGTCCGGTATGTCAAGACCCGATCGAGCCCTGTTGGGCAGGACGGTGGGTGGACCGCCGAAGACCGCGCTCTTCCGATGTTTCCGGGCCGTCACCGGTCGCACCGGGAAGTGCGTGGGGCGCGCGTTGTTTCATCAGGCGCATCAGAGGGCTTGCGAGATGAAACGCTGGCTCACTAGTCTCAGCCGTCCGCACGCACCCCGCGAGAGGAAGAGACATGGCCCTGTGGAAGGTTTCGATCGACGGCGCGGCGCGCTTCGCCAAAGGATCCGCGGACAGCGGTCCGGAGGAGCTGCTATCCCCTGAGGTCGACCTTGATGCGATCCTGGCCGGCGGGGCAGATGCCCTGGAGGCCGCCCTGGCGGGGGCGGGTGACGGGCCGGTGCCAGATGGCGCGCGCCTCCTGGCGCCGATCGGAACCCAGGAGGTGTGGGCCGCGGGCGTCACCTACCAGCGGAGCCGCGACGCGCGCATGGAGGAGTCCCAGAACCCCGATCACTACGAGCGTCTGTTCACGGCCGAGCGCCCGGAGCTCTTCTTCAAGGCCACCGCGGCGCGCACGCGCGGCTCGGGTGAGCCGATCGGGATCCGGGCCGACTCCACCTGGGACGTTCCCGAGCCGGAGCTGGGTGTTGTGGCCAACCACCTCGGGCAGGCCGTCGGCTATCTGGTAGGGGATGACGTGTCCTCACGGAGCATCGAGGGTGAGAACCCGCTCTACCTGCCGCAGGCCAAGTCATACATCGGCAGCTGCGCCATCGGCCCCTGCATCGTCCCCCTGTCCGAGGCCCCGCCGCTGGAGGACATGATGATCACCCTGCTGATCGGCCGCCAGGGTGAGACGGCCTTCCGCGGAGAGGTCGGGGTCAGCAGCATGTACCGCTCCCCGGACGACCTGCTGAGCTGGCTGTTCCGCGCGCTTGAGTTCCCCGTGGGGGTCATGCTGCTCACCGGCACCGGCATCGTCCCGTCCTCCGATTTCACGCTCGAGGCCGGGGACGAGGTGTCCATCACCATCGACGGCCTCGGCACGCTCACGAACCCCGTCGAGGTCGTGGGCCGCGGCGCGTCGGGATGAGCCGGAGGTCACAGCGCTCGGGCGGCTGCGGATGAAGGCGACCCGGACCCTGCTGCGCGGGTTGCAGGCCTTGGAGATCCTGGCGCGCTCGCCCGATCCGCTCGGCCCCTCGCGGCTCGCCAGCACGATCGGGCTCGACAAGGCGACGGCCGGGCGGCTGCTCTACACCCTGGCGGAGGCTGGCTTCGCGCAACCGCTGGGTGACGGGACCTACCGCCTGTCGTCGAAGCTGCTCGAGCTCGCACACACCGCGCCCCTCGCCCCCCGGCTGCGCGACGTGGCGCGGCCTCATCTGCTCGCGCTGCGCGACGAGACGGGGGAGACGGTGCACCTCGGCATCCTCGAGGACGACCACGTCGTCTACATCGACAAGGTGGACGGCACACATCCCATCCGGCTGGTCTCGGCGGTGGGGCTGCCCATGCCCGTGCACACGACTGCTCTGGGCAAGGCCGTCCTCGCCTGGATGGAAGAGGAGGCGCGCGAGCGGCTCCTGGCGCGGCTCGACCTCAAGCCGCGCACCGACCGGACCATCACCACGCTGGACGCGCTGCGCCATGATCTGGAGCGGACCAGGCGGCGCGGGTTCTCCCTCGACGACCGCGAGAACGAGGAGCACGCGTCGTGCGTGGGCGCGCCGGTGCTCGGTGCCGACGGCGAGGTCCTGGCGATGATCAGCCTGTCAGGCCCGAGCCAGCGGGTCGGTCGCGACGTCGAGAAGTTGGGCCAGCGCTGTCGGGAGACCGCGCAGCGCATCTCCGACGCCGTCACGGCCGCCGCCGCGCCCCTCGCGATCTAGTGGTGCGCTACCGCTTCGCTACTTGAGCGCTGGATTAGTGCGCTACCGCTTCGCTACTTGAGCGCTGGATTAGTGCGCTACCGCTTCGCTACTTGAGCGCTGGTCACCAGTTGGTCAGCGCGCCGTCCCGGCGCTGGAGGCGCGGCGGGTACCACGCCTCGAAGTCCTCGCCGAGCGCCGACTCGTCCACCTCCACGCCCAGCCCGGGCGTGTCGTCGATCAGCAGCCGATCGCCGTCCAGGGTCGGCTGCACCGGGAAGATGCGCTGGTCGTAGTAGCCGAGGCTCTCGACGGGCGACTCCCGGATCTCGAGGTAGGAGAAGTTGGGCGAGGCCATGGCCAGGTGCCCGCTGGCGGCCGTGCAGATGGGGCCGAGGGGGTTGTGCGGCATCAGGTCGAGGTAGTGCGCCTCGGCCCAGCCCGCCACCTTCACGGCCTCGGTGAAGCCACCGATGTTGCAGATGTCCACGCGGACGAACTGGGTCAGGCCGCGCTCGATGAAGGGCAGGAACGCCCACTTGCTGGAGAACTCCTCGCCGACGGCGAAGGGCACGTCGGTCATTGAGCGCAGGGCGGCGTAGGCCTCGACTGACTCGGCGCGGATCGGCTCCTCGATGTAGTCGATCGCTCCCGGCGGCAGCATGTGGCAGAACGTGGCCGCCTCGGGGACGGTCAGCCGGTGGTGGTACTCCACGCCGAGCATCGGGCGCGGCCCGATCTCCTCGCGGGCGCGCCGCACCCAGTGCGCGGTCTCGGCCATGGACTCCCGCGGCTCGAAGATCGACTCGTCCTCATCGGGGTCGGTGATCAGCGGCAGGACCCTGACGGAGGACCAGCCGGCGTCGACGGCCTTGACAACGTCCTCGAGCATCTGCTCGCCGGTGCGCGCCTGAGTGGTCGCATAGCAGCGCACGTAGTCCCGGTGCCGCCCGCCGAGGAGGTCGTAGACGGGGACGCCCAGCGCCTTCCCGACGATGTCATGCAGGGCGATGTCGATCGCCGAGATGGCCGCCGACAGCACGCGGCCGCCCTCGAAGTACTGGCTGCGGTAGAGCTCCTGCCAGAGGGCGCCGCGGCGCATCGGGTCGGCGCCGACGAGCTTGTCCCGGTAGTGCTCGACCGCGCCCTTGACGGCCCACTCGCGGCCCGACAGCCCGGACTCGCCCCAGCCGATCAGGCCGTCCGAGGTCTCGACGCGCACGAGGAGCTGGTTGCGCCCCCCGACCCTCACGGCCACGGGCGCAACATCGGTGATCCGCATGCAGCTGCTCCTTGGTCCGGGCTGCGCGCCTGCGCGTCAGCCCTTAACGCTGCCGATCGCCAGCCCGGACACCAGGTGGCGTTGCAGCGACAGCGTGATGATCGCGACCGGCAGGGCCATGATGATCGCGGCCGCGGCCAGCGACCCCCAGTTGATGGTCTCGTACTGGATGAAGCGCACCGCTGCGACCGGCAGCGTGGCGCTCTTGCGACCCGCGAGGGCGAGCGCGAACAGGAAGTTGTTCCACGAGGCCATGAAGGCCAGGATGCTGACGGTCGCCACGCCGCCCTTGGCCAGCGGGAGGACGATCCGCAGGAACGTCGTGACCCGCGAGGCGCCATCCACGAAGGCGGACTCCTCCAGCTCGATCGGCAGGTCCTCGAAGAAGGCGATCATCAGCCACGTGATCATCGGGATCGTGATCACGAGGTGGGTCACGATCAGGGCGCGCCAGGTGTCGAGCCAGCCGAGCTTGCTGAACACGATGAAGTAAGGCACCAGGAACGCGATCCCCGGGGTCACCTTGGCGCCCAGGATCACCGAGCCGAGGTTGGCCTTCTTGGCGCGCGCGATCGCGTAGGCCGCCGGCAGCCCGATCACCAGCCCGATCCCCACCGAGGCCACAGCGACCACCATCGAGTTGCGGATGAAGCGCAGGAAGTCCTGCTCCAGCGCAGCCTGGTAGTTGTCAAGCGTCGGTGTGAAGAACCACTGGAACTGCGGGTTGATGATGTCCAGCCGGGACTTCAGCGACATCGAGATCGCGTAGTACAGGATGAAGACCACCGGCAGCAGGAGCATGCCGAGCAGCAGCGCAAAGCCGAGCCTGCGCACCAGGATCCCGCGTGCAGGGGGCGTCTCCAGAGCAGTCGCATCAGCGGTCATCGCGCACCCTCCGGAACTTCAGGATCAGGAACAGCAGGGTCAGGACGGCGATCAGATAGACCACGAGCATCGCCGAGGCATAGCCCATCCGCTGGTACTCGAACGTGGTCGTGTAGATGTAGTAGTTGAGCGTCTCGGTGGCCGTGCCCGGGCCGCCGCCCGTGATCACCGCGATCGAGTCGAAGGTCTTCAGGGCGTCGATCCCGCGGAAGACCATCGCGATCACGAGCACCGGGCGCAGCAGGGGCAGCGTGATCGACCAGAAGGACTGCCAGCCGCTGGCCCCGTCGATCGCGGCCGCCTCGTAGACGTCTTCGGGCAGGGCCAGCAGGCCCGCCAGGACGATCAGGGTGATCAGCGGCGTGAACTGCCAGACGTCCACCAAGATCAGCGAGAACAGCGCCATCCCCGGGCTCGTCAGCCACTCGACCTTCCCAAGCCCCACCGAGTCGAGCAGGTAGTTGAAGATGCCCAGCTGGGGGTTGAACATCAGCCGCCACAGCAGCGCGACCGCCACCGGGGTCATGATCATCGGCAGGATGAAGATGGTCCGGAAGACCCGCTTGCCGAAGAACTCGCGCTTGATGACCAGCGCCGTGATCATCCCCAGGACGGTCTGCAGGGTGACCGCGGCGACCGTGAAGATCCCGGTCCGGGCCAGCGCTGCGTAGAAGCGAGCGTCCTGCACCGCGAGGCGCCGGTAGTTGCTGAGCCCGACGAAGTCGGGCGGGGTTCGGCCGCCGGTCCAGTCATGGAATGAGAGGAAGACCGAGTAGGCGACCGGCGCCAGCATCATCAGGATCATGAAGGCGACGGCGGGGAACAGCATAACCGCGGTCGAGTGCCGGTCGATGTACCCGCTCAGCCCTCCGGTGCGCCCTGGCACCTTCAGCGGCCGCTCTGGGCCGTCGGGGCCCGCCCGCAGCGGGGCCTCTTGCACGATCTTCGGTTGCACGCTCATGACTGATCCTGCGGCGAGGAGCTGTCTCGGGGTTCCGCCGCGCACACTCGCGGCGGAACCCCGAGAGATCAAGAGGCGATCATCAGTTCTCGATGAGATCCTCTGGGTCGACGTCGGAGTCGATCAGCTCCTGAAGGAGGTCGTTGGCCCGCGCTGCCGCGCTGGGCACGTCGCCGCCCTGGATTGCGGTGACGATGACCTCACCGATGATGTCGCGGGCCTCCGGCACGGCGGTCACGGCCGGCAGCTGCGAGCGGGCGTCCCCGGACAGGCCGTCCTTGATGACCTGGACGAAGTCCTCGGGCATGTCCTCGGGGAAGGTGGTCGACTGCCGGCCGCCGATCACGCCGGCGTCCTGGATGCGCTGCACGACCCCGGGGCTGGTCGCCCACTGGATGAAGTACCAGCCGGCGTCCTTGTTCTGCGACATGGACGACAGGGACAGACCCCAGCCGAAGCTGGTCTGGAACTCGCCCTTCGGGCCCGGCGGGATCTTGGTGTAGCGGATCTCGTCGGCGTACAGGGAGATCTCGGGGTCCGAGAGGTTCGGCAGGAACGCGCTGGCGTCGTGCATGACGACGGCCTGGTCGGACTGCACCGCCGACATGCTCTCTTCGGCCGAGTTGTTGACCGATCCGGGGAGGCCGTACTCGCGGATGATCCGACCGTAGTACTCGAACGCCTCGATCGCCTCGGGGGTGTCGATGGCGGCGTTGCCGTCCTCGTCGAGGTAGTCGCCACCGAAGTTGTAGAGGATCCCGGAGAACTGGGTGACGGCCTGCGGACCGGCGCCGCGGGCTGCGAGCGCCCGGCGGCCGTTCGGGTCATCGACGGCGGCCAGCGCCTCCTCGTAGGCGGCGAGATCCTTCGGCGGGAACTCGACGCCGGCCTCCTCGAAGACGTCGCCGCGGTAGTACAGCATCGCGAACTCGACCAGCACGGGGATCGAGATCAGGTCGCCGTCAACCGTGACGGTCTCGATGAGGCTCTCGCCGAAGTCCTCGAAGTCGTAGCCGTCCGCCACCATGTCGTCGCTCTCGACGTACTCGTTGAGCGGGTGGTACCAGCCGTTCTCATGGAAGAGGGCGGCGTCGTTCTGGTTGGACGACATGAACACGTCGATGTTCTCGGAGCCACCGACCATCTCGACCAGGATGCGCTGGCGCATCTCGGGGGTCGGGAGCTGCTCGTAGGTCACGTCGATGCCCGTCAGCTCCTCGAACTCGGGGACCAGGGGCGCGAGGGCGTCTGGGTAGGGGTGCTGCGCCGCCATCACGAGGATCTCGGTGCCCTCGAATCGACGCCAGTCGAAGTTGGGGTCGAGACCTGCGGCCTCCGCGGCGGCGACAGCGGCCTCGGGCATCTCCGCCGCTGCATCGTCGCCCGTGTCCGAATCAGCGTCCGAGCTGCCGTCGTCTCCGCAGCCGGCTAGGGCAAGACTGGCGGCAAGTACGGCAGCGATCAGGCGCCATCCCTTCACCTTGATCAGGTCTCTCATCCAATCCACCTTCCCTGGTGTGCGGCGGTCGTCAGCGAATGCCGATCGCCGAAGCTCTTCCTTTGGATGGATCTGTGCTCCTGCGATGGGTCGGCGCTGGCCGGGCCCGGGCTGCGCCGACCCGACAGTTCCGATGCTCCAAGGATCGGGCGTGGCAGACGTCGCCCGCACGCCTTAACCCAGACCCTCATCCCGGTACCTCCTTACAGCGGGACCGGCATGTTAGCGATAACATAGGAACGGGTTACGCGGCTGTCAATGGTTTCTCAACAGTCTTTGCCTGCCGGTGAGCCGCGGTCATGCCCGTGCGCAGGCGCTCCCAAGGCGCGGCAGGGGCGAGGTGATCTGCAAGACCGCTCAGGGCAGCGGCTCCACGTAGCCGGCCGTCCCGTTGAGGCGAACCTGCTGACCGTCACGGATCAGCTGGGTCGCGCGCTCGACCCCGACGACGGCGGGCAGACCGTACTCGCGGGCCACGACCGCGCCGTGCGTCATCAGGCCCCCGACCTCCGTCACCAGTCCCGCGGCAGCCACGAACAGGGGTGACCAGCTCGGGTCCGTGTGCGGCGTGACGAGGATGTCGCCGGGCGCGAGGTCGGCCTCGGCGATGTCGTGGATCACCCGTGCCCGGCCCTCCACGACTCCGGCCGAGACCGCCAGCCCCGGCAGCGCGCCGTCGGGGAGGTCCGCCCGGCGGTACGCACCGCTCAGAGCCTCGCCGTCGGAGGTCAGGACCCGCGGCGGTGTCAGCGCGGCGAAGGAGTCGAACTCCGCGCGACGGCTGCGGATCAGATCGGGGTCGGCGCGGTTCGTGCGCCCCACCTCGTGCAGCTCGGCGAATGTGAGGAAGAAGACGTCCTCTGGATCGGCGATGACGCCGGCCTCGGCCAGCCGCTCGGCTTCGCGCATCAGCGCCTGCTTGTAGACGAAGTAGCGGCTGACCATCCCGTACTTGGGGTACTCGCGGTAGCCGATGAAGGCTCGGAGGCGCTCGATCCGGCGTCTGGTCTCCGCGGCCTTGGCGGCGCCGTCCGGCAGGGCCAGGAGGCGCTCGACGATCTCCTCCTCCTTCCGGGACGCCTCCCGCCGTCCGCGCTCGAACCGTCGTGCGGCTTCACCCGGCGCGCTGTTGCGCACGTTGGACAGGATCAGGGGGAGCAGCTCTGACGGGCGCTCGCTCCAGCGGAGCCGTGTGATGTCGATCTCACCGACGCAGCGCATGCCGTAGCGCTCGAGATAGGAGAGGATCGCGGCCCGGGCCTGCTCTCCGCCCGGCAGCCGTGGGAGCTCGTCGAGGAAGTCGTCGTCCTCGACCGTCTCCAGGTAGGCGACGACCTCGGGGTGGGGCCGGATCGCATCGGCCACGTCGAGCAGCGCCAGACCCATCTCCGAGGTCACGTTGCCCGGTGCCGACTGCGTGAGGGTGTCGGCCGGGTTGATCTCGCCTAGCCACTCGCCCAGGTTGTCGTTGAGCCACCAGGTCGACTGGAGGGCCGTCATCAGGATCTGGTAGCTGCGCGGGTCGAACAGGACGCGCCGCATCTCGTCCAGGTCCGCCAGGATGGCATCGAACACCTCGGGGCCGCGCTTGGTCGCCATCTCCCGCCTCAGCACCTCAACCGAGGCCTCGTGGTTGGAGATCAGCTCGGCGACGAGCGCCGGCTCGGGCTCGCTGGTCGCCGGTGCCAGACCGGATGGCGGCGGCGCGCCTCCTGGACCCCCGGCGCTCGCCTCGGGCGCGCGCAGCGGGAAGTCGTCGCGCTCCAGCACCGCCTCCAACGCGTCGCGGATCAGCGGGTCGGACTTCCCCAGGGTGTCCAGCAGGCCGGCGCGGTTGGTTGGGGAGGCCAGGCCCGCGGTGACGTCGATGAACAGCCGCCCGCCCGCGTCGCGCATCGGAGCCCGGCTTGTGAGCTTCCACACCGAGATGCCGAGCGGCTTCATGGGCTCGGTCATCATCTGCTGGTGTCCGACCGAGACGTACACCCGGTTGCCCTCGTCCGGTGACTCGGGGATCGGGAACAGCGTGGTGATCGGGCGGCTCTGGACGATCTGGAAGCCGTCGACGTCCAGGCACCACTCGATGTCCTGCGGCTGGTCGAGATGGGCCTCGATCCGCCGCGCCAGGCCGGCCAGCTCGAGGATCCGCTCGTCGGTCAGGGTCGGCTCGGCCGCGACGAGGGTGCGGGACCGGATGGCGCCGTCTCGGACCTTGTAGACGTCGGCGTTCGCCCGGCCGGAGACCAGGGCCTCGCCGAGGCCCGGCACGGCCTCGATGGAGACGACCCTGCGGTTGGCAGTGAGCGGCTCGGCCGTGAACGCCACCCCGGACGCCTGCGCCGGGACCATCCGCTGCACGATCACGGCCATCAGCACTCGTCGCTCGTCGTAGCCCTTGCGCAGCCGGTAGGTGACGGCCCGCTCGGTGTAGAGCGACGCCCAGCAGCGGCGGACGGAATCGAGGATCGCGTCCAGGCCCACGACGTCCAGATAGGTGTCCTGCTGCCCGGCGAACGAGGCGTCCGGCAGGTCCTCGGCCGTGGCGCTCGACCTGACGGCGTAGGCGGCGTCCTGACCCAGCCGCTCGATCGCCGCCC
>CAZVUW010000007.1:53892-59412 GCA_964629825.1 uncultured Actinomycetota bacterium
CCATCATCGCGGACGATCGGCGGTCGGGCAGGATCCGTGTCGAGGATCGGCCGCGGCCTTCGTCGTGAGGATGAGGGGCGCGACCGGCGCGCCGCTTCTCAGGAGGAGACGACCACGTGCTGTATCTGGCGCTGCTGTATGGAGAGGAGACCGAGGTCGCGGATCCGAGCACACAGGCCTTCGCCGATGACCTCGCCCGCTACGAGGCATTCGGTGAGCTCGCCGGAGATGCGATCGTCGGGGGAGAGGCTTTGGAGCCGACGAAGGTCGGCATCACCATCCGCCATGAGCCGGCGGGGCCCGTGATCACCGATGGCGTGTTCAGCGAGGCTACCGAGGTGGTCGGCGGGCTGTACGTCCTTGAGGCGGCGGACTTTGACGCTGCGATCGAGCTCGCTCGCCACATCCCGGCGGCCGAGGACGGCGCGGTCGAGCTGAGACCCCTGGTCGAGTGGTTCCAGGACCAGCGCCCGCTGCCCGAGGGGACGCGCCGCTACCTGGCCCTGCTCGTCGGCGAGGAGACGGTCGCCTCCCACCCCGGCACGCCGGAGTGGGACGCCGCCGTCGCCGAGCACGCCGCCTTCGGTCGCGAGGCTGGCGACGCGATCGTCGGCGGGGCGGCGCTCCACCCAGCCGAGTCGGCGACGGTCGTGAGGGTGCGCGGCGGTGAGCTGCTCGTCACCGAGGGCACCTTTGCCGAGGCCGCCGAAGTGGTCGGCGGTCTGTATCTCCTGGCCGGACGCGACGATCGGGAGGTGGCCGCACTCGCGGCGCGGATCCCGATGGGGGAGGGCGGCGTCGTGCAGCTGCGACCGGTCATCGAGTTCGAGGAGTGATGGCGGCCACCGGCCACGGCGCCGCACCCGTGGCCGGCGCCGTCGTCGCGCGCACGTTCCGCGAGGAGTGGGGCCGCTGCCTGGCCGTCGTTGCCCGCGTCACCGGGGACCTCGACGTGGCCGAGGAGGCAGTGCAGGAGGCCTTCGCCACGGCGCTGCGCCGCTGGCCCCTCGAGGGCATCCCGCGTAGCCCGGGTGCGTGGATCACCACCGTCGCCCGCAACCACGCACTCGACCGCGTGCGCCGGGAGGAGCGGCGGGGGGCCAAGGAGGAGGCCGCTCTGCGCGGTCTGGAGAGCGCCGGCGCGGAGCCCGACCTCGACGCGGTGCTGGAACCGGTCGCTGACGACCAGCTGCGGGTCATCTTCGCCTGCTGCCACCCGGCGCTGGCCCCCGCGGCGCAGGTCGGACTGACGCTGCGGCTCGTGTGCGGGCTGTCCGTGTCGCAGATCGCCCGTGCCTTCCTGGAGCCGGAGGCCACCGTCGCCCAGCGCCTGAGCCGTGCCAAGCGGCGTATGCGCGACGCCGGCATCCCCCTGTCCGTCCCAGCTGCGAAGCGCCTGCCGGAGCGGCTGCCCGCGGTGCTGGCCTGCGTCCACCTCGTCTACCGTGAGGGCTATGCCGCCACCGGCGGCGATGACCTGGTGCGCGGGCACCTCTGCGACGAGGGTCGCCGGCTCGCGGGCCTCCTCGCGCGCCTGCTGCCGGATGAGCCCGAGGTGCTCGGCTTGCTCGCACTGATCCTCCTCCAGGACGCACGCCGCCACGCCCGCACCGACGCCGCAGGTGACCTCGTCCTCCTGCCTGATCAGGACCGCTCGCGCTGGGATCGCGGGATGATCAGCGAGGGCCTAGCGGCGTTGAATCGGGCGGCGGCTCTGCGGCGCCCGGGTCCCTACCAGCTCCAGGCCGCCATCGCAGCCGAGCACGCGAGCGCGCCGAGCTGGGAGCAGACGGACTGGGCCGCCATCGTCGCGCTCTACGACGCACTCGCGCGCCGAGCTCCCAGCCCCGTGGTCGAGCTGAACCGGGCGATCGCCGTGGCCCATCGCGACGGTCCGTCGGCGGGGCTGGCACTGCTCGACGGGCTCGAGGGTGACCGCCGAATGGCTCGCTCCCACCTCCTGCCGGCGGCGCGGGCCGACCTGCTGCGGCGCCTCGGTCGGGTTGACCAGGCCCGCGAGGCCTACCGCCGGGCCCTGGATCTCGCGCCGACCGGCGCCGAGCGGCGCTTCCTCAGCCGGAGGTTGGAGCAGCTGGAGCGTGCCGGCGTCGCGCGCGGCTCCTGACGGGCAGCCCGCTCCGCGATTGGACGCGCGGCGCGCGGCTCTTCCCCATGGCTGAACGGTTGGGTGGCTTATCGGCCACCCAACCGTCCACCCATCACCGTCGGCGCATGCCCGGCGGCGTCCGCGGCGATGCTGGAGGTCCGGACCTGCACTGGAGCTGCACATGGGCACCGAGACCTGCGCACACCTCAACACCGTCCGTGACGTCGAGCCGTCCAGCGATGGCTGCGAGGAATGCCTGAGCAGCGGCGATCGCTGGGTGCAGCTGCGCGTGTGCATGGCCTGTGGGCACGTCGGCTGCTGCGACAGCTCACCCAACCGCCATGCCACCGCGCACTACCGGGCCAACCCGGACCATCCGCTCATCCGCTCGTTCGAGCCGGGCCAGGACTGGTGGTGGTGCTACCCGGAGGAGCTGTTCTTCGAGATCGAGGGAGCTCCGCCCGCACCGTCGCACCCCTGACGAGACCGGCCCGGACCGGCCCGACGGCGGTCAGGCCGAGGCCTGGACCGGCCGCTTGGGGGCGTCGGCCGTGAGGGCTGCTGCGATCTCCTCGGCCCATGCCTCGATGGCGGTCCAGTCGCGGAAGTCGCCGACCGGCATGCCGTCTTCCTTGGGTGCCGACTTCTTCATCAGCGCCTCGATGACCCCGACGGCCGGAGCCGACGGGTCGCGCGCGCCGTAGAAGACCTGCTCTCCGCGCGGCTGGATCTGGCGCCGCAGCCGGTCCAGGTTCCTGGGCGCGGCCACCTCGAGCACGTCGCGGCCCTTGTCGTCGAAGCGCTCCGTGCCGAGCGGGCCGCTGCTGAACAGCCACACCGGCCGCTCCGCCAGCACCGCGCGGTTGGCCTTCAGGAAGTGCTTCGCCGGCCGGAGCCAACGGAACATGTAGACGGCGCTGCCGATGACGAAGGCGTCGTAGCGGTCGACGAGCTCGACCTCCGTGACCGGACGCGCCTCGGCGTCCAGTCCCGCGTCGGTCATCACCGCGGCGATCCGCTCGGCGATCTCCTGAGTGGCACCGTGCCGACTGGCGTATGCGACTAGCACCTTCATGTCCATCCCCTCCCAGGCTGCAAGCTCACCTTCGCAGCATCTGCCCGGGGTTGGATCCCGGACAGGGGCGGAGGCCCTGCCGCCGAGGGCCTTTCGGCCCCTCGGCCGGCTGGTCTGGAGGACTCCGGTGATCGACCCGACGCCGTGCGGTGCTACTCCTCCTCGGCCTCGTCGGCCTCCTCGCGGGTCTGGTGGACGGTGCCGCGCGGGTGCTCGGGCGGCGCGTAGATCGCATACAGCTTGAGGGGCCGGTCTCCGGTGTTGGTCACGTTGTGCCATGTGCCCGCCGGCACCAGGATCACCCAGTCGTCGGACACCTCCCGGTCGAAGGGCAGGTCGTCCTCGGCCGGCCCCATCTGGACACGCCCGCGGCCGGACTCGACCCGCAGGAACTGATCGCGGTCCGGGTGCACCTCAAGCCCGATGTCACCGCCGACGTCGATGTGCATGACCGTCAGCTGCAGGTTCTCGCCCGTCCACAGCGCGGTCCTGAAGGTCTCGTTGTCGAGGGTGGCCTTCTCGATGTCGATGACGAACGGGTTGGGGCCTTCGTCGGTCAGCTGCGCGCTGCTCATCCCATCTCCTTGTGATCGATGCGTCCGCGACGTCGCCTGTGCCCAGCGGGCACCACCGATGAGCTACCCCTCGCGGGCTCGTCTAACGACCAGAGACGCAAGGAGGTTGCTGTGGAGGTACGGGTCGACGCGGATTGCGGGAACGCCCCCCGCAAGGAGCAGATTCGAGACTGGTTGGTGGCGCTGCACAAGGGGCTGGATGACGAGGTCGCCGCGCTGCTCGAGCCAGAGGCGCGCTGGGAGGTCGTCGGTGCCGCGGTTCATCGGGCGTCCGAGGCCGCGCGCGCCGTCGCCGAGCCGCCCGCGCAGGCGCTGCACATCCGCACGCTCATCAGCCACGGCAACCAGGTTGCCGCCGAGGGCAGCACCGTTCTGGACGGGCGAGAGCGGCGCTTCGCTCACGTCGTGACCTTCCGCGGCTTCTCCAAGAAGGCGCGCATACGGGACGTGGTGACGTTCCTGCACCCGCTGCCCTAGCGGCGATGTGTGCGGCGCGGTCGCTCTGCCAATGCTGGTCCTCTCAAGTCCCCCTGGGTGGAGGAGCGGTCGAGATGGACGACGCGGAGATCGTGCGTCGCATCGGCGAGCTGGTCGATGAAGAGCACCGGATCGAGTCTGATCACGAGGGGCGCGCCCTCGACGAAGAGGAGCAGAAGCGCCTCCGAGACCTGGAGGTCGCGCTGGACCAGTGCTGGGATCTGCTGCGGCAGCGCCGAGCGCGCCGCGCGGCAGGCGGAGACCCTGACGAGGCCGCGGTGCGGCCGGAGACGACGGTCGAGACCTACGTGCAGTAGCGGTGCGGCGCCACGCCGTTGCCGGGTCCCACGACCTCGACGCAGCCGGAGTGTCAGGCGCCGCGCAGGAGGTCCTCGAACGGCGTCACGTCGGTGAAGCCGTCGACCATGGTCTTGCGGGGAAGCGTGGCGACGAACGTCGCCAGCTCCTCGGCGGCGCGCTCGATGCGCTCCTGCAGCGCACCCGCGATGCGGTCGTTGGCGCCCCAGTCCTCCGAGGCGGCGAACACGCCGGTGGGCACGACCACGGCCTTGAGGTAGGCGAAGAGCGGTCGCAGGGCGTGGTCCAGTGACAGCGAGTGGCGCGCCGTACCGGCGGTGGCGGCGATCAAGACCGGCTTGCCGGTCAGCGAGTCGGGCTCGAGCAGGTCGAAGAAGCTCTTGAAGAGGCCGTTGTATGAGCCGCTGTAGATCGGCGTGACCGCGATGACGGCGTCTGCGGCGGCGACTGCGTCCTTGGCGGCCTGGAGGCGCTCGCTGGCGAACCCGGTGAGCAGGTTGTTGGTGAGGTCGTGCGCGAGCTCGCGCAGCCCGATCTCCTCCAGCTCGGCCGCGATGCCGTGCTCACCGGCCAGCGCGGCGCGGGTCGCCAGCGCCAGCCGGTCAGCCAGAAGGCTCGTGGTGGAGGGGTCGCTGAGGCCGGCGGAGACCACGGCGATGGTGCGGTTGGTCATCGGTCGTCCCCCTTCGGGCTTGCGGCGATGAGGTTCGTGGCGCTCGCGGACTTGGAGGCCTCCGCGGCCTTCGCCGCCTCGCGGGCGGCCAGCATCGACGCGTGGGTCGGGGCGTCGGGCACGTGCGCAGGGCGGCCGGCGGCCAGCTCCTTGCGCAGCACCGGCACGACCTCGCCGCCCAGGATCTCGAGCTGCTCGAGCACCGTGCTGAGCGGCAGACCGGCGTGATCGATCAGGAACAGCTGGCGCTGGTAGTCGCCGACGTTGTCGCGCATTGCGGCGTAGCGCTCGATGA
>CAZVUW010000008.1:0-29554 GCA_964629825.1 uncultured Actinomycetota bacterium
CCGAGCCGGTGGGACCCAGCAGGAGGATGTTCGACTTGGAGAGCTCGACGTCCTCGTCGCTCGAGCTGCGCGGGCCCGTCTGACCGCCGGCGCGGATGCGCTTGTAGTGGTTGTAGACCGCGACCGCCAGGGTCTTCTTGGCGTTGTCCTGGCCGACGACGTAGGAGTGCAGGAAGTCGTAGATCTCGCGCGGCTTGGGCAGGTCGCCCGGGACGAGCTCGGGAGTCTCGGCGAACTCCTCCTCGATGATCTCGTTGCAGAGGTCGATGCACTCGTCGCAGATGTACACGCCGGGGCCGGCGATCAGCTTCTTCACCTGCTTCTGCGACTTGCCGCAGAACGAGCACTTGAGCAGGTCACCGCTCTCGCCGAACTTCGCCATCGCCTGCTCGTCCCCTCTCCTAGCACCGCCATGCGGCGCGGGTCATCCTAACGCCGCAGTCGCCCATGGGGGGCGATCCGGGCCTTTTCGCGTTGGGGATTCCCGTGCGCGACCCGCCCGCGGGCCGCTTGGTGGTGGGGGGCGGAGCCCCTTCTAGCTGGCCTTGAGAGCCATCTCCTGGATGCGACGGGCCTGGATGACCTCGTCGATCAGGCCGTACTCCTTGGCGTCCTCCGCCGTCATGATGAAGTCACGCTCGGTGTCTTCGGTGATCTTCTCGATCGGCTGGCCGGTCTTGTCGGCCAGGATCTGGTCCAGCAGGCGGCGGATCCGCATGATCTCGCGCGCCTGGATCTCGATGTCGACCGACTGACCTTCGGCCCCACCGTGGGGCTGGTGGATCAGCACCCGCGAGTGCGGCAGCGCGAAGCGCTTGCCCTTGGTGCCGGCCGCGAGCAGCACGGCCGCCGCCGACGCCGCCTGCCCCATGCAGATGGTGGACACGTCCGGCTTGATGAACTCCATGGTGTCGAAGATCGCCAGGGCGCTGGTGACCGACCCGCCCGGCGAGTTGATGTAGAGGTTGATGTCCTTCTCAGGGTCCTCGCCCTCGAGGTGGAGCAGCTGGGCCATGATCAGGTTGGCGATCTCGTCGTTGATCGGCGTGCCCAGGAAGATGATCCGCTCCTTGAGCAGCCGCGAGTAGATGTCGAAGGACCGCTCGCCGCGGTTGGTCTGCTCGATGACCATCGGGACCAGGTAGCTCTGCGGGCTGTCCACTTGCGTCATCCCTTCCTCGAGCGCCGACGTCGCGCCCGTCGTTCCGGCCAGGCGCCCCCTGGACGCGTGGAGGGAAAGCCTACCTGCGAGGTGGGACAGCCGCCCTCGGGCGGGCCGGGGAACAGACCCAGACGCCGGTCCCCCGGGGTTCCGGCTCGCGAGAGCCCTTTAGGTCGCCTCCACCCCGGGGGACCGGCTCGATGCCCCCGGCCCGCGCGCGGGCGGCTGTCTGGTGGGCCTGGTGGTGGTTGGTCGAGGTGGTCAGGCCTCGGTTTCCGCTTGGTCCTGGGGCTCGGCGTCCGTTGGCTCGTCGGCCGCCGCGTCGGTGGGGCTTGTCAGCGCTGCCTCGGCGTCGTGGCCCTCGACCGAGGCGCCATCCAGGATCTCGGCCTCCACGTCCGCGGGCGGGCCGGACAGCACCTGGACCGACTCAACCAGGTGATCGATGGTCTTCCGGCGGAAGGCGTCGCTCACCAGGGCCGCGATGCGGTCGGGATGGGTCATCATCTCCGCCAGCTCGGCGGGGTCGCGGTTCAGCCGCTGGGCCTGGCGGGCGATCTCCACGCCCAGGTCCTCCTGGTCGACCGAGATCTCTCGCGCGCGCCCGATGGCGTCGACCACGAGCTGGGCCTTGACCGTCTTGGACGCCTCCTGCTCCAGGTTGGAGTAGAGCTCCTCCGGTGAGGTGCCCGACATCGCGATGTACTGGTCCAGCTCCAGGCCGAACTGCTGCGCCTGCTGGGCCAGCCGCTGGAGCCGGAACTGGATCTCGTCGGAGACCATCGCCTTCGGCAGCGGCACGTCGACCAGGTCGCTGACCGCCTCGACCACCTTGCCCCGCAGCTCCGCCCGGGCGTTGGCGAGCTTGTGGCGCCGCAGCTGGCGGCGCAGCTCGTCGACCAGCTCCTCGGCGGTGTCGAACTCGCTCGCCGTCAGCGCGAAGTCGTCGTCAAGCTCTGGCAGCCGCTTGGTCTTGACCTCCTTCACGATGACCGTGAAGTCGACCTCGGTGCCGGCCAGCTCCTCGCCGTAGTCGGGGCCGAGGGTGTCGTTGAACTTGAGAACAGCCCCGGCCTCGGCGCCGACCAGCTGGCGGTCGAGCTCCTGATCGCTGTCCTTCGGGTCGGAGACGGAGTAGAGCAGATCCTCGCCGCTCGCCTCCTCCAGGCGGGTGCCGTCGCGCTCGCCGGTGACGGTGATGAGGACGTGGTCGCCCGGCTGCGCCGGCCGCTGCACGGTCTCCAGCTCGGCGAAGCGCTCGCGCAGCAGGTCGATCTGCTCGGTGACCTCGGACTCCTCGACCTCCCAGTCGGGGTGAGCGATCTGGAGGCCCTCGTAGTCGGGCACCTCGATCTCGGGCCGCACCTGCACTGTGGCGGAGAAGACCGCACCTTCGGACTCGGTGAAGGTGTCGAGGTCCAGCTCCGGGGCGGCAACCACGGGCAGGGACTCGGCCTCGACGGCCTCCGAGTAGAAGGTCGGCAGCGCCTCGCGGACCGCCTCCTGCACCAGGGCGTCGCGACCGATGCGGGACTCGAGGACCCTCCGCGGCACCCGTCCCGGCCTGAAGCCCGGGACCTTCACCTGGCCGGCGAGCGTCCTGGCGGCGGCGTCGATCGCCTGTGCCACGCGCTCGGGCTCGACGGTCACGGACAGCTTGACGGTCGTCTCGTCCAAGCGCTCGACGGTCGTCTCCACGGGGTCCTCCTGGCTGCGGTCCGGCGCTCACACGGCAGAGCGCCCGGCTGGCGCTGTAATAGCGCGACGGGAAGGCCGCATCGTATGGCGCTGAGGTGCCGGCAGCACACCCGGCCCTCGCGGGAGGACCTCGCTTTCACGAGGTCCGGCCCTGCTCGGTCCTCGCCGGGATCAGCCGAGCACTGGGTCCTGATCGCGCTTGCGCCTCCGCCGGGGGGTGGCCTCGGCGATCCAGCCGCCATGGCGGGCGCACAGCTCGTCGGGGTTGTAGCGGGAAAGACGGGTGGTGCACTCGGGATGCGCGCACATGCGATCGTTGCTCTGCTGCTCGAGCGGTGCTCCGCTCGACAGCGACATCGCACGCGACATCCTGAGAATCGGGCTGGCTGGTCCCTGCGGCATCGAGGCCTCCTCGCCGTTTGATGAAGGGGAGGTCGACAAGCTCCAGGTCGACCGGCACTTCGAACCGCCCGAGTGGGCAGTAGCCCTCATATACCCGTGGCCGGCGGTTCCCCAACCTCGGCGGGCAAGGAGGCCCGGCTCAGGACCAGCGCAGCAGCGACCTTGCCACGCCGGTCCTCAGTGACGACTGTCCGCGCGGAGCTCAGCCGGCGCGCCGGACCAGGCGGACGTGCGCCACGGAGTCGGAGCTGGCCAGCTCCTTCGGCTCGTAGCCCTCCGCGGCAGCGCCGAGGTCGTCGAACAGGCGCTCGCCGCCGCCGAGGAAGATGGGGACGATGGCCAGGTTGAGCTCGTCGATGAGCCCGGCCTTCAGATACTGGCGGATCGTCGCCACCCCGCCGCCGACGTTCACGTCCAGGCCATCCGCGGCCTCGACCGCGCGCTCGAGCGCCTCTTGGATGCCGCCGGTCACGAAGTGGAAGGTCGTGCCGCCGGCCATCGGGATGCTCTCGCGCGGGTGGTGCGTGAGCACGAAGACGGGGTGATGGAACGGCGGCTCGTCGCCCCACCAGCCCTTCCAGGACTCGTCCTGCCAGGGGCCTCGGAGAGGGCTGAACATGTTGCGGCCCATGATCGTCGCCCCGACCCCGTCCCAGAGCGCCCCGACCCGGCTGTCGTCCAGGCCTGTGCGGCCGCCCTCCAGGCCAGAGCGCGCCCGGAAGCTGCGCGTGTCCAAGATCCACTCGTGCAGGCGCTCACCCCCCACCCCGACCGGATCCTCGAGGCTCTGGTTCGGACCTGCCCCGTAGCCGTCCAGGGACACCGAGAAGTTGTGAACTCGCAGGCGTGCCATCACGGTCCTCCTCTCATGTGGGCCGCGCTGCAGCGGCCTCGGTGGCGTGGCGGTGCTGAGGTCGGAGCCGACCACGCCCTTTCGACATCAGACCGTGAGCGCATGTCGAAATGAGCGCAGGGTCGACGACCTTGGGGCGGGTTCGTATCCGACGTCTATGACCCCCTGGGTCACGGCGGGCCTGTCCGAGGACGCGCAAGGAGCGTCATCGACGAGCGCCTGCCCGAGAAGCTGCTGCCCGAGCACGCGCCGTCGGTCCTGGCGGCCCTGCTGCGCCGGCAAGGCCAGCTCGACGCGTGCGAGGACGCGGTGCAGGAGGCGCTGGTGCGGGCCCTCTCCGCCCCACGGTTGGACATTTGGCCCGAGATCTCGGGCCAAATGTCCAAGCGTCGAGGATGAGGCGATAGACGGTTGGCTCTGATGCGGGGGTCGTGGCGGGCCGCCGCGGGGGTACGATCGCCTCTCGCGGGACGTGGCGCAGCCTGGCAGCGCACCTGCTTTGGGAGCAGGGGGTCGCCGGTTCGAATCCGGCCGTCCCGACGGCGCCTACAATGCTCCGCGGCCGCCCGACGGCCGCCCCCGCGGGTGTAGCTCAATGGTAGAGCCCCAGCCTTCCAAGCTGGTTACGGGGGTTCGATTCCCCTCACCCGCTCCAGTAAAAGGCCAGGTCAGAGACCTAATCCACTAAAGCGGATAAGCCCAGCTGACCCTCGCGTGCCCCAAACGTGCCCATAGGTGTCCTGGCCGTGTGTTGTGCCAACCATGGCAGGGCGCGCGCTCGGCGTCACTCCGGCGGCAGCATCCGCCCAGCTTCAGTCGGGCCGCTGGCAGGTCCGCGTGCACGACCGCGCCACTGGACGGCACGTGCCCCTCGGGACGTTCCCGACCAAGGAGGACGCCAACGCCGCGCTGGCCGCAGAGCTCACCGACCAGAACCGCGGTAGGTGGGTCGCGCCACAGGGCGGTCACCGACCGGCATCGCTGAACGTCTCACCCTCACTTCCACCACACGTAGGACCCACCCTCGTCGATGCGCTTGCTCACGTCGTCGAGCCGTCTGCCCATCTCATCGATGCGGGCGTCGAGGCGCCTAACCAGGCCATCCAGCCGGGGTGTGGCGGTCCCTCTCCAGCTCGTGAATCCGCCTGCTCAGGGCGCGGTCAACATCGTCGATCCGCGCGCTCGGGACTCGCCTTGCTGGCCGAGACGCTTGCTCGGCTCCGTGCGCTGCTCGCCCAACGTCTTGGTGAATTCTCGACGAGCCGTACATCGCCCCGATGGGCGCCGCGCCAATGGTGGCTATCACCGCGAGTATGGCGATGAGATGGGGCCGCCTGGCTCATCGGGCTGCTCCGGGTCCACCAGCCCGTTCATTGTCGCACGGTTCCACCGGTTCAAGGGGATATCCGCATTGCGCGGTTCATCGGGTGATTCGCGGCGGGGTGAACCCGGGACGAACGGTCCGCGGCGGCGGGCCCGGCGACCCTGTTTGGCGACAAGGGCCCGGCCTACCGTGACCTCAAGCTGACACGGAGGAGGTAGGTCATGGTTCGCACTGTTGTCGTCACCGGTTCGGCGTCAGGAATAGGAGCGGCGACCGCGGCGCTGCTGCGCAGCCGCGAGGAGCGGGTGATCGGCGTTGATCTTCGCGACGCCGACGTCGTGGCAGATCTGTCCACCGAGGCCGGTCGTGCCGCCATGGTGGAGGCGGTCAAGGAGGCCACCGGAGGGCGGATCGACGCGATCGTCGCCTGCGCCGGGCTGGCCCAGCCGATCCCGACCACGGTCGCGATCAACTACTTCGGCGCCCTGGCGACCCTCGAGGGGCTCCGGCCGCTGCTCGCCGGGAGCGATGCGCCCCGAGCCGTCGTGGTCAGCTCGATGGCGTCCTTCCACCCCATCGATGACACCCTCGTCGAGGCCTGCCTGTCCGGCGACGAGAAGAAGGCCCTCGCTGTCGCGCAGGAGCTCGCCGAGCGCGATGCCGGCAACCTGATCTACAGCTCGTCCAAGAACGCCCTCAACCGCTGGGTGCGGCGCATGGCCGCCAGCCCCGAGTGGGCCGGCGCTGGCATCCCGCTCAACGCCGTCGGTCCCGGCATCATCGTCACCCCCATGGTGAGCGACTTCATCGAGACCGAGGAGGGCCGCGCCTCCCTCGAGCAGATGGTTCCGATGCCGCTGCACGGCTACGGAGCTCCCGAGGACGTCGCCGCGCTGCTCACCTGGCTGGTGAGCCCCGAGAACGTCCTGACCACAGGCCAGGTCATCTTCATCGACGGTGGAGCCGACGTGGTCCTGCGGGGGGAGCTGGCCTGGTGAGAGGCCAGCGGTGTGGATCGGGCCACTCCGCGCCCGATCCACACCCAAGGACCGGCGCGGCGCTGGGGTCCCGCCCGCCGGCACCGCTGAGAATCCCCGCCGGTTGCCGTCAGATCGATGACGGCGACCACGGGAGGACCTCGATGGCAGACCTCATCTACTCGGCGATCGCATCCCTCGACGGCTACATCGCCGACGAAGCGGGGCAGTTCGGCTGGGCGGAGCCCGACGAGCAGGTGCACTCCTACATCAACTCCCGCCAGCGCAGCATCGGGACCTACCTGTTCGGGCGTCGCATGTACGAGGTGATGCAGGCCTGGGAGTCCATGGGCGAGATCGCCGATCTGCCGCCCGTCTATCGCGAGTTCGCCGACGTCTGGAAGAGCATCGACAAGGTCGTCTACTCGACCATGCTGCCCGAGGTCGGCACCGCCCGCACCCGCCTGGAGCGCAGCTTCGAACCCGAGGCGGTAAGCGAGCTGAAGGCCACCTCGGATCGTGACCTCAGCATCGCCGGACCGACGCTTGCGGCCAAGGCGTTCCGCGCGGACCTCATCGACGTGGTGCACCTGTACCTCGTGCCCGTCATCGTCGGCGGCGGCACCGCCGCGCTGCCGCCTGGTGTGCGGCTCGACCTCGACCTGGTCGAGGAGCACCGCTTCGATTCCGGAGTCGTGCACCTGAGCTATCGAACGCGCGGCTGAGGCTTCCGCGACGTCAACCTGCCACCGCTTGCGCGGATGAATCGGTCGGCGCGCCTCAAGTGATCCCAAGGCCCGGCCGACATTGCTCTCATGGTCGCTCCGATCTCGGCCACCCCGCCCACCGGCGTCCCCGCACCCGGCTCACCCTCAACCACCCCGATAGAGGGTGCCTTCGCCGCTGCCCTGGTCTCGGCCCTCGCGCAGGCGGGCGCGCCGGCAGCGCAGCTGCTGACCCTCGGGCAGATGGTTGGTGGCGGCGCGATGTCGGGTGTCCCCGGCCTGGGCGCCACCGCCAACGTCGGCCTGCTGGGCGGGGCCCCCGCGCAGCCAGGCGGGCTCGTCATGCCCGTCCAGGGGCGTGTGACCAGCTCCTTCGGACCTCGGATCCACCCGATCTCGGGCCGCAGCCACAGCCACTCCGGACTTGACATCGCCGCACCGGCGGGAACCCCCATCGGTGCGACCTCGGCCGGAACGGTCACATTCGCGGGCGTGCGCGGCGGCTACGGCAACCTGGTGATCATCGACCACGGCGACGGGCGCGAGACGCGCTACGCCCACGCCGACCGACTTCTGGTGCAGCCCGGTCAGCGGGTCTTCGCCGGCCAGCAGGTCGCCACCGTCGGGGCCACGGGGAGCGCGACCGGCCCTCACCTCCACCTCGAGGTGAGGTTGAACGGCGAGGCTGTCGACCCCGCCCCTCTGCTCGGGCTCTGAGCCCTAGCGGTCCGCGACGGCGCCGCGCGGGGTCAGCAGACCGCTAGCTGCGAGGCTCGCCACGACCGCGATCGCGACACCGAGGCCGAGCAACGCAACGCCCAGGGGCACGTGAACGGTCGATGCGATCGCGACTCCGTTGCGGCGACCCATGTAGCCGAGGCCCGTCTGGACGAACAGCCCGCCGGTGACCGCCAGGCTGGCCAGCCGCAGCCACAGCGGAGTCCGCGCGAGGAAGGCCAGCACGACCACCACGGCCGAGATCAGCAGCACGGCGCTGCCGATCCAGCCATGCAGCTCGAACAGCCCCGGCGAGCGGAACAGGCCCTGACCCGCCAGCACCGCCTGGATCAGGATGCCGAGCACGACGACCCAGCTCAGCGTGCGCAGGGGTCCGAGCCAGCGTCGCCCGGCGTCGGCCCATGCTGATCGAGCGGAGGCGGCGTCGTTCATCTGGAGCGTCCCTTTCAGCGCAGAGGCTGCCGACCGCAGCCAGCACGATGCTACGTGCCCGGTCCCAGACTCCGGGACCGCTGCCCATGATGCACGGACAGCTAGCCCGCCTGCCGCGCCGCCCTGAGGACCTCGGCGGGCACCACGCCGTCCCCGGCCGAGCCCTTAAGCCAGCCGTCCAGCTGATCCGCCGGCAGCGGTCGGCTGAAGTAGTAGCCCTGGGCGATGTCGCAGCCGAACTCGGTCAGGGTGGCGAGCGTCTCCTCGTCCTCGACCCCCTCGGCGACCATCTCGAGGCCGAGCGAGTGGGCGAGGTCCACCGTGGACCGGACGATCGCCGCGCCGCGGGGGTCGCCCGAGATCCCGGCGATGAAGGCCCGGTCGAGCTTCAGCTCGTCGATCGGCAGCGAGCGCAGGTATGCCAGCGAGCAGTAGCCGGTCCCGTAGTCGTCCACGGACACACGAACCCCCACCCGGCGCAGGCGGTTGAGGATGGCCGCGGCGCGCGTGGGATCGGCGATGAGGATGTCCTCGGTGATCTCGATCTCCAGCAGGCGGGCCGGCAGGCCGTGCTCGTCGAGCAGCATTCGGATCTGATCCACCAGCCGCTCGTCGAGGAAGCTGACCGCCGAGAGGTTCACGGCGACCGGCATCTCGACGCCGTCGTCCAACCAGGCGCGGGCCTGCGCCGCGGCCAGCTCCAGGACCCGGCAGGTCAGCTCGGACATCAGGCCGGTCTGCTCGACCAGCGGCAGGAAGCGGTCCGGGAACAGCAGGCCCTGGCGCGGGTGCTGCCAGCGGACCAGGGCCTCGACGCCGCTGACCCGGCGGGTGGAGATCTCCCACTTGGGCTGGAAGTGCAGGATCAGCTCATCGCCCGCGACGGCCTGGCGCAGCTCGTCGACCATGCGGAGGTTGTCCCGTGCGTGGGTGTCGCGGTCCGCGAGGTAGTGCTCCACGCCCGAGCGGGCGCCCTTGGCGTTGTACATCGCGATGTCGGCGCGCTGCATGAGCAGGTCGGTGGTGGCGCCGTCCTCCGGGTACAGCGCGATCCCGATGCTGCCGTCGATGTGCACGCTCAGCGAGTCGAGCTCGAACGGGATGCGCAGGCGGTCGCGCAGGCGCTGACCGACCTCCCGCGCCTCGCGTGCCTCCACATCGCGCAGGAGTATGGCGAACTCGTCGCCGCCGAGGCGCGCCAGAAGGTCGCTGCTGCGCAGGGCCGGTCGCAGACGCGGGCCGATCAGGCCCAGCAGCTCGTCTCCGACCTTGTGGCCGAGGGTGTCGTTGATCTCCTTGAAGTGGTCGAGGTCGATGAGCAGCAGCGCCCAGCGCTCCTCCGCACCGCTGGCCAGCGCCTCGGCGGCGCGCTCGTAGAAGGCCCTGCGATTGGGCAGGCCGGTTAGGTCGTCGGTGCGGGCCTCCTCGCGGCTGCGGCTCAGCGCCGTGACGTCCACGTAGGCCACGACCACGCGCATGGCGACCGCCAGCAGCGTCGCTCCGGCGAGCCACGTCGCCACCGGGTTCATCCGGTTGAAGTTCCCGGCGAGCAGCAATCCGAGGGCGCCCACCGCGAACATGCCCGGAGCGGCGAGCACCGCGAGCGTCGATCGGCTCGCCGAGCCTTGCCGGGTGCGGATGTCGGTGGCGGCAACAGCCATCAGGACCAGACCGACCGCCCACAAGATGTCCAGGACCGTCCCCGAGACGTAGGTCTCCTTCGCCACCTGGTAGACGTAGACGACGTCGGCCACGGCGAAGGCCAGCAGCCCCGCGCTCATCCACACCCAGCGCGGAGAGGTGTTGAACCCGCGCACGGCGAAGACGCCTCCCGCGACCGCCAGCAGAGCCAGGTCCCCGATCGGGTAGCCGAGGGTCACCCCGACCGTCAGCGCATCTCCGCCGGTGGCGGCCAGGATCGGCCCGAAGGCCAGCGCCGAGACGGTCGCCGCGATCCCGAGCCCGGCGACCAGGGCGTCCAGCCAGCCGCGGGTGCCGAGGCGGTCGGGCTCGTCGCGCAAGCCGATCGTCGTCCCGATGAGGGCCAGGGGGTAGAAGGCGAGCCAGGCGATGTCGGCGATCGTCGCGGTCTCGGGCTCGGCTCCGTTGATCAGCGTGATCGCCGCGTAGAGCAGGTCGCCGCCGGCCGATGCTGCGAGCGACGCCGCGATCAGATACCAGCCCCGCGCCCGAGGCTGATGCCGCGCGGCCAGGAAGGCAACGGCCACAGCCAGCACGAGGATGCCGTTGTAGACCAGCGCGTCCCACAGCACCTCGTAGCCCACGTCGCCGAAGACCACGTGCGCGGTGTAGAGGCCCAGAAGCGCAAGCATGAGCAGGCGCAAGACCTTGAGAGGACCGGTCTCGGCGGGTGCGGGCTCCGGCTGTTCGGACTGCTCGTCGGGGGGTGCAGCGGCGAGGGCGGGCACGGACATTTCGACAGGGGCTCCATGGGTCATGCGACCCGGGGGGAGGGGCCGCAAGACCACCGTCGGCTGCGCTCGCCTCCGGATTAGCCCATGCGACATGGCACGCGGGACCGATTGCGGTGGATGTCTAAGCGGCCGCCGTGGGACCGCCACCCGACGACAGATACCATAGGGGGGTATCCTTCATCGAACTGCGGTTGCCGTCCGCTGCCGCACGGAAGGCTCCAGGCCCCAGGAGGCGTCATGAACCGCAGGGCACAGCACGACCAGCTGAGCGAGGACACGGGTCACGGCGAGCACGCGGGCCACGGCGGACACAGCGGCCATGAACACGGTGACCACACAGGCCACGGCGGACACGACCACGGCGACCACGCCGCGATGTTCCGCGACCGCTTCTGGCTGACCCTGCTCCTGACCCTGCCGGTCCTGTACTTCTCCGAGTCCCTCGGCCACCTGCTCGGCTACATGCCTCCGCAGATCCCCGGCGCCGGGTGGGTGTCGCCGGTCCTCGGCACCGTGATCTTCGTCTACGGCGGCTGGCCGTTCCTGGCCGGCGGGCTGGACGAGGCGCGGCGGCGCAGGCCGGGGATGATGCTGCTGATCGCCCTGGCGATCAGCGTCGCCTACGTCGCCTCCCTTGCCACCTCGCTCGGCTGGTTCAGCGTCGAGGTCTGGTGGGAGCTGGCCCTGCTGATCGCGATCATGCTGCTCGGCCACTGGCTGGAGATGCGGGCGATCGGGCAGGCGCGCGGAGCGCTGGCCGCGCTGGCCGAGCTGCTGCCGGACGAGGCCGAGCGCCTCACCGACGACGGCGATGTGGAGCGGATCCCGATCGCGGAGCTCCGTCTCGGTGACGTCGTCCTCGTGCGACCGGGCGGCCGCGTCCCCGCCGACGGCACGGTGGTCGAGGGCACGGCCGAGGTCGACGAGTCGATGATCACCGGCGAGTCCAACCCGGTCGCACGCGGCGAGGGCGAGCGGGTCGTCGCCGCGACGGTCGTGACCGACTCGGCCCTGCGGGTTCGCGTCGACGCCGTCGGCGAGGACACGACCCTTGCGGGCATCCAGCGCATGGTCGCCCAGGCGCAGGAGTCCTCTTCCCGCGGTCAGGTCCTGGCCGATCGCGCAGCAGCGCTGCTGTTCTACGTGGCGCTTGCGACCGCAGCCATGACGGTCCTCGTGTGGACGCTGGTCGGCCAGCCGGACGCCGCGGTCGTCCGGGCCGTGACCGTGCTGATCATCGCCTGCCCCCATGCGCTCGGGCTCGCGATCCCGCTGGTCACCTCGATTGCGACGGCCAAAGCGGCCCGCTCGGGGATCCTCGTGAAGGACCGCAGCGCCCTCGAGCGGATGCGCGAGGTCGACGTCGTCCTTTTCGACAAGACCGGGACCCTGACCAAGGGCCAGCACGCGCTCACGGACGTCGCCGCGGTCGAGGGCGACGAAGGCGCCGTCCTCGCGTTGGCCGCGGCGGTCGAGGCCGACAGCGAGCACCCGCTCGCTCGGGCCATCGTCGCCGCCGCACGGGAGCGAGGGCTCACCGTCCCACCGGCGACCGGGTTCAGGGCGCTGGCCGGTCGCGGCGTCGAGGCGCAGGTGGACGGTGCGCAGATCGCCGTCGGCGGACCGGCGCTCGTCAGCGAGCGCAGCCTGTCGGTCCCGCCCGAACTCAAGGGAGCGATCGACCGCTGGGTCGAGCGCGGAGCGGCCGTGCTGACCCTCGCCCGCGACGAGGAGATCATCGGCGCGCTCGCCCTCGAGGACCAGGTGCGCGAGGAGTCCCGCGCAGCCGTGCGTGCCCTGCACGACCTCGGCGTGACCGTCGCCATGATCACCGGTGACGCCCGCCAGGTGGCGGACGCCGTGGCCGCAGAGCTCGGCATCGACGAGGTGCACGCCGAGGTGCTGCCCGAGCACAAGGACGCGAAGGTCGCTTCGCTGCAGCGCGACGGCCGCTCCGTGGCGATGGTCGGCGACGGCGTGAACGACGCGCCCGCCCTCGCGAGGGCCGACGTCGGCATCGCCATCGGCGCGGGCACCGACGTCGCCATGGAGTCCGCGGGCATCGTGCTCGCCTCCGATGACCCGCGCGGAGTCGTCTCGGCGGGCCGCCTGTCGCGGGCGAGCTATCGCAAGATGCTCCAGAACCTCTGGTGGGCGGCCGGTTACAACCTGCTCGCGCTACCGCTGGCCGCCGGCATCCTCGCTCCCGTCGGCTTCGTCCTGCCCATGGCGGTCGGGGCCGTCCTGATGAGCCTGTCGACGATCATCGTGGCGCTGAACGCGCAGCTGCTCCGAAGGGTCGATCTCAGCCCCGCTGCGATTTGACCACTTTCTCCCCCCGGCGCGGTTTGCCTGGGCTAGGCTCCCGCGGCACCTGACCGGCCGGTGGCCCGCCACCCCTTTCGGCGCTGACCGCGCATGGAGACGCCATGAGCACCTCCAGATCGCGCCTGGGCACCCTCGCCGCGCTGGTGCTGCTCACCGGGGCAGCCTGCGGAGGAAACCCCCTGGACGAGATCACCCAGCTCCAGGTGAACATGGTGGACGTGGCCTTCGAGCCAGCGCGCATCGAGATCGCGGCGGGCGAGCCGGTGGCGCTGATGGTCAGCAACGAGGGCGTGCTCGAGCACGACCTCGACCTGCCCGCCGCAGGCCTGCACGTGCATGGCTACCCGGGAGCGCGGCAGGCAGCGTTACTCATGATCGACGAACCCGGCGTGTACGAGGCCCTGTGCCTCACCCCGGGTCACGCAGACGCAGGGATGCGCATGCAGGTCGTCGTGCGCTGAAAACCGTTGACGGGGAGCGGACGCCGCAATACGTTCCCGGCCCCGGGCGGGTATTCCGAATACACGACGCGCCGAAGATCAGATCCCGGAATCATCGCTGCGAGCCCCTCACCCCCGCCTGGTGCCGGAGTTGGTCGAAGCTGTGCCCCGATCCTCGGCCAGTCGTCGCCTTTCAACAGGAGGAAACATGCCTTCACCCCCCAGGCGCCGGCCGATCGCATTGGTCTTGGCGACGTTGCTCCTATTAACACTGCTGCCGACGATGGCGCTCGCCCAGGCCGAGCCGAACCAGGTCACGGGCGTCACCCTCACCCACCAGTACGGCTACACGACGGTGGCGTGGACCCCGGTTCCGGGCGCCACGGACTACCAGATCGAGCGCACCCCGGTAGACGTCGACAACAACCCGACGGGAACGGCGACGATCGTGGGGCTGTGGCGGCCCAACCGCCAGATCAACCAGCACCTGCCCACCTTCGCCGACGCGAACTTCTACCCGGGTGAGCGCTTCGCCTGGCGCGTGCGCGCCCGCTTCGGCAACGAGGCGCAGCCCTACTCCGAGCCGGTCTACGGGACCACCCGTGAGATCTTCGGCCCGGAGGAGTTCCTGACCCAGTGGGAGCAGACGCTCGGGGCGCAGTTCACCTCCTACGACTCCGAGATCGACTGGACCCGGCGCATCGACGCCGCCAGCGACCGCGTCCGGGTCGTGACGATCGGACACACCGCGCAGGGCCGGGAGATCAACGCCTTCATCATCGGCTACCCCACTCCCCCGGCGACGGCCGAGGAGATCTCGAACACCCCCACCGCCGGCGCGAACTGCAACGTCCACGGCAACGAGCCGTCCGGCCGTGAGGGCTGCTTCATGATGATCCGCCGGCTCGCGTTCTCGAACGAGCCGGACATCCTCGACATCCTCAGCGACGTCACCGTCCTGATCGTCCCGTCGTTCAACGGCGACGGCCGCGCGGCGAACACCCGTGGCAACTCGACCGGCCAGGACCTCAACCGCGACCACGGTCGCATCAGCCAGCCCGAGACCCAGACGTTCGCCCGCTTCGTCCGCGACTACACCCCGGACGTGATGGTGGACGGCCACGAGTTCGGCAACAACAACACCTGCGACCTGCCCCTGCTGTGGCCGCGCCACAGCAACACCCCGCCGCCGATCCACAACGAGTCCAAGGAGAACTTCGTCGAGGGCTGGTTCTACAACCAGGCGGCCGTTGACGGCTGGTGGCCGTGTCCCTACCCGCTCCAGGGCATCGAGGGCGCGTCCTCGTTCACCCGCGTGCACGGTCTGAAGAACATGATCGTCACGCTGGTCGAGGCCCGCAGCAGCGGCGGCGCGACCCGACCCGGTGAGGGCAACACCAGCTCGGTGACCAACCGCCGTCGCAAGGGCTACTCGCAGATGTGGGCCATCGAGACGGCGCTGCGCTACCGCCACGAGAACCTTGAGCTGGTCAACGACGTCATGGCCGCAGGCCTTGAGTACCAGCTGACCACCAACGACCCGGTCGTGCTGCACGCCGACTGGGACGTCGAGCCGTTCCCCGCCCCGCACCCGGGCGACAGCCCGCCGCCGAACAACCCGCCGGGGCCGGAGGACATGATCAACCCGCCGCCGTGCGCCTACCTGCTCACCGCTGAGCAGTACACGACGGTTCTCAACGACAGCGGCAGCCTGCCCGTCGCCCTGCGGACGTCGCCGGCCGACCGCCTCGCCGCCCACGGCATCCGCGTGGAGCCGCGGCCGAACGACTACCTGGTGCCGATGTCCCAGCCGTTCCGCGCGCTGATCAACATCCTGCTCGACCCCGAGCAGCCGCCCGCGCCGATCATCGGTGCGCAGCGCGTGTTCGACCCGGCCGTCTGCGCCTCGACCTTCCCGCTCGCCACCGAGCAGCTGGACCGCCTGGCGGCCAGCGGCGGCATCACGGATGGGCTGGAGGAGAAGATCCGCAACAACCTCCAGACCGCCGAGGAGTGGCTGCAGCTCGGTCCGCGGAAGCTCGGACCCGCGCTGAGCCACCTCGACCGCGCCATCCACCTGCTCCTGTGGCAGGCCGACGTGATCGAGAACAAGGACAAGCCGAACCAGGGTGACCCGGAGGGCCTGCGCGCCCTCGCCGCGGCGATCGCGGCCCTGGCCGACACCTACCGCAGCTAGCTCCGCAGCAGCTGAACGGAAGGGGCGCCCTCGGGCGCCCCTTCCCCTTTGTGCATTGGAATCGCGTCGGGCGGATTCGACCATTGACTGCCCACCGACGCGGAACTAGGTTCCCGCCCGGGCTGGCTGCTCTCCGCCCCTCCCCCCCCAACATTTTTGGAAAGCGTGCCACCCGAAGCCGCTCTAGCGGCACATCGCGTCGTGGGTCGGGAGGCTGCTTCCAACCAATTCGAAAAGGAGCAGGACATGCGAAGTCGGCAAAGGCCATTCGCCCTAGGCATGGCCGCCGTGATGGTTCTGCTGCTGCTGCCAGATGTCGCACTGGCGCAGCAGGATCCGACTCAGGTCCAAAACCTCACCCTGTCCCATGGCGATGGCTGGGTGACGCTTGCCTGGTCGCCCGTGCCCGGCGCGACCGACTACCAGATCGAGCGCACCCCCGTGAGCAGCGATGACACGCCCACGGGAGACCCTGTGATCGTTGGTCTCTGGCGTCCCAACCGCCAGATCAACCAGTCCGAGCCCACCTTCGCCGACGCCGGCTTCGTGCCCGGGGACCGCTACCGCTGGCGCGTGCGGGCTCGCATCGGCTCGACCGCGCAGGAGTACTCGGAGCCCGTCTTCGACACCACCCGCGAGCCCTTCGGCCCCGAGGAGTTCCTCACCCAGTTCGAGCAGACCCTGGGCGCCCAGTACACCTCGTATGAGTCCGAGATCGAGTGGACTCGGCGCATCGACGCGGCCAGCGAGCGCCTGCGGGTGGTCACCATCGGCCACACCGTGCAGGGGCGGGAGATCAACGCCTTCATCCTCGGCTACCCGCGTCCCCCCGCCACGGTGCAGGAGATCTCGGACGGGCCGACCGCCGGAAGCACCTGCAACGTGCACGGCAACGAGCCGACCGGCCGCGAGGCCTGCTTCATGATGATCCGCAAGATGGCCTTCTCGGACGACCCGTGGGTCATCGAGACGCTGTCCAACACGACCGCGCTGTTCGTGCCCTCTCTGAACGGCGACGGGCGCGCAGCGAACAGCCGCGGCAACTCGACCGGGCAGGACCTCAACCGCGACTACGGGCGGTTGTCCCAGCCCGAGACCCTCGCCCAGGCGGCGTTCTGGCGCGACTACACGCCCGAGGTGCTGAACGACGGCCACCACTTCGGCAACACCAACACCTGCGACCTGGCGCTGATGAACACCCCGCACCTCAACAACTCCCGGGCGACCTACGACGAGGGCCGCTTCGGGCTGATCGAGGGCTGGATGTACACCCAGGGCGCGCGCGACGGCTGGTGGCCGTGCCCATACCCGACCGCGTTCTCCGCCGGCGGGCAGTCGTTCGGCAGCACGACCGGCATGAAGCACATCATCGGGATGCTCACCGAGGCGCGGTCGCAGGCCGGGCCGACCCGGCCGGGCGCGAGCGGCGCGGCCAACACGCGGCGCCAGGCAGCCTCGCACCTGTGGACGCTGCACCAGGTGTTCGACTATCACCGGGAGAACCGCGCCCGCATCCAGCAGGCGATCGCCGACTCGATCGAGTTCCAGTCCTCGAACACCGGGCGCGTGGTCTTCGACGGCACCTACGACTGGGAGCCGTACCCGGCGCCGCACCCGGGCGAGAACCCGCCCCCGAACAACCGTCCCGGTGAGGGCGATCAGCTCGCCGAGCCGCCCTGCGGCTACCTGCTGACCGCCGAGCAGTACGAGAGCAAGATCGAGGACGCGCGGCTGCCGGAGTCGCTGTGGACCTCGCCTGCCGAGCGCCTCGAGGCCCACGGCGTGCGCGTCGAGAAGCGTCCGGAGGACTACCTCGTTCCGATGGCGCAGCCACTGCGCGCGCTGATCCCGCTGATCCTCGACGGCCAGGCCGGCGAGCTCGGAATCCCGATCATCACCGCCGCCGAGCGCCTGTTCGACCCCGCGGTGTGCGCCTCGACCTTTGCGCTGGTGCGTGAGCAGCTGGACCGCCTGGCGGCCAGCGGCGGCATCACCGCGGGCCTTGAGGAGAAGGTCCGCAACGCCCTGGACACGGCCGAGGAGTGGCTGGACCTGCCCAAGAAGTTCCTGCCAGCGCTGTCCCATCTCGACCGCGCCGTGCACCTGCTGCTGTGGCAGGTCGAGGTCATCGAGGACAAGGGCAAGACCAACCAGGGTGACCCGGAGGGCCTGCGGGCTCTGGCCGCGGCGATCCAGGCGCTGGCCGACACCTACCGCGCCGCCGACGAGCACGCGCGCTGGCGTCAGCACGCCGAGAACGTGACCATCACCCGCGACGACCTGGGCGTCCCGCACGTGGTCGGCAAGACCGATGCCGACGCCGTGTTCGGGATGATCTACGCCCAAGCCGAGGACGACTTCAACCGGGTCGAGCGCAACTACCTGGTCAGCCTCGGGCGTCTCGCCGAGGCCGAGGGCGAGAGCGCGATCTGGCAGGACCTGCGCCAGCGCCTGTACCTCGACCACGAGGACCTGAAGCAGCTCTACTCGGAGAGCCCGGTCTGGCTGCGCAGGCTGATGAACGCCTGGGCCGACGGCCTGAACTACTTCCTCGCCACGCACCCCGAGGTCGAGCCGCGAGCCATCAAGCGCTTCGAGCCGTGGATGGCGCTGAGCTTCACCGAGGGCAGCATCGGTGGGGACATCGAGCGCATCAACCTGAACCAGCTGCGCAGCTTCTACGAGCCGCAGGGCCTGACCGGCTCGTTCGAGCCCGTGCAGACCTTCATCGAGAACGACCCCGAGGACGGCGCGGCCGGCTCGAACGGGATCGCGATCGCGCCGAGCCACACCCGCGACGGCAACGCGCTGCTCCTGATCAACCCGCACACGAGCCACTACTTCCGCCACGTCCAGCACGTCACCAGCGGCGAGGGGCTCGACGTCTACGGCGCCATCACCTGGGGCCAGTTCTTCATCTACCAGGGCTTCAACCCGGACGCCGGATGGATGCACACGTCGGCGCCGGTGGACAACATCGACGAGTTCCTCCAGACGATCGTCACCGACGAAGACGGCCAGCGCTTCTACCGCTACGGCGACGAGCTGCGGCCGGTGAAGACCAGGCCGGTCACGATCTCCTACCGCACCGCGGACGGGGAGCTGGAGGAGCGCACCTTCACGACCTATGCCACGCATCACGGCCCGATCGTTCGCCAGACGGGCGGCCGCTGGGTGGCGACCGGCCTGCTGAACAGCCCCATCGAGGCGCTGCAGCAGAGCTTCCTGCGCACCAAGGCGCGCGATCTCGACGAGTACCTGGAGGTCGCGAACCTCAAGGCGAACAGCTCCAACAGCACGCTGTACGCGGACTCGTCCGGCAACATCGCCTTCCTGCTGCCGCAGTTCATGCCGATCCGCGACGAGCGCTTCAACTACCGCCAGCCGGTGGACGGCAGCGACCCCGCGACCGACTGGCAGGGACTGCACGAGCTCGACGAGATCCCCCACGTCATCAACCCGGACAACGGTTGGGTCTTCAACACCAACAACTGGCCGTGGACGTGCTGCGGCGATGACAGCCCCAGCCAGGATGACTACCCCGTCTACATGAACACCGGCAGCGAGAACGAGCGCGGACGCAACGCGATCCGGCTGCTGTCCGGTCGGGACGACTTCACCCTCGAGGGGCTGCGCGACGTCGCCTACGACTCCTACCTGCCGGCCTTCGCCAACCTGCTGCCGCCGCTGATCGCCGCCTGGGAGAACCTGCCTGACGGCAACGCGCAGAAGGCGCGGCTGACCGAGCCGATCGAGCGTCTCCGCAGCTGGGACTACCGCTGGGGCGCCGACTCGATCGAGACGTCGCTCGCGATCTTCTGGGCCGAGGGGTCGCGCAACAACGACCAGCAGCGGCTCAACTCGCTCGACAACGCCGTCAACCGGCTGACGCAGGACTTCGGCAGCTGGCAGGTGCCGTGGGGCGAGATCAACCGCTACCAGCGCAACGACGGGAACATCACCCAGGTGTTCGACGACTCCAAGCCGAGCATCCCGGTGCCGTTCACGTCGGGCACGTGGGGCTCGCTGGCCACCTACCCGGGCTCGCGCCGGCCGGGGACGGTGCGCTTCTACGCCACCAGCGGCAACACCTTCGTGTCGGTCCTCGAGTTCGGTCCGAAGCTGCGCGCCCTGGCGGTGCGTGAGGGCGGCAACAGCGCCGACCCGAGCTCGCCATGGTTCTTCAACCGCGCCGAGGACTTCGCGGCCGGCAACCTCCGGCCGGTCTACTTCGACCCGGCCGAGCTCCAGGACCACATCGTGAGGGTCTACAGGCCCGGTCAGTGATGTAGCGGCGCAGCGGTTCGCCGCTGCCCGACCACAGGGGGCGTCCCGAACGGGGCGCCCCTTTTCATCGAAATACCCACAAGAGCGGATCTGACGGATTGCTCCTTGATCGCGGAGATTCAGGCTGATTTGCTTTGCCCCCTCCGGGGGCGGGTTCCCCGTTTCGGAATGGAGCGCTGGCCTCCGGTAATCGACCAAGGGGGAGCACATGCCTTCATCAGCAAGGGCACGCTTCATCGTCGTAGGCCTGGTCGCTCTGAGCCTCGCGACGTTCGGGCCGGCGGCGGGAGCGGTCCAGCAGGACCGCGGGTTGGGCCACGAGCGCAGGGTCCTCTCGCACAGCGCGGAGGACGTGGAGCGCGCCAAGGCCGAGCTGCAGGCCCTAGCAGGGGGTCACGACCCCGCTGCTGGACGGCCGGGGCGCTTCGGAATGGACGCGGCCGAGTCCGACGCCGCTGCCGTCGTGGCGGCAGCGGTCAACCCCGACAACCTCGAGCTGGTCGGGCGCGGCGAGCGCCTGCTGGCACAGGGGACGACCGATGTCTGGGCCCACGGGGACTTCGCCTACATCGGCACCTACAACGTCCCGTGCGGAACCGGCGAGGGCTACCGCGTGGACACCGGCCCGGTGGCGCTGCGCGATGACCTGCTCGGACCGGGCGTGCCGGTGTTCGACGTGTCGGACCGGTCGGACCCGCAGTACCTCGGCAACCTGCCGTCCGTCCCGGGCAGCCGCATCAACGACATCAAGGTGACGAGCTTCGGCGGCCGCGACGTCCTGGTGCACTCCAACGAGCCCTGCGCGGGCGGCTTCGGCGGCTTCGAGATCTATGACGTCACCAACGCCCGCAGCCCGATCCACCTCGCCTCGGCGATCGTCCACGACGCCAACCAGGTTCTGCGCGAGCTGTTCGGCGTGCTCGACGTCGGCGTGCACAACATGTCGCTGTTCACGCAGGGCAACCGCCTCTTCGTCGCGATGCAGACGCACGCGTACTTCGGCAGCTTCCAGATCTATGAGCTCACCGACCCGACCTCGCCGACCCCGGTGAGCGCGTGGGGAGCCGAGTACCTGTGCGAGGAGGACTACTGCAGCGACGACCCGCACGCCGAGACCGACCCGGTGACGATCGTCAACCACATCAACCTCTACATGTTCGGTGGCTACGGCTCGTCCATGAACCGCTTCCTGCACGACGTCACCGTGACGCCCGACGGCCAGCTGGCCTACCTAGCGCACTGGGACGCCGGGCTGATCCTGCTGGACATCAGCGACCCCGCCGACCCCGAGCTGATCTCCGTCGCCCTCGACCCGACCGCGGGTGACGGCGAGGTCAACAGCCACGCCGTCTGGGCCTCGGCGGACGGCAAGACCGTCGTCGAGACCAACGAGGACTTCGACGCGCTGCCCGAGCGGCTGCCGCTGGACAACTGGACCGTCGGCGAGTGGCCGTGGAACACGCAGCCCGCCTTCGGGATCAGCACCACCGCGGGCGATGACTTCGAGGCCAACCAGACCGGGAACGTCGTCCGGATCCAGCACGCCCTCGTCCACCACATGCTGGCGCCGCAGGTGACCGTGGTCAGCGGTCCCCTCGCCGGCGAGGTCTACGCCGCCACGGAGGCGTCCGGCAACCAGCCGAAGCTGGGTGACGGCGCCGTGATCGAGGCCGAGGCCGTCTTCGTCGGCCAGGGCTGCGACACCGATCGCTTCGCCGACCCGGCGATCGACGTGCCGGGTGTCGTCGACCCGCATCTGAACGACCCCGCCGGCAAGATCGCGGTCGTCCGCCGCGGCGGCTGCTCGTTCACCAGCAAGCTCGGCGCCGCCCAGGCGGCAGGCGCCATCGGGATCCTGGTCGCCAACAACGTCCGCGGCGTGTCCCAGTGGGGCAACGTGCGGATCTGGGACTACGCCGACCCCGCCAACCCCGTGCTGGCGACGGAGTTCGACACCACCTGCACGCTCGACCCGACCGCGGACGAGTGCGATCCCAACGGCACCTACTCGGTGCACAACGTCATCGTCGAGAACGACCTGGCGTACTTCTCCTGGTACTCGCACGGCGTCCTGATCCTGGACATCCGCGACCCCTACAACCCGGTCGAGGTGGCGCGCTTCAACCCCACCGGCGAGGAGTTCGAGATGTCCAACGGCGGCATCCAGGACGTCTGGGGCATCTGGAAGGCGCCCGGCGACCCGTGGATCTACGCCTCGGACCGCAACGGCGGCCTGTACGTGCTGCGAACGACCTTCTCGTTCGCCCATGAGCAGCTCGATCGCCTGATCGCGGAGGGCGGCATCACGGAGGGGCTGCAGGCGAAGATCCGCAGCAACCTCGAGACCGCCGAGGCCTGGCTGCAGCTCGGTCCGCGCAAGCTCGGACCCGCGCTGTCGCACCTCGACCGCGCCGTCCACCTGCTGCGCTGGCAGGCGGACGTCGTCGAGAACAAGAACAAGCCGAACCAGGGCGACCCCGAGGCGCTGCGCAACCTCGCAGACCTGATCGAGCAGCTGGCGGCCAGCTACAGGACCTGAGCCGCCGGGGGAGGGCGGCGCGATCGCCCTCCCCCACCCCACGGGGGTCGCTCCCCGGTGCCCTGGGTATGCCTGAGCCGCCCTGGCGGGCCCGAAGGCAAGCCGCCGACCGCCTCGGCTGACCAGTCACCCCCAGGGAAGGAACACGGATGAGCGACATCGGCCGCACCGAGCCCCTGCCCACGGATGCAGGGGCGACCCGCGCAACCGCCGGCACGAAGCTGCACGACGACCTGTCGGTCGACCGCTCCACGGCCTCCGAGAGGTCCATCGATCTACGCGAGGAGGCGCGTGGCTCGGACGCGCCGAACGAGGGGCTGCGCGACCCGATCGAGGCGGCTCAGCGGCCAGACAACCGCGCGAAGCTGCTGCTCGCCACCGCGGCGATGACGCTGCTCAACCTGCTGCTCCTGATCGGCGTCTTGGCGAGCCTGGCCGGCGGGCCCGACTTCGAGCGCGTCGCCGTTGACGGCCAGCAGTGCGTGATCGAGCTGGGCGCCGGCGAGGACAGCACCCTCTACTGCCAGCGGTAGTGTGAGGGTGCCCTGCCGTCCTAGCCTCCCGCGAGCCCCATGACCTTCGACGCCGACCGCATCGAGCGGTTCCGCTACCTCGGCTACGACCTCGACGTCGCCAACGGGGTTCTCACCTGCCGTTACGGCCTCGATGACGAGTGGGAGTTCACCGAGACGGTCAGGGTCGAGGGCGGCGACTGCTCGGGTCCTGCCGCCGCCGAGGCCGCGCGGCTCGTGTTCCTCCTCGCGGGGGTCTCCTACTACAAGGCGGCCGCGCCATCGCTCATCGACCTCGGCAACACCCCCGTCCGCGAGGGCGAGGCTGAGTTCCTGCGAACCTTCTACGTCGAGGGCCTCGGCGAGTACGCGTACACCAACGGCTTGGATCTCACCGGCCTACGGGTGGTCGGCGGGGTGCCGGCCTCCGCCCAGGGGGCGGCGTCCTCGGGGCCGCCGCTGATCCCGTTCGGCGGCGGGATCGACTCCATCGTCACCGTCGAGGAGCTGCGCCAGGAGCATCCCGACGCTGCGCTGTTCGTGCTCACGCGCGGCGGGCGTCGCTTCGCCGCGATCGAGGACGCCGCGGCGGTGACCGGGCTCCAGGTCCTGCGCGCCGACCAGGAGCTCGACGAGCAGATCCTGCGCTCGGCCGAGCTCGGCTTCCGCAACGGCCACGTACCCGTAACCGGGGTGCTGTCGGCTATCGCGGTGCTGACCGCGGTCGCGCACGGGCGCGGAGCGGTGGTGATGTCCAACGAGTGGTCGGCTTCGATCGGCAACCTGCGCGTCGGCGACCGCGAGATCAACCACCAGTGGTCCAAGAGCCTCGAGTTCGAGCGGGCCTTCAGCGAGGTCCTCGCCGGCGCGTTCATCGAGCCGCCCGCATACTGGTCCTTCCTGCGCCCCTACAGCGAGCTGTGGGTGGCGAGCCGCTTCGCGGCGCTGGAGCGCTATCACCGGGTCTTCCGCAGCTGCAACCGCGCATTCGCGATCGATCCGGCGCAGCGCCTCGACTCCTGGTGCGGGCGCTGCGACAAGTGCTGCTTCATCGATCTGATCCTGGCGCCGTTCCTGTCGCGCGAGGAGCTCAGCGCGATCTTCGGCGGCAGCGAGCCCCTTGATCAGCCTGAGCTGGGGCCGCGCTTCCGCGCGCTGCTCGGCACATCCGAGGACGCCAAGCCGTTTGAATGCGTCGGCGAGGAGCTCGAATGCCGCGCGGCCGCGGTGCTCGCCTCGGAGCGCCCGGACCGTCAGGAGACGGCGCTCCTCCAGCGCCTGGTCGCCGAGCTGGGCGAACAGGCGGTCGAGGCCGCCTCCGCCGCCGAGCGCCTGCTGCTCCCGCTCGACCCCGCGGCCACGCCGCAACCCGCCGATGCCCGCTGAGGTCTCTAGGCCGCGCCACCGCGTCGGCTGGTCGGACCTGCACGGCCACCCCGTCGGGGTCTGGGGCCTCGGCGTCGAGGGCCAGGCGGCGGCGCGCCGGCTGCTCTCGATGGGCGTCGAGCCGGTCCTGGTCGACGACCGACCGACGGATCCCCGCACCCTGCCCACCGATGCCGGCGGGCTCGAGGCGCTCGAGCGCTGCGCCTACGTGGTCAAGAGCCCCGGCATCCCCCGCACCCGCCGGGAGGTGGCCTACCTGGAGCGCGTCGGCGTGCGCCTCGTCGGCGGCCTCGGCCTGTGGCTGGCCGAGGCCGACCTGGGGCGCGTCGCGTGCGTGACCGGGACCAAGGGCAAGAGCACGACGGTGAGCGTCGCCGGTCATCTCGCGGCCGGGCTCGGGCAGCGCTGCTTCGTCGGCGGCAACCTCGGCCTGCCGCCCTTCGACCCCGAAGTCCCCGACGACTACGACTGGTGGCTGCTGGAGGTGTCCAGCTATCAGGCCGCCGAAGTGGCCTGCTCTCCCGCGGTTGTCGCCGTGACGTCGCTCTACGAAGACCACCTGTCATGGCACGGCGGGATGGACTCCTACATCGCCGACAAGCTCTCGCTGTGCAGCCAGCCCGGCGCCGACCTGACCATCGCCAACGGCGAGGACCCGCGGCTGCGCTCTCATGAGGACGCACTCGGTCCGTGCGTTGAGTGGGTCACCGCGCCCGAGCCGGTCCCCGAGTGGGTCGAGGCCCTGGGTCTGCTGGGCCGCCACAACCTCGTCAACGCGGCGATCGCGCAGCGCTGCCTGGCGGCGCTGGGGATGCCCGGCGCCGAGGACGCCGAGCGCCTGGCCGAGGCCGCCCGTGGGTTCGCCGGGCTGGACAGCCGCCTGGACGAGATCGGCACGGTTGAGCGGGTCACGTTCGTCGACGACTCGCTGTCCACGAACGTGCTGCCGACGCTGGCCGCGATCGAGGTCTTCGAGGGCCGACCGCTCGCCCTGCTCGCGGGCGGGCTGGATCGCGACATCGACTACGCGCCGCTGGCGGAGCGGCTGGGTCGGCGCTCCGCACCGACGCTGCTGGTGGCCCTGCCGACGACCGGTGCCCGGATCGCCGATGCGGTGGAGGCGGCGTCGGAGCGCGGTGACGTCGAGGTGCTCCGCGTCGAGGCCGCCGGTGAGGGCCACGCCTGGTTCGAGGACGCGGTGATGGCCGCCTTCGAGTGGGCCCGGCAGCGCGCCGGCGTTGTGCTGCTCTCCCCCGCCGCGGCCAGCTTCGACCACTTCGCGGACTACCGCGACCGTGCGGCGGCCTTCGCGGCCGCCATGCGCCGCTGCGGCCAGGTGCAGGCCTAACCGCGGCGGCGTCGCGGCGGCTGGTTCCGGATCGATGCGCATGCCGGTACGGTGTGCGACCCCCATCTCGGCGTCAGGAGCCGGCCTTGAGGAAGCTCGTCTTGCTGTTCGCCTGCTGCGTCGGGCTCGTGGGCTGCGGCGCCGGGCTGGGTCTGGCCGGGGCGCCGGCCGAGCCGCGCGACGGGGTGGGGATAGCGCTGCGCGCGGGCGACGAGATCCCGGCCGGGAGCCTGGTGGACTTCAGCTACACGGGCGGCCAGGAGCACGGGCTGCGGCACCTGCTCCAGCGCTGGGACGGCTCGGAGTGGAAGACCGAGTACCAGGTGGCGGCGAGCGACCCGGACGACCCTGAATCCGGCAGCGCCGCTGCCCTGCGAGCGGCCTGGTCCGAGGCGAGCGAGACGCTGGCCGTCCCGGACGTCCGGTTCCCCGGAGACGCGGTTCATCGCTTCGCCGTCCCGGAGGAGGCTCTCGGCGGTGCGTACCGGCTCTGCGACGGGTCGGGGACGCACTGCAGCGCCACCTTCTACGTGCCCTGACGACCCCGACCGCGGCGCCCCGGACCGCATTTTGAAGGCACCGGATCGGCCGTCGGAACCGCCGACAGATCGGGTAGTCTCGGTCGGTCAGCGCCCGTAGCTCAGCTGGACAGAGCAAGCGGCTTCTATCCGCAAGGTCGGGGGTTCGACTCCCTCCGGGCGCGCCCGACGCCGGGCGCCTCCGCGTGGCAGGGTGAGGTCTTCGGCGTGTACGATTCCTCTTCCGGTCGCCCCCCACGGCGGCCGTCTTGGTGACCGTAGCTCAGTTGGTTAGAGCGCCGCGTTGTGGTCGCGGAGGTCGCGGGTTCGATTCCCGTCGGTCACCCTCATCCCCCCTTCACCCTGCGAGTCGGGGCGCTCGGCTGGACGATGGCGGCCAGGTTGGAGCGACGGACGACCGACCTATCCTCGACCTCATGGCGGCTGGACGCAGGCAAGGCCATGGCCTCTTCGCACGGCTCTACGCCCGGGCGAGCCCGCGGATGGAGGCCGTCGGGATGGCGCGGCACCGGCGCGACCTGCTGGCCGGGCTGACGGGTGAGGTCATCGAGCCGGGCTGCGGCAACGGGCTGAACTTCGCGCACTACCCCTCGACCGTGACGCGGGTGCTCGCGGTGGAGCCCCAGCCGTACCTGCGCGCGCTCGCAGAGCAGGCGGCTGCGAAGGCGCCCGTCCCCGTCGAGGTCGTCGAGGGCTTCGCGGAGGAGCTGCCGGCCGCCGACGGCTCGTTCGACGCCGCGGTCACCTCGCTGATGCTGTGCTCGGTCGCCGACCTCGACGCCGCGGTCGCCGAGCTGGCCCGCGTGCTCCGCCCCGGCGGACAGGTCCGCTTCCTGGAGCACGTCCGCGCAGAGACCAAGGGGCTCGCACGCCTGCAGCGGGTTCTGGACGCCACGGTGTGGCCCCCGCTGGCGGGCGGCTGCCACACGGCGCGGGATCCCGTTGCCGCGCTCAAGCGCGCCGGCTTCGAGGTGGAGCCACCCAGGCGGTTCCGCTTCCCCGAGACCGCCATGACCCTGCCCACCACCGCTCACGTGCTGGGCACGGCGGAGAAGGCGCATTGACCCGAAGGGCATAGCCCATTGGATGGGCAGCTCCGCGCGCCTGGCGCGCTGGCCAAGCAGCGCTGAGATCGGGCCGCAGAGCGACGAGATTGCAGCAGCCCCAAACCGGTAGATCAGATCAGTGCTCCGCCGGCCCGGCATGGGCGCTCGGCAGGGCAATTAATCCTTGTCGCGGCCAATCGCGCCATCTAGTTTCCGCACGGCCGGTGGGGGCGCCCCCCCTGGCGCCGTCTGCCCACGGGCTGAGGCGACGGCTCAAACTCGTGCAAGGAGCGCCCATGATCTCTAGCGCGGTAAGAACCCGCCTGAACGTGCTACACGTCCTTCTCGCGATGACATTGGCGGCCACGCTCCTGGTCGCCACCCCCCGTCCCGCCGCCGCACACGAGATGTGCGCCGGTCCGACGGCGGCCGCCCCCGGCTTCCTGGGCCTCATGATGGAGGCCGTCAACGTCTTCTCGTCGTTCCTCTCCACCGAGGCCGCCTGCGACGACGGCGCGTTGGCTCAGAAGCACATGGCCGCCGAGCTGCCCGATGACTACGAGGCCCCGGACATGTCCGGGTACACCGTCTTCAACCAGGGCGGTGACGACCGGTCCGCGCCGTGCGTCGACGGCGTCGCCTACGTCCCGGCCCTCGATGGCCACGACTGGCTCGGCACCGGTGCCTTCCCCTGTGACGACGTCGACCTGCTGTCGTACTTCCTGAACGACGAGATCGGCGGCGGCCTGGCGAACACCACCGGCCGCGGCAGCGACGTCTGGGGCTGGGAGGACCCGGAGACGGGCCGTGAGTACGTGATCGCGGGGCTCGAGGTCGGCACGTCGTTCATCGACATCACCGACCCGCGCAACCCCGTCTACCTCGCCCACCTGCCGACGTCCGCCACGTCGAACGACATCTGGCGTGACATCAAGGTCTACAAGGACCACGCGTTCATCGTCGCCGAGTCCCTGAACCACGGCATGCAGGTCGTCGACCTGACCAGGCTCCGCGACCTCGACCCGGACGAGGCCCCCCACACCATCACCTATGACGCCCGCTACACCGGCTTCCTGCGGGCGCACAACATCGCGATCAACGAGGACACCGGCTTCGCCTACGCGGTGGGTCAGCGCAACGACGCCCACGGCTGCGCCTCGACGTCGCACATCATCAACATCCAGGACCCGCTGAACCCGACCTTCGCCGGTTGCTACAACCAGAACGGCTATGTCCATGACGCCAACTGCGTCGTGTACGAGGGCCCGGACACCCGCTACACCGGGCGCGAGATCTGCGTGAACTCGAACCCGTCGACCCCGGGCATCGGCAACGCCGTCGTGATCGCCGACGTCACCGACAAGTCCAACATGGTGACGCTGTCGAGGACGGGTTATCCGAACTCGGCCTACAGCCACCAGGGCTGGCTGCTCGATGGCCACCGCTACTACCTGCACAACAGCGAGACGACCAACCGGCAGCCCCAGGGCGTTGAGATCTTCGACCTCGCCGACCTAGAGAACCCGCGTCACATCGGCTTCTTCGAGAACCCGGCGCAGTCGACCCACCACAACCTCTACGCCCGCGGCGACTTCGTGTTCCAGTCCAACTACAGCTCGGGCCTGCGTGTCTACGACACCCGCCAGGTGGCGGATGGCACGATCCAGGAGGTCGGGTTCTTCGACGTGTACCCGCCGCACGACAACCCGGGCTTCGGTCTCGGCACGTGGAGCAACTACGCCTTCGACAGCGGCGTCGTCGCCATTCACGGCTACCAGGGCCTGTTCATCGTCGACCCGCGCCTGCCCACCTGGGACATGCTCGAGGGCGACCTCGACGACCTGGTTGACGCCGACGCCATCACCGCCGGCCTCGAGGGCAAGATCCGCAACGCCATCGAGCAGGCCCAGGCGTGGCTCGCCCGCCCGAAGCAGAGCCGGATCGCACACACGCACGTCGAGCGCGCCATCCACCTCCTGCTCTGGCAGGCCGACGTCATCGAGGGCAAGAACAAGCCCAACCAGGGCGACGCCGATGCTCTGCGCGAGCTCGCGGCGCAGTTCCAGGAGAAGCTCGACGACCTCCTGAACGCACCCTGAGCCAGGGCTGAACCCCGGAAGCGGCTGAGCGCCGCTGTCGGCTAGCAGATGAGCGAAGCGGTGGGGCCGGGCCAATTGGCCCGGCCC
>CAZVUW010000008.1:29564-55235 GCA_964629825.1 uncultured Actinomycetota bacterium
CGGTTACCTGTTCTGCTACGGGGTGGGGGGGGGCAATTCGCCCCGGCCCCACCGCCGTCAGCGGATCAGACCGCCGCTCACGGACTGTCCGGGAACACCTGCTTCACCCGCTGCTCCACCTCGGCCGAGAGCGCCGCGGTGCCACCGAACAGGTAGGCCGCCTGGATCGAAGGCTGGGCCTCGAGGTAGTCGGCCACGTCGCTGGGAAGCGACGCGATCGGGCTCAGCAGGACGGGTCCGCCGCGGGTGGCCACGTAGGCGCCACCCGTCAGCGCGTCGGGGAACCGCTCACCGGTCGCGATCCCGACCAGGGGCGGCCCCTCGAACAGCTCCTCGGCGACGGTCAGCGCGGTGAGGAAGCGGTTGGAGCCCACCAGCGGCTCCGCGTCCGGGTCTGCCTTCGCGGCCGGCCCGCCCACGGCGTAGCGCGTGGCCGAGGCGTGCGCCGCCAGGTACTCGGTCGTGGCGGCGGGCAGGTCTTCGCCCGCAGTCAACAGCACCGCTCCGCCGATGTGGCCGGCCGCGGCCCCAGCGGCGACGGCGTCGGGGAAGTCAAGCCCCGAGGCCAGCAGCAGGTCGTCGGGGTTCCCCAGGCGTTCGGCAATCGCCGCAGCGGTGCCGAACCGGTCGGAGCCCGCATGACGCTCGACCTTGTAGCCCAGGTCCATCAGCGCCTGAGCGACGCCCGGCTTCAGCGCCTCGGTGCCTCCGACCAGCAGCACGGTCTTGCCCTTGGCGAGGACGCGCGTCAGCTCGTCGCGCACCAGCGGATGCAGCTGATCGGGAGGGGTGATCAGCAGGGGCGCGTTCTCCGCCACCGCCAGCGGGGTGGCCGCCAGCGCATCGGCGAAGACGTCGGAGCGCGCCAGGACCACGGTGTCGGCCTCGCCCGCGCCGAAGGCGTCGCGCGAGATCGTGACCGCGGTGGCGACGCGCTCACGTCCGCCGAGGCGGATGACGTTCGGACCGAGGACGTCAGGCCCGATCGGGTGCGCCTGGATCCGGACGGAGTCGAGCACGGGGCTCTCCCCCGCCTCGCTGGGCCGCAGCGTCAGGCGGACCTGGAGGAAGCGGCCGTCGAGGTTGAAGATCTCGCCGTTCGCGACCTTCTGGTAGGTCTCGCTGCCGAGACCGGCCTCGGTCTCGCTGGCGCGCACCTCGATCTCGACGGTGCCCGCCACGGCGGCCGGCCCCAAACCCTCGCTGAAGGTCACGCGACCCCAGCTGGCCCCCGCCCCGCCGTCCTGCACGACCGTCCAGCTGCCCTGCGGAGCGGTCGAGCCGAGCAGCACGCGGCCGGTCATGTCGCTGTAGTTGTACGGGCGCGCCAGCGGCAGGCCCGCCTCCGGCGTCGCCGGCAGCTCCACCGTGAGATCCACCGCACCGACCGGAGTGGTGCCGTCCGAGCCGACGGGGCCTGCGTTCGGGTCGATGCGAGTCGCCGTGCTCGAGTTGATGTTGGCGGCCCAGATCTTGCCGTCGGCGTCGACTGCGATGCCCGTGCTGCCGGCGCCGGTCGGCGTCGGGACGACGCCGATCAGGTTGCCGTCGTTGTCCAGGTGACCGATGCCGCAGCTGGAGAAGCAGCTGAGCGATGAGCTGATCCAGGCGTGGCCGCGCCCGTCGATCGCCAGACCCTGAGAAGAAGTCGTGCTGCCGTTGTTGAACGGGCCGAGGACGGTGTCGCCGTCTGGGCTGACCTTGCGGACGTTGCTGCCGAACTCGTTCACCCACACCCAGCCGTCCTGATCGAGGGCGAGGCCGTAGTTTGAGACCGACAGGCAGCGCGGGTTGTCCGGGCCCACCGGCTGGGTCGTGTCGAAGCGCAGCAGCAGCGACCCGGAGGTCGCGGACCACAGGACGCCGTTGCGGTCCATGAGCCCGCCGTAGCCGCCGCAGCCGAACGGTCCCTCCGTGCGAGTGACCGCCCCGGTGACGGGGTCGAGCCGCTCGAACACGCGCGGCGTGCCGCCGGAGTAGCTGCCGACCCAGATCGCGCCGTCGGGAGCCACCGACACGTGGCGGGCGTCTCCGCCGACGGTGTCCACCAGGTGGAGGATGCACTCATCGGTCGCGGTCGAGATCTCCGGATCGCCTGGTGCCGGAGCGGGCCAGGCGAGGACGTCGCCGTAGCCGCCGGAGGTCTGGATCACGCCGTCGCCGTTGCGGTCGACGCACTGGTTCATCTCGGTCAGGCCGATGTGGACCACACGGCCGGAGTTGCGGTTGCCAGCCCAGACGCTGCCGTCCGTCGAGACCGTCGTCCGCGATGGGTTGCGCCCGACGCCATCCGGCGCGGACTGGTACTCGCCGAGGATCTCCCCGGTGCGCGTGTCGATCTTGGCGATGGTCCCGCGGTCCGACAGCGCTATCCAGATGAAGGGGAAGGTGCCTCCAGACTCGCTCAGGCGCAGCAGCCCCCCCGACGTGTCGAGGTTCACGGCCGTGCCCTTGGCGAAGTCCGCTGTCGAGTCGTACGTCACGTCCTTTCCGACGACCGGTGCCGCCAGAGCTGCGGTCTGGATGACCAGCAGCAGTGCAGCGGTCGCCGCCAGAGCAATGCGTCTCGCAGTTCGCATGAACAGGCCTTTCGGCTCGTGGTTCGAGGTGGGCGCGGTCCTCCGCGCCCCTGGGGGCTCTCCGCCGTGCCCCTGCGCCGCGCCAGCTGAATGGGCACACACCCCCGCAGCCTCAACATACGGAGTCCAGGGGGCGCGGCCATGAGGGGAACCCCCTATTTAGGGATGCGCTGCTCCCGCGGCCGGGGGAGGTTTCGCTGGCCCGGCGGTCCGTTCCGGCATACGATCCGCGGGCATGGCGGGCCTTGAGGAGGCGCGTCGGCGAATCGCGGAGCTGCTGTCGGGCTCCGGCGGGGCAAGAGCGCTCCTGTTGGTGGGAGCAGCGGGCACGGGCAAGACGACTCTCTTGCGCTGGGCCGAGGCGCGCACGGCAGACCGACCCGTCCTGCGAGTGGCAGGACTGGAGGTCGAGGCCGCTCTGGACTACGCGGGCCTGGATCTCCTCCTCCGCGGGCTGCCGCAGCAGCCCTGCGACCTCCCCGACCATCACCGGCGGGCGCTGGAGACGGCGCTCGGGCAGACGCCGGCGCCCCGGCGCTCCGCCGACGCCCTGGCGGTCGCGGCCGCGGTCGAGGACATCCTGACCAGCGCCGGCACCGGTGCGCTGGTGATGGCCGATGACCTCCAGTGGCTGGACGGCTGCTCCAGGGCCGTGCTGGGCCTGCTGGCGCGACGCCTGAAGCCCGGCGGTCCGCTGCTGCTCCTCTCCACCCGCCCTCCGGTCGACCCGGAGGTGGTGGGGCTCGACCGCGTCGAGGTCGAGGGCCTGGAGCGCGCGGCGGCGCTTCTGCTCCTGCAAGGCTCCTTCGGATGCTCCGTCGAGGTGGCCGAGCGCCTTGTGGAGATGGTCGACGGCAACCCTCAAGGTCTGGTTGAGGTGGCTGGCGCCCTGACCTCAGAGGAGCGCGAGGGCCGGGCTCTGCTGCCGGACCCGCTGCCCGTCGGCGGGCGGGTCGCGGACAGCGGCCGTCGAGTGCTTGAGCCGCTCGACGCCATGGGGCGCGGGGCGCTGCTGATCGCCGCTGCCGCCGGCCGCGCGCGGCTGGCCGAGGTGCTGGACGCCATCGCGGCGGCGGGCCTTGAGCGCTCGGCTCTGACCGCCGCCGAGTCCCTTGGGCTTGTTCGACTCGAGCCGGCGGGAGTCGCCTTCGCCACGCCGCTGCTGCGCTCGGCCATCTACCACGGCGCGGCGGCAGCAGAGCGTCGGCAGGCCCACGCCGCCCTGGCCGCCGCCGCACGCGATCCCGCACGGCGGGTGTTGCATCGCGCCAGCGCAACGGTCGAGCCGGATGAGGCGCTCGCCGGCGAGCTCGAAGCGGTGGGCATAGACGCCGGCGATCACCTCGGCCCGCTCGAGGCCGCAGCAGCGCTCGAGCGCGCCGCCGCGCTCAGCCCGACCGACGACGAACGGGCACGCCGGCTGATCCTGGCGGCGCAATCCCACTGCCTGGCCGCCCGGTCCTCGCACGCCCTCGAGCTCCTCGACCAGGCCATGGTGCTGTCGAGAGACAGCCCGGAGCTGCGCGGCGCCGCCCAGTCGCTGCGCGGCTCCCTGCTGCTGTGGCGCGGTCGACCCGGCGATGCGGCTGGACTGCTCGAGCACGAGGCGGAGCTGCTCAGGAGCTCGGCGCCATCGGTGGCCGTGCGGCTGCTCTGCGAGGCGGTCAGCGCCCGTCTGGTGACCGGGGACCTCGGGATCGCCCTGGCCCTGACGGCTCGTGCCCGGGACATCGCGGGGCGCCACCCCGAAGCCGACGCCCAGCTGCCCCGGCTGCAGGAGGCGCTCCTCGAGCTGCTCCTCGCGCGGCGCGGTCTGGGCGATCTGCCGGAGAGCGAGCAGCTTGCACGCGCCGCCTCCTCCGATGGCGCTGCCCACCTGGCGGCACAGATCTACGCCGTGGCGCTGGTCTACGGCGAGGAGCTGGACCGGGCGCGCAGCCTGCTCAGCATCCTCATCGACACCGCCCGCGCTCGCGGTGCGCCCTGGGCGCTGCCGCTGCCGCTCGCGCTGCGCGCCGAGCTGGAGCTGCGCGCGGGAGCATGGTCGATCGCCCTGAGGGCGGCGACCGAGTCGGTCGAGCTCGCCCGCAGCACCCGCCAGCGCTCGCAGGAGGCGATGAGCCTGGCGACGCTCGGCCGCGTCAAGGCGCTGCGCGGAGATGCGGAAGCCCGCGACCTCCTGGCGGCCGCGCGGGGCCTGGGCGATGAGTGCGGGCTGGGCACGATCACGACCATGGTGGCCGCCAGCGAGGGGGTGGCGCACCTAGCGGAAGGGCGCCTGGACGAGGCGCTGGACGCGCTGCTGGAGGCGCGCGCGCACGCCCAGAGGCAGAGGCTGCACCACCCCACGGTGGTGAGCTGGGCGGCCGATCTGGTCGAGGCCGCCGTCGCCCTCGGTCACGCCGACCTGGCCGCCGAGGTGACAGAGGATCTCAGCCGAGCTGCCGCAGACACCGAGAGCATCGCCGGCGCCGCGCTGGCGGCGCGCTGTCGCGGGTTGGTGTCCGGGCCGGACAGGTCCACCCAGGCCCTGACCGAGGCGATCGCCCTCCACCAGCGCGCCGGCGCGCCCTATGAGGAGGCCCGCACAAGGCTGAACCTCGGGTTGAGGTTGAGGCGCGCCCGCGATCTGCAGGGCGCCCGCAGGGAGCTGCGGTTGGCGCGCTCCGCCTTCCAGCGTCTCGGGGCCCGCCCCTGGGTCGCACGCGCCGAGTCGGAGCTGCGCGCCGCCGGAGCACGCCTGGCAAAGGCCCCGGCCACCGGCGTGCTGACCGCGCAGGAGCTGCTGGTCGCCCTCCGGGCGGCCGAGGGCGCCACGAACCGGGAGGTCGCTGCTGCCCTCTTCATCAGCCCCAAGACGGTGGAGAACCACCTGAGCCGCGTCTACGCCAAGCTCGGCATCCGCGGCCGCGTGCAGCTGGCCGCGGCGATCGGCAGCGTCACCGGGTCGTCCGATCATTGATGCGGTTGTCCGCTGACGGCTACCCTCCAGCAACCTCCCCGCCAAGGGGATGCGGTGGCCTCGGCGGGGTGGTCGGGACCGCAGTCAGCGGTCGCTGCGCACCTTCGTGTCCGGTCGCACGGCCGGGAGCGATCAGGTCCGTCTCGAGGAGCCCTTCATGAGCAACGCCCTCGTAACACCCCTCGCCAGGCACGAGCTACGCCGTCGAGCGGCGGTGGCCTCCGTGCTCCTGGCGGCGCTTCTGCTCGCCCTGCTGCCCCCTAGCAGCGCCGGGGCGCAGCCCCAGCAGGTGGCGATCCAGCTGCTGGCGACGAACGACTTCCACGGTCGAATCGACCGCAACCCGTCCTCGTCGGTCATCCCCGAGGGCCAGAGCGACGCCATCACCGTGGGCGGCGCCGAGTACCTGTCGACGCACCTCGACGCCCGCCGGGCGGAGAACCCGAACACGCTGTACGTGGACGCCGGCGACCTGGTGGGAGCGTCGCCCGTCCTGTCCAGCCTGTTCTTCGACGAGCCGACCGTCGAGATCATGGATGAGATCGGTCTGGACATCCAGACCGCCGGCAACCACGAGTTCGACCGCGGCCGCACGGAGATCGTCCGGCGCCGCACCGGCGGCTGCCACCCCAGCGGCTGCGCCGATCCCGACCGCCCGTTCAACGGTCAGAGCTTCATAACCCTCGGCGCCAACGTCATCGACGACGCCACCGGGCAGCCGTTCCTGCCGCCGACCGAGATCCGCGAGTTCGACGGGGTCCAGGTCGGTTTCATCGGGGTCGTCACCCTTGACACCCCGACGGTCGTTCACCCCTCCGGGATCGAGGGCCTCACCTTCCTCCCCGAGGTCCAGACCGTGAACGCCGCCGTGCCGATGCTCGAGGCTCAGGGCGTCGACGTGATCGTCGTGCTCATGCACGAGGGCGGGCGGCAGGACGGCACCTACAACCAGTGCATCAACCCGCGCGGGGTCGGCTTCGACCTCATCGAGGCGATGGACGACCGCGTGGACGTGGTCATCACCGGTCACACCCACGAGCCCTACGTGTGCACGAACTTCGACGGCAAGCTCGTGACCTCCGCCTACCAGTACGGCGCGATGTACACCGAGATCGACCTGACCGTCGACGCGACCACCGGCCAGATCACCAGCCGGACGGCCACGAACCACCTGGTGACCCGGGATGTCGAGCCCGACCCGGCGATCACCTCGCTGCTCGACTACTACAACGCGCTGGCCGGCCCGCACCTGGAGGAGGTCGTCGGCAGCTCGACGGTCCCGATCCCCCACGGGGGGTCCTCCACCATCCGCCGCGGCGAGGCCGCGCTGGGCAACCTCGCGACCGACGCCCTGCGGCACCAGTACGACATCGACTTCGCGTTCCAGAACTCCGGCGGTCTGCGCGACGCGCTCACGACCGACCTGCGCGACCCCGACGGCCACTACCTGATCCGCCGTCGTGACGTCCTGGCGGTGTGGCCGTTCGGCAACACGGTCTGGCTGGCCGAGATCGACGGCACGCAGCTGCGCGCCATCGTCGAGAACGGCGTCCTGCAGGTCGGCGGCGGCCGTTTCATGCAGGTGTCCGGCCTGCGCGTCCGCTACCACATCGATGGCACCGACGGCGGCTTCCCGCGCGGCGTGATCCACGCCGTCGAGTACTGGAACCACCCCGACTTCCCCGACGGCACACCGGTGGACCTGTCGGCGTCGGCCACCTACAAGGTCGCGATGAACGACTTCATGGCGCTGGGCGGCGACGGCTACCCGCGCATCGAGCCGCAGGTGTACTTCCGCGACGCCGGGCTCGAGATCGCCATCGAGAGCTACCTGCGGGCGGTCTCGCCCGTCAGCCCGAGCGTCGAGGGCCGCATCGCCGAGCTCGACGACGTCGAGGTCGAGCCCGCTGAGGCCACCCTGCCGGGCGGCGAGTCGCTGCAGCTGACCGCGACCGCCCTTTACCGCTCGGGCGCCGACGCATGGCGCCTGGACACCGAGCGCGACGTGACCGACGACGCGGACTGGTCGTCCTCCGACGACCGCATCGCCTCCGTCGACACCGGCCTCGTCACCGGCCACCGGAGGGGCTCGGCCACCATCACGGCCGACTACTTCACCGAGTCCGGCGAGGCCGAGGTCGTGGTCAGCGAGACCTTCGTCACGCTCACCAACCAGCTCGACGACATCGTCGCCGCGGGCGGCATCACCGAGGGCATGGAGGACAAGATCCGCCACGCCCTGCAGACCGCCGAGGAGTGGCTCGCGATGGGTCCGCGCAAGCGCGGCCCGGCGCTGTCGCACCTCGACCGCGCCGTCCACCTGCTGCTGTGGCAGGCCGATGTGATCGAGGACAAGAACAAGCCCAACCAGGGCGATCCCGTGGCGCTGCGCGCGCTGGCGGAGGCCATCCTGGCCTACCGGAACAGCCTGTAGGAGCCTTAGGCAGGCGCTGACCGCAGAGGCGGGGATCCGAGGTCGGATCCCCGCCTCTGTAGCATGCGCCGGGTGCTAGCCCTCCTCAGCATCATCGCCGGCATGGCGATCCTCGTGTTCGGCGCCGAGGCCCTGGTCCGCGGAGCCGGCCGCATCGCGCTCGCCGCCGGGGTCTCGTCCCTGGTCGTCGGCCTGACTGTCGTCGCCTTCGGCACCAGCGCTCCCGAGCTCGCCGTCAGCGTCGGCGCCGCGCTGCGCGGCAGCGCCGAGGTCGCGGTCGGCAACGTGGTCGGCTCGAACACCTTCAACGTCCTCGCGATCCTCGGCGCTTCCGCCCTGTTCGGCGGACTGGTGGTCCATCAGCGGATCGTCCGCATCGACGTCCCGCTGGTCATCGTCGTCACCGCCCTGGTGTGGTGGCTGGCCGCCGACGGCCAGATCGAGGTCTGGGCCGGGGTGCTGCTGTTCCTCGGCGTCATCGCCTACACGGTGTTCTCCTACGTGCTGGGGCGGCGGGAGACCGCCGCCACGGAGCGCGAGGACCACGAGGCGTATGAGCGCGACCGGGCGGCCGCCCGCAGGGACGTGCCGAAGTCGCTGCTGCTGGTCGTGATCGGGCTGGCCGGGCTGATCGTCGGCGCACAGCTGCTGGTGGACGGAGCGACCAGCCTGGCGGAGGCCCTCGGTGTGTCCGATCTGATCATCGGCCTCACGGTCGTGGCGGCCGGCACCTCGCTGCCGGAGCTGGCGACGTCGGTGGTCGCGGCGCGCCGCGGAGAGCGCGACATCGCCGTGGGCAACGTGGTCGGCTCCAACCTCTTCAACCTGCTCGCCGTGCTCGGCGCGGCCTCCATGGTCGGCGGGGGCATGGACGTCCCCTCGGACGTCATCCGCACCGACCTGCCGTTCACGCTTCTGGTGGCGATCGCCGCGCTGCCTGCGGTCGCGTTCGGGCTGCGCATCAGCGCCTGGGAGGGCGCCCTGCTGCTGCTCGGCTACGTTGGCTACGTCGTCTACCTCGTCGTGTCGGCCACCGGCGGCGACCAGGAGTCGGCACGGCTCGCCCTGTTCGCCGGCCTGGCCCTGATCGGCGTCCTGATGCTGGTCGTCGGCCTGGCTCAGCGCCGAGGCCGGAGCAGGGGGTCACCGGTCGGGCGCAGCTCGGGGACCTGATGGACGGGCTCTGGAGCCAGCTGGCCCTGGTCGGCGTGCTCGTGCTCCTCAACGCCGCCTTCGCCGGCAGCGAGATCGCCCTCATCAGCCTGCGCGAGGGTCAGCTGCGGCGGCTCGAGCGCAAGAGCAAGGCTGGGCGGATCCTCGGGCGCCTGACCGCCGACCCGAACCGCTTCCTGGCAACCATCCAGATCGGCATCACGCTCGCCGGCTTCCTGGCCTCGGCGACCGCGGCCGTGACGCTGGCCGAGCCGCTGGTCGAGCCGCTCTCCTTCCTCGGCTCGATCGCACGGCCAGCGGCGATCTTCCTGGTGACGCTCGCGCTGACGTTCGTGATGCTCGTGCTCGGCGAGCTGGCGCCCAAGCGCATCGCCCTGCAGCGGGCGGAGCCGTGGGCCCTTGCGGTGGCGCGCCCGCTCTCCCTGCTCGGGACGGTCACGCGACCGGTGGTGTGGCTGCTCGGCAAGTCCACCGACCTGGTCGTTCGGGCGCTGGGGGTCGACCCCAGCGAGACCCGGGGCGAGGTTAGCGAGGAGGAGTTGCGCGACCTTGTCGCCACACAGCCGGAGCTGAGCGAGGAGGAGCGCGACATCATCTCCGGCGCGTTCGAGTTCGCCGATCGGATGGTCCGCGACGTCATGATCCCGCGCCCCTCGGTCGTGGGGCTGCCCGTAGACATGCCGGCCGAGGAGGCGGTGCAGGTCCTCCTGACGCATGCGCACTCCCGAGCCCCGGCGCACCGCGACAACCTGGACGCGGTCGTGGGGACCGTGCACCTCCGCAACCTGCTCAGCGGTGGCGGCACGGTGGGCGACCACGTGCAGCCGGCCCTGCTGCTGCCCGAGACGGTCGGCTGCCTCGACGCCCTCCAGCGCATGCAGGCGGCCCGCCAGCAGATGGCGATCGTCATCAGCGAGCACGGCGGCACCGAGGGGATCATCACGGTCGAGGACCTGCTCGAGGAGCTCGTCGGCGAGATCTGGGACGAGGGCGACCCCGACATCCAGATGGTGCGCCGCAACCCCGACGGGTCGCTGACCGTGGCCGGCTCCTTCCCCATCCACGACCTGCCCGACATCGGTGTGGAGCTGCCCTCCGGCGAGTACTCGACCATCGCGGGTCTCATCCTGGAGCGCTTGGGCTACTTGCCGGCCGTCGGCGAGACCCTCACCGTCGAGGGCTGGCAGCTGCGCGTGGCGAAGGCGACGGATCGCAGCATCACCAGCGTCGTGCTGACGCCCCTGGACGACTCGGAGATGCGTGCCGAGGACTAGCCGTCTACACTGCCGAACGGCCTCGGACAGAGGTTTCGAGGGTCGCTAGCTCAACTGGCAGAGCAGGGGCCTCTTAAGCCCAAGGTTCGGAGTTCGACCCTCCGGCGACCCACCACCCGCGCGCCCGACGTCGGCCGCGCCCTCTCGCAGGTAGCGTTCCACCGATGTGCGGCAGGTTCGTCTCGATGAGCGATCCCGACGGGATCGTGCGCTTCTTCGTCGTCGACGACCGCAAGGCCGACGACCTGCCCCCCAGCTGGAACGTCGCGCCGACCGACCCCGTCTACGCCGTGGCGGAGCACTCGCAGCGGCGTGTCCTGGTCACCTTCCGCTGGGGGCTCGTGCCCAGCTACTCCAGGGACCGCAGGCGCGCTGCCGCGCACATCAACGCCCGCATCGAGACCGCCGCGGACAAGCCGGCCTACCGCAACGGGCTGGCGCGGCGCCGCTGCCTGATCCCGGCGGACGGGTTCTACGAGTGGACCGCTGCGCCCGACGGCGGACGGCAGCCGCACTTCATCCACCACGCCGGCGGGCTCCCGCTCGCGTTCGCGGGGATGTGGGAGGTCTGGCGCGACCCCAGCGATCCTGACTCGGAGCTGCTGCGGACCTGCACGATCCTCACGACCGAGGCCGAGGGGGCCATCCGCGGGCTCCACGACCGCATGCCCGTCGCGGTCGCCCCTGAGAGCTTCGACGACTGGCTCGACCGCGATCTCACGGACGCCCGCGAGGCGCTCGCGCGGCTGCAACCCCTCGACCCCGAGCTGCTGGTGCACCACCCGGTCGGACGCGCCGTCAACGACGTGCGCAACAACGGGCCGGAGCTGATCCGCCCGGTCTGAGCAGCCTGGCTCGTTGTCTTCGGTGCGGACGGAGGGACTCGAACCCTCAGGGGCATAGCCCACACGGACCTAAACCGTGCGCGTTTACCAGTTCCGCCACGTCCGCCGGAGCGCAACCATTCTGACAGGTTCGCATACCCGGCATGCGTCGATCGTGCTTCCCCGCCCGACCTCCCGGCCGGTCGTTGTGCAGCCGGCCGCGGCGGTGCGAGGATCGCCGCCGGCGGGGTCGCGGGCTGCCTCGCCCTCGGCGTGGCCGTGCTGCCGCGCGGACCCCATCCTGGCAGGACTCCCCTCGGAGGTGAGGCGTTGGATCTGCTGCGCCGCCTGGCGGTGCCGGTGCTGCTCGTGGTGATCGTCGTGGGCGTGGTGGTGGGACTGCGCCGTGCCGACGACGACGTGGGCCTGGACCCCTCCGACGAGGGCGGGACCGCGACCGAGCAGCCCTCCGCGGACGGCCTGGCGCTGGGCGAGACCGCCGAGCTGCCTGACGGCGGCGCCGCGCGGCTGAACGGGCTCGAGGTCGATGCCGAGCTGGATCCGAGCTTCCCCCAGCCGGAGGACGGGTTCCGCGTGGATCGCATCGACGTCGAGGCGTGCGCGGGCTCCGAGGAGCTGTTCGTGGAGCCATCCCTGTGGATGGGGCTCGACTCGGACGGCGCCGTCCGCAGCGCGCATCTGGGCATCCACGGCCTGGTGTCGCTGACGATCGCCCCCGGCGCGTGCCAGCGCGGCACCGTCGACCTGGCGGTACCCGAGGACGGCGAGCTGCGTGAGGTCCTCCTCGCCGACGAGGAGCAGAAGACGGTGGCGCGCTGGGCCGTGTCGGGCGAGCCTCCGGAGCGGCTGGCTCCGCTGCCCTCAGCGGTCGAGGCGGCGGAGGTCGGCACGACCTTTGAGATGGTCGGCGGCGACACGGCGACCGTGACGGCGGTCGCGACGGCAGGCGACGGTCTGGAGGTCTCGGCGCGGGTGTGCGCCGGAGAGTTCGAGATCCCGGCCGTGCCGCGGTCCTGGCTGCTGGTCACCGACGACCACCGGATGCTCGTGCCGGACGACCCCGGCCTGTCGCAGCCCATCCCGCCGCAGGAGTGCGTCGAGATCACCCCCACCTTCTCGGTCGCCGACGACGCCCAGCCCATCGCCGTCGTCTTCGCCTACGGCGGGGCGGTCGAGGAGGGCCGCTGGGAGATCCAGTAGGGGTCGCGACGCATCCGCATTGTCCCCTTGTAGGGGGCCGGGCGGCCTGCCAATGATGCGCCGACCAGCGTGGGATGAGCTTGGACCACCCTTTGTCGTGATCGGCGGCGCACCACTCCACCATGCTCGGCGAAGGCCTCCGGGAGCGTTCCACCGCGGGTGACAGGCCCCCCACGTCCGTGCGGGGGTAATCGGAGCTGAGGGAGAAAGTGCAATGAGACGAAGGGTCTCGACGCTGGCCGCGCTAGCCCTGCTAGCGGCATTGATGCCGCTGTCGCTCATACCGTCTGCGGGCGCTCAGACGGGTCCCCCCGAACCCCCCAAGCCGCTGCCGGAGCCGGTCGTCATCCCCTACCAGGTCACCGGTCCACCGGAGGACCGGATGAACCTGATCGTGATGGGCGACGGCTACCAGTGGGACCAGCAGAGCCTGTTCTTCGAGGACGCCGACCGCAACCTGGCCATCATGTGGGCCACGGAGCCGTACAAGTCCTACCGCAACTACATGAACGTGTACCTGGTGTCGATCGCCTCGATCGACTACGGCGTGCGCTGTGACCCGGACGGCCGAGTACGCCATCCAGACGGGACCATCCGCGACACCGGCGAACGCGAGGGCCCGATCAACACCAAGAACACGGCGCTGCGGATGATCTTCCAGAACGGCTGCGCCGACCCGCTGTCGCGTGGGACGGTCTACGGCGGTGCGCCGGTCAACTGCCAGGACTACGCCGAGTACTACCCGCCGGGCGTCAACCCCTGCGAGACCGGGAACCAGGCGCACAACCGGATCCTGGACAACTACGTGGTCCCGGTCCTGGGGATCCCGCGCACCTCGCAGAACCTCCAGACGTTGGCGATCTTCAACACGTTCACGTATGGCGGGATCGGAGGGACGCAGGCGACGGCCTCGGGCGGCAGCCCGCAGGGACCGCTGATCTCGCTGCACGAGCTGGGGCACTCGCACGGGACCATGGCCGACGAGTACCCCTACTCCTCGCGTGACGTGGTCCGCCCCTGCTACACGGGCGGCGAGCCGGGCAGCTTCCACCACACGATCCGCACCTCCGAGCAGGACATGATCGACACCCAGCACAAGTGGTGGCGCTGGCTGGGTGAGGAGAGCCTCTCCGGCGGCCGCATCGGCCTGTGGGAGGGTGGCAACAGCTTCCCGTGCGGCGTCCGCCGCCCGAGCGAGCACTCGATCATGCGCTGGATTGGCTTCGACTGGGACCAGCCGGGCCTCGAGCACATGGTCGCCCGCATCACCGGCCGCAGGAACAACGGCAACATGGCGCTGGACCACACCCCCGAGGGGACCGTTCCGCGCAACAGCGTCCTGTGGGTGGAGACCCAGCACCCCAAGTCGCACGAGCTCCGGGTGACCTGGCGCGTCGGCGGGCCCGACGGCACGGTCCTCGACACCAACAACAGCCGCAACCTCGACCTCGGTGACCTGAACCTCGACCCAGGCACCATCGTCCACGTAGAGGTCCGCGACCCGGTCGGCCCCGACGGCATCGACTGGGTGCGCAACCCCTCGACCGGCAACTCGGCGACCAACTCGGGCTACAACGGCCCGCGCTTCGTCCAGACGCGTCAGTGGACCGTCGGCGAGGACACCGTCGCCCCGTCGGCGCCCGAGGCCGAGATCACCTTCCACTCGATGAACACCATCCCGGTGGGCGGCGAGGACGTCGTCTACGTCGAGACCAACCACCCGACCGACCGGGTCCTGGACGTGACCTGGCGCCTGAACGGCGAGGTCATCCCGAACCCGTACAACAGCCGCAACCTCGACCTTGAGGCCCTGAACCTGCCCTCCGGCACCTACGAGCTGACCGCGACCGTCACCGACCCGGCCGACCCGGGCGGCGTCTCCGACACCGTCACCTGGACGGTGGACAACGTGGACCCGAGCGCGCCGCGGACCCTGAGCGAGCCGCTCACCACGCTCGACGGTGACCTGGAGCACCCGGTCTACTTCGGTGGCTGGGACATGTGGCTCTACCCCGAGGACGACCGGACGGGCTACAGCGAGGAGCTGTTCGTCGCCGGCCAGCTGCGCCTGAACCGCGACGGCTGGTTCCACTACTTCGGCTTCCCGGAGGAGCCGATGCCCGACTCGCCGTTCAAGTTCCGGCACTCCGGCACCAGCGTGAAGGCGCTGACCTACGGCAACCTCGGCACGGGCGGGCTGTCCAAGGCGACCTTCGAGCAGTACTTCGACGGTCACCCCTCGGGCACCTTCGAGCCCGGCTACGGCACCCACTTCGTGGAGCACCGCGCCATCGACCCCGCCGGCAACGTGAGCGAGCCCGAGGCCTACCGCGCCACGGTCCTGCCCGGCGAGTCGCCCGAATGCACCACGACCCTGTCCGGCACCTACAACACGCGCACCCGCGTGCGCGAGGGCGTGGTCTGCCTGGCCGGCGACGCCGTCCTCAACGGCGGTCTGGAGGTCAGCGACGGCGCCTCCGTGGTCGCCTCCGACGGCGCGACCATCAACGGCGGCCTGACCGCCACCGGCGCCGACGTGGTGCACCTGTTCGGCGCGACCGTCAACGGCGGCGCGCACATCGCCGGCACCAGCACCGACACGATCCTGGTCAACAACCGGATCAACGGCAACCTGCTGCTGCTCGACAACTCCGGCCGGGACATCACGATCCTGTCCGGCGCCACCCGCAACTACGGCGTCCTGGTGATCGGCAACACCGTCACCGGTCGCGCCCTGTGCGAGGGCAACAGCCCGAAGGTCGACGACTTCGACGTGTCCAACACCGTGGGCGGCGTCGAGGTGGAGGACGTCTGCACGTCGCTGTTCGACCCGGCCTTCGACGAGCTCGACGACCTGGCCGCCGCCGGTGGCATCACCACCGGTCTCGAGGCCAAGGTCCGCCACGCCCTGGCGACCGCCAAGGACTGGCTCGCCGACCCGGCCAAGCGCCACGGCCCGGCGCTGAGCCACCTCGACCGCGCCGTCAGCCTGCTGCTGTGGCAGGCCGACGTGGTCGAGACCAGCAACAAGCCCAACCAGGGCGACCCCGCTGGTCTGCGCGCGCTCGCGGCGACGATCGCTGCGATCGCCGACGCCTACCGCTCATAGAGCAGGCGGCAGCACGACGAGGGGCGCCCCCGCGGGGGCGCCCCTCCCCTTTGAGGCGCGCCGCCGGAGGCGCCCGGAAGGTCAGGTCGTGGCGCGGGCGACCTCGGCGTCCCGGGCCCAGGCGCCGAGCAGGCCGCGGTAGTGCTCGACGAAGTGGTCATGCTCGTGCGGGGGGAAGGTGGAGACCACCGTGTCGACCAGCATGCGGTCGAACCACGGCGAGCGGACGAGGTCGAGCATCACCTCGTCGACGTGGGACAGGTGGCGCTCGCAGAAGTCGTCGTAGGCCTCCTGCTCGAAGTAGTCGTCGGTGAGGCGCTGGTAGGCGGCCAGCTTCTCGCCGTAGGAGCGCCGCGGGTCGTCGGCGATCTCGAACCAGCGGCCGAGGTTGAGGTTGATGCGCATCCGCCGGTCCGTCACGCAGCAGAAGACGCTCCAGCGCAGCAGCGCCTTCATCGCCCACGGGAAGTAGTAGTGCAGGCTGGTCAGCGCCACGTCCGGGCAGGCGTTGGCGTAGTCGATCGGGTGGACCTGGTCGCCGACGACCAACGTCTCGCAGGAGTTGAACTCCCAGCGGAAGAACGAGTTGACCAACCGCCCGATCGTGATCACCTCGAGCCCTACGCCCGGCGGCAGGAAGTCGTGCGCGACCTGGTAGCGGGCGTGCATCGGCTGGCTCGGGTCGAAGCGCATGACCATCGTCTCCGGCCCGATCGACAGGCTCCGGACGAACTCGTCGAACTCGACCGCGGCTTGCAGGTGCATCAGCCGCTGACCCGAGGCGTCATAGGCGGCCTTCAGCTGCTGGGCGTTCTCGATGCGGCTGACCCCGACCCAGGCCCCCCCGTCGTAGGGCTTCATGTACAGCGGATAGCCGATCGACTCGGCGATCTCCTCGAGGTCGAACGGCCGGTTGTAGCGGGCGGCCGTGTAGGCGAAGCGCGCGTCGTCCGGCGGGTTCTTGGACGGCAGCAGGACGGTCTCGGGGACCTTCAGGCCGAGCCGCATCATGGCGCAGTAGGCGGCGTGCTTCTCCATCGACTGGAACGTGAACGGGTTGTTCAGCAGGTACACGCCGTCCATCAGCGCGACCTTCTTCAGCCACTCGCGCGGCACGTAGTACCAGTGCGCCAGGCGGTCGATGACGAGGTCGTGGCGGGGGACGTCGCGCAGCCGGAACGGCTCGATGGTGATCCGCTCGGTGCGGAAGTCGTGGGTGTCGCCGCCGTAGGAGATCCGCAGGTCGAGGCGGCGGACCAGCTCCTCGAAGGTGGAGGACCAGTCCTCCTCCATCCCCAGCAGCAGTCCGATCAGGTGGGTCTTCATCGTTTCCTCCCGCACCGGGATCTTCTGGTCTCGTCTCGTGGCGGTGCTACTGGGCGTTGAGGTGCAGCTCGCTGGCGAACCGGTCCGTCATCTCGATGGTCGTCTGCAGGTCGGGGTGCCGGACGACGATGCGTCCGTCGCCGATGACGCTCTGGCGCCAGTCCTTCTTGGGGGTGCCCGCCGCCGGCAGATCGAGGGCGACGACGTGCTCGCCGTAGTCGGCCATCAGGCGGGCGAGCCCGTCGATCGAGGCGATGCGTCCATGCCCCCGGGCGCGCTTGAAGATGCTCGCCGCGTTGTAGCGGCGCTCCAGGGGCTGGGTCAGCCGTCCGTGTACGACGGCCTCGGCCCAGCCCACGAACAGGTCGCCGTCGATCACGTAGTTCATGAGGTCGACGACCCGCGCCCCCGGCGGCCGGGCGCCGATCTCCCCGAAGACGACCTCCCCGTCGTGCTTGCGGTACCACTCCATGTGGGTGAAGCCGTCCCTGAAGCCGAGCGCCTCGAGCACCCGCGCACCCATCCGGCGGCCGTCCGCCAGCTCGGGTCGGTCGAGGTCGCGCAGGGCGATCGAGACGGGGGAAACCCACTCGTTGAGGCGCATCAGCAACGGCCGCGGCCGATACCAGGCGATGTTGTCGTGCAGGATGCGCCCGCCGACGCAGATGGTGTCGTAGGTGAACTCCTCGCCGTCGACGAACTCCTCGACGCTCACCTGCGGGACGTGGCGCAGCCGCGGCAGGGTCGCCTCGAGCTGCTCGCGGCTGTCGATGCGGTAGGTGTCCGCCGAGCCCGCGCCCGCGATCGGCTTCACGATGACCGGGTAGCCGATGCTCTCGGCGAGCTCGCGGACCTCGGCGCTGGTGGTTGCGGACTGGTGCCAGGGCGTGCGGATGCCGGCCGCGTCGAGCGTGCGCTTCATCAGCTCCTTGTCGCGGAACGGCACGGTCTGCTCGACGGTCAGGCCCGGGAGGCCGAGCGCCCCGCGCAGCTGCGCCGCCAGGAGCATGTAGGGTTCCCACAGGCACTCGACCTGGCCGATCTCCGCGTGTGGCGCGACGGAGCGGACGGCGTTCAGCACGGCGCGGTGATCGGTGAGCGAGGGCACGTGGATGTGGTGCACAAGCGCGCGCCGTGCCATCTCGGGCAGGGCGTCGGCGGGCTGGTCGCCCAGCCCGATGACGCGCACACCGACGGCGGCCAGCCCGCGGGCGAACTCGGCCATCTCGGCCGGGTAGCCCGGGGAGATCAGAAGCACGTCCATTGCGGCAGTCTTACCCCGCCTCCACGCGCAGGCCACGGACAATCCGTCCGAGGGCCGCCTCGACCACCTCGGTGTCGGCAGCGCGCACGATCACATAGCCGTCACCCTCGTAGGAGTCCGAGACGCTCTGCCCGGGGCGTGGCAGGTGCGCCTCGACCACCAGGTGCCCGAGCTCGCGCTGGAGCTCATCGATGCCGCTGACCGCGACGACCCGATCGCGGCGCGGCCCCTGAGCACGCAGATAGGCCGCGCCGACGGCCCAGCGGCGCTCGGGCGGGTCGAACGAGTCGAGGACCATCAGCCGCGCCCAGGCCCGGTAGAAGTCGACGTCGTGGGCGTAGGACAGCAGGGTCGTGAACTGCGCCCCCGGCGGGCGCGCGGCCACCTCGCCGATCGCGACGCTGCCGTCGGGGCGGCGGAACCACTCCATGTGCGCGAGCCCGGTGCGCAGCCCGAGCGCCTGCAGCGCCGCCGGCCCGGCGCGGTCGATGCCGTCGTACTCCGGGCCGATCTCACGGGGCAGAAGCACGACCCATTGCATCCACGGGTTGCTCAGCACCTCGAGGGGAGTCGGCAGATAGCGCGAGATCGACCGGAAGACCACCCGGCCGTGCAGCGAGACGCTGTCGAAAGAATGCTCCTCGCCAGACAGGAACTCCTCGAGCAGGGCCGGCCGGGCGGCGCTGGGCGGCTCCGCCGCCAGCCAGGCGCCCACGGCTGCGGGGTCGTCCAGGCGGAAGGTCGAGCGCGCACCGGCCCCCGCAGGGGGCTTGGCCACCACGGGCAGCCCGACCTCGTCGACGAACCGGGCGACGTCCGCCGCGCTGCGGACAAGGGCGTGGCGGGCGCAGGGGACGCCGGCGGCGCGCAGGACGTCCTTCATCCGCGACTTGTCCCGGAACGCCTGCGCGGTCGCGACGTCCATGCCGGTGATCCCGAACGCCTCGCGCACCTGCGCCAGCGGCACCTGAAGCTGCTCCAGGGCGGCCAGCAGGCGGTCGACCCGTCCGAGCCGGCCCCGCAGACCTTCGACCGCAGTCGCCAGCTGACGCGGATCGGTCGGGTCGTCCACCCGCCAGTGGTCGTCGGCGGAACGCCGCAGCACCGGGGGAAGCCGGTCGGCCGGCTCGGCGGTGACCAGCGCCACGCGGACGTCCGGAAGCGTCGCCGCAGCGGTCACGAAGCGCGTGGTGGCGGGCAGGAGGTAGGGCGCCACGAACACCGCCACCGGCCCGTCGCCGCCGCCCCCGCCGGCGCGCGCGGGAGCGGAGCCGGATGCTGGGCTCACCGCGCCGCCGGCCGCGCCGGGAGCGGTCGGGCCGCCCCCGCTGGCGCTGGTCGAGCGCGGGGCCTCATGGTCGGCAGCCTAGATCGGGGGATTTAGGACGGCCAGGTGGGAATAGGATCCCGCCGTGAACGTCGTCTTCGTCGAACCCTTCTTCCCGCGCAACCAGCGCGAGTTCGTCCGCGGCCTGGCCGCGGCCGGGGCGACCGTTGTGGGGATCGGCGAATACCCGATCGACTCCTTCGACGACGACCTCAGGTCGTGGCTGCACCACTACGAGCAGGTGCCGTCCGTCACCGACGTGAGCCGCATGACCGAGGTGGTCCGCTGGGTCCAGGGCAAGCTGTGGGTGGACCGGCTCGAGGCCACCGTCGAGGCCCACACGCTGCCTGCCGCCCAGGTTCGCGAGGCCTGCGGCATTCCCGGGACCTCCGTGCGCACGGCCTGGCTGTGCCGCGACAAGCCCTCCATGAAGGAGGCGCTGAGGGCGGCCGGCGTGCCGACCGCGGCGTCCGCCGCCGTGGACAGCGCCGCCGAGGCGCACGCCTTCGCCGAGCAGGTCGGCTACCCGCTCATACTCAAGCCCCGGGCGGGCGCGGGGGCGGCGGGGACCATGCGGGTTGACGGGCCGGAGGAGCTGGACCGCGCGCTGGGCGCATACGGCAACGAGGGCACGACGTCGATCGCGATCGAGGAGTTCGTCGAAGGGCACGAGGGCTTCTACGACACGCTCACGATCGACGGCGAGGTGGCCTACGACTTCGTCTCGCACTACTACCCGAACGTGCTCGAGGCGATGAGGACGCGCTGGATCTCGCCGCAGTTCATCGCCACCAACCGCATCGACAGCGCGCCGGACTACGCCGAGCTGCGTGAGCTCGGGCGCCGCGTCATCGCCGCGCTCGGGATCGGCACGTCGGCGACGCACATGGAGTGGTTCTTCGGGCCCAAGGGGCTGCGCTTCTCCGAGATCGGCTGCCGACCGCCCGGAGTCGGCGCGTGGGACCTGTACTCGGCTGGCAACGAGGTGGACCTCTACTACGAGTGGGCCTGCGCGATCGTCCGTGGCCACACCGAGCGCCCGCTCACACGGCGCTACTCGACCGGGATCGTCGCGCTGCGGCCCGAGCGCGACGGCGTGATCACCGGCTACAGCGGCATCGACGAGCTCCAGGCCGAGTACGGCCAGTGGGTGCTCGACGCGCACTTCCCGACCCCTGGCACCCCGACCCAGGGGGTGGAGGCGGGCTACATGGCCAACGCCTGGGTGCGGATGCGCCATCCCGACTACGACGCGCTACGTGGGATGCTCGACGACGTCGGCCGACGCCTGCACGTCCTCGCGGACTGACAGAGGCAGCGGCGGGATGGCGGAACCGGGAGACGAGGCAGGGGCAAGGGCGGCCGACGTCTGGCTGCTCGGCCCCCAGCGCTTCTCGCCCTGCGTCGGGGACGTGGTCGCGCAGGTGGCCCCCGAGGGCCCCGTGGCGACCGTGATGGCCGGCTGGCAGGAGCGCGAGCCCGACGACGAGGAGCTCGACGCGCTGCTGCAGGGCCGCAGCCTCAACCTCGCCCTGTACGGCCGCTGGCTTGACGTCGTCCAGCGCGACCCCGAGCTGGCCGAGGCGACCCGCGAGCGCCGCCTGCGGGCCGAGGAGCAGCAGGCGCTGTACCTCCTGCGCCTCGACTCGGCCGTCGACGCGCTCCGTGCCCTGTGGGGCCACCCCGCCGACACCGCCGCGAAGGCCGCGGCGATCGACGACGCCATGGCCGCCGTCCAGGCGCTCGACCGCTGGCACCAGGGCCGCCTGGAGTCCATCAACCAGGAGTTCCTCACGACCTGGCGGCCGGCCGAGCGGCCCGCGGTCGCCGAGCACCGGTCCGCCGTCGCGGAGCTGCTCGGCCAGGCGTCCGCGCTGGCGATCGCGGGCGGACGCGTGGACGTGCTCGCGTGGACGCTGCGGCTGTTCGAGGTGTCACCGCCGCCGCACCTGCCCGTCCTCGGCTGGTCGGCCGGCGCCATGGCGCTGACCGAGACGATCGTCCTCTTCCACGACCGCCCCGTCCACGGCAGCCGCTACGCCGAGGTGGGCGACCGCGGCCTGGGTCTGGTGCCGGGCGTGATCGCGCTGCCGCACGCGCGGCGGCGGCTCGACCTCGACAACCCCCGTCGCGCGGCCCAGCTGGCCCGCCGATTCGCGCCGGCGCGCTGCCTGATCCTGGAGGACGGGGCTGCGGTCCGCTGCCCCGGCGGACAACTGCCTCCCAGCGCCGGCCCCGTCATCAGCGCCGAGGGGACGGTGCAGGCCAGTGCAGCCTGAGACCCGCGCCGACTCGAGCCAGCTGGCCATCAACCGGCTGCGCGCGGACGGCCCTCCGGATGGCGCGGCGATCGACCGCTTCCTGGCCGAGCACGAGATCCCCATCATCGAGGGAACCCGCTGCACCTTCCTGTACCGCGGCGAGGCGGACGCGGTGCACGTCACCCATCGCGTGGTCGGGCTGCCACCCCGCCTGGCGCTCCAGCGCCTCGACGGCACCGACCTGTGGTGGCTCACGATCGAGCTGCCCGAGGGCTCGCGCGTCGAGTACCGCCTCGAGGTCACGCGCGGCGGCCACACCACAGACGAGAACGACCCCCTCAACCCGCGCGTCGCGCACAACCCGTTCGGCACCAACTCGGTCTGCGCGGCCGAGGGCTACTCGGAGCCGTGGTGGGTCCAGGAGGACCCGCAGGCGCGGCCCGGGCTCCTCGAGGAGCTCCGCTATGGCAGCCACGCCCTCGACCGCGAGGTCCACCTGTCGATCTACCTGCCCGCGCGCTTCCGCCGCAGCGCCCTCTACCCGCTGCTGGTGGTCCACGACGGCAGCGACTACCTGCGCTTCGCCGCGGCCAAGACGGCGCTGGACAACCTCATCCACGCACTGGACGTCGCCAGCCTCATAGTCGCCTTCGTCGACCCGGGCGACCGCCTGCTCGAGTACCCCGATCACGCGCCGCATGCCAGCTTCATCGCCGATGAGCTCCTCCCCGAGCTGGCCCGGCGCCTACCACTGGTGGACAGCCCGCGGGCGCGCTGCCTGATGGGCTCTTCGTTCGGCGGTGTCGCCGCGCTGTCGACCGCCTACCGATATCCGCGGCTGTTCGGCTCGCTGATCTTCCAGTCCGGCTCGTTCGTCTTCACCGACCTGCCGATCGACCACGGCGGCGGGCCGGCCTTCGACCCGGTGGTCCGGTTCATGAACCGCTACCGCGACCACCCCATCCGGGTGGCCGACCGGATCCACATGAGCTGTGGCGTCTACGAGCCCCTGATCACCCCGAACCGCGCGATGGTGCCGGTCTTCCGCTCGACCGGCATGGAGGTCCGCTGGGTCGAGGCCCGAGACGGGCATAACTGGGAGAACTGGCGCGACCGCCTGCGCGATGCCCTGTCGTGGGTCTTCCCCGGCCCGCAGAAGTACTTCTACGAGTGAGGTGATCGATGAGCTCTGAGGAGCGCTGGTACTCCGAGCGGCTCGGGCTGGAGGCCTCGCTGGTGCGCTGGGGGCACTGGGGCACCCCGGTGCTGATGTTCCCCACCGCCGGTGGTGACGCCCGCGAGATCGAGCGCCAGGGCATCGTCGCCGCCTGCTCGGATCTGCTGGCGTCCGGGCGCATCAAGCTCTACTCCTGCGACAGCCTCGCGGGCCAGGCGATGGTCGAGGAGTGGGGACGACCCGACCAGCGGGTGCGACTGCTCAACGCCTACCACCAGTACGTCCGCTACGAGATCGTCCCGGCCATCCACGCCGACTCCCAGGCCGAGCTCGACATCGTGACGATCGGGGCCTCGATCGGGGCGTTCAACTCCGTCGCGGTGCTGTGCCGCTGGCCCGAGGTCTTCGCCCGCGCGATCGGGATGAGCGGCACCTACTCCATCGAGCGCTTCTACGAGGGCTACTTCGACGACGATCTCTACTTCAGCTCACCCCTGCACTTCCTGCCCGGCCTGGAGGGGCAGGTCCTGGAGCGGCTGCGGGAGCGCTTCGTGCTGCTCGTCTCCGGCGAGGGCGCCTGGGAGAACATCGGCGAGTCCTGGCGCCTGGCCGAGGTGCTCGGCTCCAAGGGCATCCCCAACCGCGTCATCTCATGGGGCGAGGGCTGGGAGCACGACTGGCCGACGTGGCGTCAGATGGTGCCGACCTACCTGTCCGAGCTGCCCGCCTGAGACCGGGGCCGGGGCTAGGTCTCGGCCGGGGCCAGGGACGGCGCGTCGGCGGTGACCACCGTGACCGGAACGCCGAAGCGGCGGCGGATGCGCGTCGGCACGTCGAGGTGGTACCAGCGCGACCGGCTCGGCGGAAGGGTGCCGAACAGCACCTCGTCCACGGGCTGGCGCTCGAGGACCCGTCCCGCGGCCTCGTAGGGGTCGGGCGGCCCGATCTCGCCCGCGGCGGGCGTCCCGCGGGCGCGCAGCGCCTCGATGGTGCGGCGCAGACGCCAGCGCGCCTGGGCGGCACCGCGCTCGTCGGTCGCGGGCGAGACGCCTGCGAGCTGCGGGGCGGGTGCGCCGTAGTCCGCGGAGTGCGTCGCGGGGACCACCACCAGGACCTCGGCCGGACCCCGGGCGAGGCGCTCGGACACCGCGTTCACCAGCGCCTCGGTCTCAAGCGTCTGGTTCGCGACGATCAGGTAGCGCCGCGGCCGCCCCTCGCCCGAGTCGAGATCGCTGTAGATCGGCGCGGTGACATGGTGCTCGGGGTACCGGTAGCGCTCGAACACGCTGATGTCGGCGTCGTGGTCGCTGGAGAGGTGCTCCGTTAGCTCACCCTCGGAGACGAACCGGAGGTCGCAGCGGGGACACTGTCGGATCATGATCCACCACCTTCGCTAAGGTGATGCTACCGCCGGCCACCGGAGTTGAGAAGGTCGGCGCCGGCGGGCCCCCGCAGGCCTCCGAAGGCGATGGCCACCACGGCGTCGGCCAGCTCGGAGGCATCCAGCCCGCGGTCGGGCCGGTACCACTCGACCAGCGAGTTGACCATCCCGAACAGCAGCCGGCTGGTGACGGCGGGGTCGACGTCGGGTCGGACGCCGCCCTCCAGCTCGGCCTGCTCGACCAGCGCGCTCACCCGCCGGTCGAACTCGCGCCGGCGCTGCAGGGCCGCACGCTCCACGTCGGTGTTCCCGCGGACGCGGAGCAGCAGCGTGACGAACGGCAGCTGCTCCACCAGCACCACGACGCTGCGGCGCACCACGTGCTCGAGCCGCTCCGCCGCCGACCCCGTCTGCGCCTGCGGCTCTTCGAGCACCGAGAACAGCGCGTCCAGGGCGCGGTCGACCGACAGCCGCAGCAGCTCCGCCTTGCTGGGGACGTGGTGGTAGATGGCCGACTTGGTGATCCCGAGGCGCGACGCGAGGTGCTCCATGCTCGCGCCCTCGTAGCCCCGCTCGATGAAGACCTCGACCGCCACCCGCAGCAGCGAGTCCAGGTCATAGCGCCCGCGCGGCGCCTTGATCGGAGAATGGGGGCGTGCCATCCTGGGCAGCATAACTGACCGAACGGTCGGTTTGGAAGCGCAGCCGGTCGCCACGTGCGGCCTCGTCAGCTCGAGCCAGGGATCAACGCCGATGACGACCACCGAGCAGGGCCCTTCCACCACCTCCGACGCCGAGGCACGGCTCGCGGCGCACTTCGAGGCCACCATCGCCGACGACCGGCGGATCGAGCCGCGCGACTGGATGCCCGAGGGCTACCGCAAGACCCTCATCCGGCAGGTCGCGCAGCACGCCCACTCAGAGATCATCGGCATGCAGCCGGAGGGCGAGTGGATCACGCGCGCGCCCAGCCTGCGCCGCAAGGCGATCCTGCTGGCCAAGGTGCAGGACGAGGCGGGTCACGGCCTGTACCTGTACGCGGCGGCGGAGACCCTCGGCGCCGACCGCGCGGACCTCACCCGCAAGCTGATCGAGGGCCGCCAGAAGTACTCGTCGATCTTCAACTACCCCACCCTGACCTTCGCCGACGTCGGCGTGATCGGGTGGCTCGTGGACGGCGCGGCGATCTGCAACCAGGTGCCGCTGTGCCGCTCCTCCTACGGCCCCTACGCGCGGGCCATGATCCGCATCTGCAAGGAGGAGTCCTTCCACCAGCGTCAGGGCTACGAGCTCCTGATGACGATGATGCAGGGCACCGACGAGCAGCGGGAGATGGTGCAGGACGCGACCAACCGCTGG
>CAZVUW010000009.1:0-55033 GCA_964629825.1 uncultured Actinomycetota bacterium
CTCGAACAGCCGCGCGGATAGCTCCTCGGTTCGGTCGGTTGCGATCGTGGTCATGCGTGACTCCTTTGGGTTCCGCCTATTCGGGTTGGATGGCGTGAGGTCGAACCTCACGGCGTGAGGGCGGCGCCGCGGGAGCGGCTCGGCTCCCGCTCCGTGCCCGCCCCGGTCCCCGGCCCGCGCCATCCGCCTAGCCCCGCGCTATCCGCCTAGCCCCGCGCCATCCCCCGCGTCCGCGCCATCCCCCGCGTCCGCGCCCCCCCGTGGTCCGCGTCACCCCCGCGACGGTTGGACATTTGGCCCGGCATCTCGGGCCAAATGTCCAAGCGTCAGACCGCGCACCCGCCCACCCCGCGCCCCCATCCCCACGGTTGGACACTTGGCCCGGCATCTCGGGCCAAATATCCAAGCGTCGGGGCGGCGGGAGGTCCGAGAGTGGTGGAACGGGGTGTCGCGCGAGACTCAGGTCACCGTGACGCGGACGGTGTGGTGGCCCGTCGCACCGTCCGGCGCGGGCGGGCGGCGCTCGGCCGTCTGCGTCTCGCCGTCACCGTCGGTGGCGCGCACCTTCAGCGTGTGCTGACCCGGAGTGGCGTCCCAGGTGAGAACCCACTGCCGCCAGGTCGTCTCGGCCAGCTCGTCCGCTAGGCGAGCCGGCAGCCACCGACCGTCGTCGATCGAGACCTCGACGGCCTCGATGCCCCGCTCCCCCGCCCAGGCGACGCCGGCGATGGCGGTTGGACCCGCCGGAAGCTGCGCGCCCGGCCGTGGCACGTCGATGCGCGACTGCGTCTTGATCGGCCCTTCCCGCGCCCAGCCGCGCGGGATCCAGTAGCCCTGCACAGCGTCGAAGGTGGTCACCTCGATCTCGGACAGCCACTTGGTGTCCGACACGTAGCCGTACAGGCCGGCGATGACCAGCCGCGCGGGGTAGCCGTGGCGCGCGGGCAGCGGCTCGCCGTTCATGCCCACCGCGACCAGCGCGGGCCGCCCGTCGAGCGCCACCTCGAGCGGGAAGCCGGCCGTCCATCCGTCCACCGCGCGCCCGACGACCTGATCGGCTCCTAGCCGCACGCCGGCCCTCCGCAGCAGCCGCTCCAACGGCACGCCCTGCCAGCGGGCGTTGCCGACCAGCCGCCCACCGACCTCGTTCGAGACGCAGGCGAGGGTCACGTCGGCCTCGGTGTCGGCCTCCTCCAGCAGCTGCGCGTAGGTCAGCTCGAACGGCCGATCCACCATCCCGGTCACGCGCACGACGTGTGAGCTGGCGTCGATCCGCGGCACGAACAGGGCCGTGTCGATCCGATAGAAGTCCTCGTTCGGCGTGATGAGCGGCGAGATGCCCTCGACCTCCAGGGCTGCCGAGGCCGGGGGCGGCGGCAGGGAGTCGGCGGGCCGAGGAAGCGACACGGCCGAGGCGCGCACGGCTGGCTCCGAGGCACGCTGCAGGACCCGCCCCATGAAGCCCGCGGTCGCCGCGGCCGCGGTCGCCACCCCGGCCATCTGCAGGAAGCGCCGCCGCGCGCCCGTCCCCGCCGCGGGATCGGCCTGGACGTCCTCGGAAGCCGGCACCGCCACGGCCGCCAACGCGAGCAGCCATCGGAGCAGCAGCACCCCTGCCACGGCACCGACAGCTGGCGCGGCGATAGCGCTCAGCGGCGTCATGAAGCTGTCGTTGAGGCCCACCGCGGCAGCCAGGACGGCGAACGCCGCGAAGGACGCCGGCGCCACGGCCCAGCGCCGGGCCGCGACAATTCCGACCAGCGCGCCGGCGCCCACGATCACCACAGCCACCGACGTCAGCAGCACCAGCCGGTTCGCCGACCCGAACACGTCGATCGCGAAGCGCACCACCGGCCCGGGGGTGAGGTCGATGATGCGGTCCCCTACGGCGTCGATGACCGATCGACCACCCGGCAGCAGACCGGCGACCAGCTCGGCGACCCCGACCGCGACCAGAGCAGCAGCCACGCCAGCCAGAGCGGACCCGCGCGGAGGCGTGTCGCGCGACTGGTCTGCCGCGCGTGCCGGGGGTGCGTCGACGTGCGTCACCGCTCCATCGTCTCTTCGGCCATCGGCTCCGTCTCATCGTCCATGCTGCCGGTGGCGTCGTCCATAGGCTCCGTGCCGTTCTCCATCGGCTCCGTGCCCTCGTCCATCGGCTCGGTGGCCTCGTCCATGGGCTCGGTGGCCTCGTCCATAGGCTCGGACGCCGGCTCTCCACAGGCCTCCAGGCCCAGGCTCAGCAGAGCGACCACGGCAAGGGTCATCAGCTTGTTGGCGCGCACGAATTCCTCCTCGGTCGGGACACGTGGCACCAGTTGCGCTGATCGAGCGCAAGCCAGCGCAAAGGCCATCGAAAGTTTCGCGAAAGCCGAGCGGCTGCCGGCAGCGACGGGTCGACGGGGTGCCTACGATTCGGCGGTGATCAGCGGAGGGCCCGCGCCCGCGACTTCCCGGCCCGCCCAGAGCAGGCAGGGCCAGTCGTGGTCGTCCCGCGTCCTCGTCGTCGACGACGAGCCCATGGTCCGCGAGGTGCTCACCCGCTACCTCGAGCGGGACGGTCGCACCGTCACCGCGGTGGCGGACGGAGCAGCGGCCCTGAACGCGCTCGATGAAGGCTCCTTCGACCTCGTGGTCCTAGACCTGATGCTGCCCGCGGTCGACGGCATGACCGTTCTGACAGAGCTGCGGCGCCGGGCCTCGACCCCCGTGATCCTCCTGAGCGCCAAGGGCGCCGAGGACGACCGCGTGCTCGGGCTCGAGCTTGGCGCCGATGACTACGTGGTCAAGCCGTTCTCGCCGCGAGAGGTGACCGTGCGGGTCGCAAGCGTGCTCCGCCGCGCAGGTGCGCCCGCGCGCGCGGAGACCCTCCGCTTCGACGGCCTGGAGATCGACGAGGCCAGCCGAGAGGTGCGACGCGACGGGACCCCGGTGGAGCTGACCCGCCGCGAGTTCGACCTGCTCGCCTTCCTGGCGCGCTCTCCGCGACAGGTCTTCTCACGGGCGCAGCTCCTCCAGCACGTATGGGACTCCTCGGCGGAGTGGCAGGATCCGGCGACCGTGACCGTCCACGTCGGCCACCTCCGCCACAAGATCGAGCGCGACCCCCGCAGCCCTCGCTGGCTGGTCACGGTGCGCGGCGTCGGCTATCGGTTCGAGCCGTGAGAGCCGCGGTCGCGCTCGTCGTCCTGATCGTCGGGCTGACCCTCGTGCTCAGCGACGCCGCCATGCAGCTCAGCGCCCAGGAGCGCGCGACCCTCTACTGGGTCTTCGCCGTGGCGGCCGCCGTGGCAGGCGCGATCGGCTGGTGGCTGACGCGGGTGCACCACCGCCTGCCGACGCTGCGGGTGACGATCCTGGTCGTCGCGGTCTCGGCCATCGCGCTGTCCGGCGCCGTGGTCGCCGGTGCCGCCGCGGCGATGTTCCTGGCCCCGGGCGACGTCCGGCTGGTGGTCGCCGCCCTGGTGCTGGGCACCGGGCTCGGAGTGCTCGTCGCGATCGGCGTGACAGGGCCGCTCACCGCGGACCTGGGGCGGCTGGCAGCGGCCGCGCACCGCGTCGCCGAGGGCGACCTCAGCGTCCGCACCCGCATCGACCGGCGCGACGAGGTCGGTGCCCTGGCCGCCTCGATCGACCGCATGGTGGACCGGCTGGCCCGGCTCCAGGCCGAACGCGAACGCGGCGAGGCCGCCCGCCGGCGCCTCCTGGCCGCGGTCGGACACGACCTGCGCACCCCGCTGTCCAGCCTGCGCGCCGCGATCGAGGCCCTGCAGGACGGGGTGGCGACCGAGCCGGACCGCTACCTCGCCGCCATGGCGAGGGACGTCGACCTCCTGCAGAGCATGGTGGAGGACCTGTTCGTCCTCGCTCGGCTCGAGGCCGGAGACGTCCAGCTGGAGCGTGTCGAGGTCGATGTGCCGGAGGTGGCCGAGGCCGCCCTCGAGGCCATAGCGCCCCTGGCCGCCGCGCGCGGGGTGCACGCCGAGCTGGTGCTCGACGCGGACGGGATCGCACCGGTTGTGTTCGGCGATGCCCAGGCGCTCAACCGCGTCCTGCGCAACCTCCTGGACAACGCACTCCGCCATGCGCGCAGCACCGTTCGGGTTGCGCTCTCCTGCGACGAGGATGAGCTCACCGTGGCCGTGCACGACGACGGACCGGGCTTCCCGCCCGAGTTCGCGGCGCGGGCGTTCGAGGTCTTCTCCCGCGCCGACGCGGCCCGCGAGCGGCGCAGCGGCGGTGCCGGCCTGGGCCTTGCGATCGCGCGGGAGCTCGTCCAAGCCCATGGCGGTCGCATCTGGATCGGGGCGGGGCCGGGCGGGGCGGTCTCCCTCGCCTTGCCGCGGCGACGGCGGCTGGTCGGCGCTGATGCGGCCGAGCATCAGCGCCAGAGCGCCCATCCGGGGGGTTGATGCCGGGCGACCGACGTAACCATGATGGGCCGCCCAGCGCTGCGGGTTCGCCGACGGCAGTCGCCGGTCACCCCTGCGTGTCATCCGACCAAGGAGCCTTGCATGATCGGATTCATCGTCGCCGGCCTGATCATCGGAGCCCTAGCACGGCTGTTCAAGCCCGGTCGCCAGAAGATCGGCCTGCTCGGCACGCTGCTGCTCGGCGTCGCAGGCTCGGTCATCGGTGGGGTGATCGCGAACCTTCTGGGCACCGGCGACATCTGGGAGCTCAACGTCATCGGGTTCATCGTGGCGGTGATCTCGGCCGTGGTTCTCCTGGGCATCGTCGAGGGGGCTGCGGCCAAGCGCTGACCGCCTCGCCGGGCCACCGTCCACTCGCCCCACTCGCCTTCGGTCCAACCGTCCATCCATTGAGCCCGCGGCTGACCCCGCGCGGTTGCCGCACGCCCCCCAGGGATGGGTGGACGGTTGGGTGGCCGATCAGCCACCCAACCGTCCAGCCATCGAGGAGGAGGGGCGCAGGGGGCGCAGCACAGGGTGAACTCAGCGTCGCCGGTTCACCCCCGCCGGCGGCTCCCACGCAGCCCGCAGCGCCTGCTCGAAGGAGGGCGCGAGCCACGGTGGCAGCACCGCCGGCTCGCGCTTGCGCACGACCAGCCAGGCCGCGTCGACGCGCGGAACCGGCCGGAACGCCTGACGCGGCACGACCGGTCCGAGCTCGAACGACCACCAGGGCGCCCAGCGCGCCGACAGCAGCGACGAGGGCGGGACCTGCGCGCGCTTGACCGCCACCTCGCGCTGGACGAGCAGGTCCGCGCGCGAAGGCCCGCGCTGGGGGTCGTCCAGCAGGCGGCGCAGCAGCGCCGTCGTCACCCCGAACGGGACGTTGGAGACCACGCGGTACGGGCCCTCGGGCAGCGGATGCTGGCGCAGATCGCCGGTCACCACCCGCACGCGGTCGGCCAGCCCCTCCTCCTGGACGCGCTGGCGCAGACGGCGAGCCCACACCGGGTCCCGCTCAACTGCGATCACCCGCGCAACCACGCGGGCCAGCGGAAGGGTCAGCGCCCCTGTTCCGGGGCCGAGCTCCAGGACGCGGTCGTCCTGGCTGAGGTCAGCGCTGCCGAGAAACCTCTCGACGACGGAGGGCCAGGCGAGGAAGTTCTGCCCCAGCGAGCGCCGCCGCTGATCCCGTGGCGTGCGCCTGCGGGCGGCCACGGAACCTCACCACCATGCTCGCTGCCATGCCGCCTCCTCCGTTCCTGACGCTCACGTGCGCGGTTCCGCGCAGCGGACCAGCCTACCGCGCTTCGGGCGCTCGCTCCCCCCGGCGGGACTCCGCCAGCGCCTCGAGCCCATCAAGGATCCGCTCCAGGCCGAACTCCAGCAGGTAGCTGGTGTCCAGATGCGGCGCACCGATGGCCTGACCGACCCGCCCTGACACGGGGTAGTCGCGGTCGGCCAGCACCTGGGTCAGCGTGGGCAGCACCGAGTACCACCACTCGTCATCGCTCATCCCAGACGCGTCCGCGTCGCTGCGGATGCTGCGCAGGCGCTTGGCCGCGCCGGCGACGTGGCCCTGCACCAGCTCGATCGCCGCGTTCATCTCGTGGTCGGTGAGGCCGATCCCGTCGACTATGCGCAGCTCGTGCTCGTAGCGGTCGAGGTGGTTGGGGCCGAGGGCCGGTCGCCGCAGCGGCACGTCGAGCAGCCAGGGGTGGCGCATGTAGAGGCCCCAGTGCTCCTCGGCCATGGTTCGCAGACCCGCGCGCCAGCCCTCGACCCGTGCACCGGGCAGCAGCTCGCCGATGGCGCGGTGCTGCATCAGCAGGACGAGCTCCTCCTTACCGGGCACGTAGGTGTACAGGGACATCGTCCCGACGCCGAGGCGCTCGGCCACCGCCCGCATCGTCAGGCCGTCGAGGCCCCGCTCGTCGGCCAGCGCGACGCCGGCCTCGACCACCGCGTCCGTTGTGAGCCCGGAGCGCGTCGAGGGCTCCTCGTCCACCTGCCACAGGAGCCGCAGAAGGGCGGGGTCGTCGATGCGCCGGTTGTTGGCCATGTCGAGTTGAGGGTAGCGCCCGAACCCCGCAAGTCGTACGCTGTACCGTACATTGTACGACACAGGGAGGCGCCCATGATAAAGGCGGAGTCGCTCACCAAGGTCTTCCGCTCCCGAGCCGGTGAGGTCGAGGCCGTCCGGGGTGTGGATCTGGACATCGAGGCGGGCGCCGTCGTCGCGCTCCTCGGTCCCAACGGAGCCGGCAAGTCGACCACCCTGAGGATGCTGACCACGCTGCTCGAGCCGACCTCCGGACGAGCCAGCGTCGGCGGCCACGACGTCGTCACGGAGGCGGCGCAGGTGCGACGCCTGCTCGGCTACATCGGCCAGGGCAACGGCGCCGGCCACTATCACCGCGTCCGCGACGAGCTCGTCCTGCAGGGCCGGGCGTACGGCCTCGGCTGGTCGCAGGCCGGCGCGCGCGCCGACGAGCTGCTCGAGGCCTTCCAGCTCACTCCGCTGGCACGCCGAACTGGCGGCAGCCTCTCCGGCGGGCAGCGCCGACGCCTCGACATCGCCATGGGGCTTGTCCACGCCCCGCCGGTGCTGTTCCTCGACGAGCCCTCCACTGGCCTCGACCCGCAGAACCGCGCCAACCTGTGGCAGCACGTCTTCGACATCCGCGACCGCCTCGGGGTCACGATCCTGCTGACCACGCACTACCTCGAAGAGGCCGACTCGATGGCCGAGCGCGTCCTCATCATCGATCACGGCCGCGTGATCGCGGACGACCCGCCGGAGCAGCTGAAGGCCAACCTGGCAGGCGATCGGATGGCGGTCCGCCTGGCCGACCCGACTGAGGCGACCCAGGCGCTGGCCGTTGCCGAGCACCTCGGCTCGGCGCATGACCTGAGGACCGCCGACGGACTGGTGGAGCTGCGCCTCCCCGACGGCGCCGAGGTCCTGCCCGTCTACCTGCGCGAGCTAGACCGCCGCGGCATCGGCGTGACCTCGGCCGAGGTGACCCGCCCCACCCTCGACGACGTGTTCCTTAACCTCACCGGCCGCAGCCTGCGCGAGGAGGCCGCGGCCGAGGCGCCGGCCGAAGCCGAGGTAGAGGTCGAGCAGCCCGCCCACCTGGAGGTGACGCGATGACCACCACCACCCGCCCCTCCCCCGTCCGGGACGCTCTGACGGTCTTCATCCGCCAGGCGCTGCCCAGCGTTCGGGAGCCGTTCGGCCTCATCTTCGGGATGCTCCAGCCGCTGGTGTTCCTGGCGCTGTTCGGCCCGCTTCTGAGCGGCGTGATCGCGGAGCCGGGCTCCGGCGGCCAGGCCGGCGATCAGTGGCTGTGGTTCGTCCCGGCCGTGCTGGTCATGCTGGCGCTGTTCGGCACCACCGGGAGCGGCTACATGCTGCTGACGGAGATGCAGACCGGTTCGCACGAGCGCCTGCTCGTGACCCCGATGAGCCGCACCGCTCTGCTCGTCGGCCGGACCCTCAACGACGTCGCCACCCTGCTCGCCCAGGGCGTGGTGATCGTCCTCGTGATGCTGCCGTTCGGGCTGCGGCCGCACCCCCTCGGCGTGGTGGCGGCCTTCCTGCTCCTCGGCGTGTTCGGGGTCGGCGTGGGTGCGCTGTCGCACGCGCTGGCGGTCGCCTGCCGCAAGACGCAGGAGACCTTCTACATGGTCCAGTCCAGCATCACGTTCCCGCTGCTGTTCCTGTCGGGGCTGATGCTGCCCCTGGACATGGGACCGGGCTGGATGCAGGCGGCCGGTCGGGTCAACCCGGTCACCTACATCGCCGAGGCCCTGCGCAGCCTGTTCGCCGGCCCTCTCGGCGACGCGGTGGTGCTGCAGGGGACGCTGGCGGCCGCGCTGCTCGCCGTGCTCGGGCTGTGGCTAGGCACCCGAGCTCTGCGCCGCGCCGACACCTAGCCCAACACAGGCTGGATGTTGTTTTCGGCGCACATGTGCGTCGAGAACAACATCCACCCCGGGGGGCCATGCCGCGTGGCCCCCGCGTGCTCCTGCTGACAGTCGTCGTGTTGCCGCCGCTACAGACCGCGCCGCCCTCCGGGCGCAACATCAGGTCGACAGCAGACGCCGACCAGCCACAGGAGCAATCCGAATGCGCACCCAGTTCAACGTCCGGGCGATCGGCCTCGAGACCGGGTCGCTGCCGGAGAGCGGGCACGGCCGGGGCTGGACCCTGAACGGCCACGCCGAGACCCTGATCCGCGTCCGCACCGTCGGCAAGCACGGCTGGCCGACCGCAGGTCACATCGAGTCACTGGCCACCACGGCGGGACGCTGATGACAGCGGACCGCAGATCCTCGAGGGCGGGAGTGGCGAGGCGAGCGCCACGACGGGACGATCAGGGGGCGGCGTCCCGAGCCCTACGGGGGAGGGGACCGGCCTGGCGCGGCGGGCGCCACGGCCGGTTCACCCCCTCCCACCCCTCGTGGAATAGGGTTGCCGCATGCATCTCCAGCGGCCCCACCACCTCCCCCAGCATCAGCCCGGTCTGGCTGCGCTGCTCCGTCGCCTGCTGACGACCGCTCTGGTCGTAGCCACGCTGGCCGCCTGCGCCGGCTCCGGGGACGACGCCGACGACGCTCCTACGGATGGAGCGGAGACAGCCGAGGAGGCGTCCGACGGCGCGACCGACGAGGCCACTCCGGTGGGCTCCGAGGAGGTCACCATCCCGGCGGGCGACATGGAGCTCAAGGGGACGCTGCGCCTGCCGGAAGCCGAGCCGCCCTACCGGGCCGTCGTGATCGTCCACGGCTCGGGCCCGCTGAGCCGCGACGGCATCGTCCCGGGTCAGCTCGGGCTGACGCTGCCGCAGCAGGTGCCGGTGTACGCCGACCTCGCCGAGGGGCTGCGCCAGCGCGGCTACGCGGTCCTCACCTATGACAAGCGGACCTGCGGGCCGTCCAACGGCTGCGCTGAGAACGGCTACCCCGAGCCCTCGGACAGCGTCACGGTCGACACCTTCGTCGAGGACGCCGGCGCGACCATCGACTTCCTGGCCGCGCGCCCCGATGTGAGCGACGTGGTCGCGGTGGGGCACAGCCAGGGCGGGCACATCGTCGCCCACCTGCTGGATCGCGACCTCGCCGCAGCCATGCTGGTCTCCACCCCCGCGGCCCCGATCCAGGACGTCCTCGCCCAGCAGGCGGAGACGCTCGCCTGGCTCGTCGAGGCGACCGGTCAAGAGGGCGCCGCGGCGGAGAGCGCCATCGAGGACGCCCGGAAGCTGGCGCAGGACGTGGAGGCCGTGGCCGGCGGCGACATGAGCGGCGACGACATCGGGGGCGCCTCGCCGGCGTTCTGGGCGTCGTGGGTGAGAAGGTCAACCGAGGCGCCCGAGCTGGTGTCGGCGGCCTCGATCCCGATCTACGCCCTCGGCGGCGAGGAGGACTGGAACGTCTCCCCGGATGACATCCGCGCCTGGGAGCAGCACATCAGCGACGGCGCCGTCCAGGTCCTGCCCGGGATCACCCACGCCCTGACCTACCTCGGGACCAGCGATCCGGGTGCGATCGAGCTGGATGACCTCGGCACCGAGGTGGACCCCTCGGTGGTCAACGTGCTGGCGACCTGGCTGGACGAGGTCTTCGCCGGCTGACGTCCCGGCTCAGGCCCAGGCGCCCGCGAGCCGCTCCCCTGCTGGGACGCTCGTGCCGTCGGCGACGACCGCTCCGGGCTCCAGGTGGGCGCCGGCGCCGATGTGCGCGCCCTCGCCAACGATCGCGCCGTCGATGTGCGCATCCGGCTCGACCACGACCCCGTCGAACAGCACTGCGCGCTCGATCCGTGTCCCGGCCCCGATCCGGCAGGCCCGTCCGATGACCACGCCGCGCCCGATGTCGGCCTCGGCCACCTCGGCCTCGTCGTGGACCAGCGCGGCCGCGCCGGCGCGCCGCAGGCCGGGCGGGAGCGGCCAGGTGCAGCGCCCCTCCAGCACGGCCAGGGTTCCGTCCAGGTAGCGCTGCGGTGTGCCGAGGTCGGCCCAGTAGGCGTCCGCGGCGAAGCCCTGCACCACCTCGCCAGCCTCGACCAGGCCTGGGAACACGGCCCGCTCGAACGACAGCGGACCGTCGCCCGGGAAGGCGTCGAACGTTCCGGGGGACAGCACGTAGGTGCCGGCGTTGACGGTGTCGGCGTCGAGCGTGCCCGGCGGGGGCTTCTCGACGAAGCGCCGCACCCGGCCGGCGTCGTCACACACGACGACCCCGAAGCTCGACGTGTCCTCGACCCTGGTCAGGGCGATCGTGGCGCGTGCCCCGGCCTGCTCGTGCGCGGCCAGCAGAGCCGCGAGGTCGAGGTCGGTAAGCACGTCGCCGTTGCAGACCAGGACCGGTCCGTCGTCGGCGTCGCGCAGGAGGCGGCGGGCGGCCCCGGCGGTGTCAAGGGGCGTCTCCTCGGTCAGAGCCTCGACGCGGACGCCCAGCTCCGCGGCGACCGGGTGCAGAGCAGCGAACGGCTCCGGGTCCTGGGCGATCAGGAAGGTCGCGCGGTCGCAGCCGACGGCGGCGAGCCGGCGCAGCAGCCCGGCGGCGTAGGGCTCGCCCACGAAGGGGATCAGCGGCTTGGGGCGGGTGTCGGTGAGGGGGCGCAGGCGCGTGCCCTTGCCGCCCGCCAGGATCACGGCGTGCATCGTGCGCACCTTAGCCGAGGGGGCGGACGCCGCTCGGATCCTGGGCTGTCCGGCTAGCCGCCCCGCAGCCGGTCGAGCCCGCTCTGGAGGAAGAACTCGATCTCCTCGAGCCTGCGGAGGTAGGCCTGCCGCGGGCCGTAGTAGGTGGCGGCCGCGATGGCGCCGCCGGCCGGGACGCCCAGCAGCGGCAGCGGCTCGCCGATCACGATCGCCACGACGGCGGCAGCGATCCCGCCAACCCCGCCGATGACGGCGCCGCTGAGGGCAGCGGCGATCAGCCCCTCGCGCAGCGCCCGGGCCTCGACCTCGAGGCGGATGCGCACACCGGGCTCCTGCCCCTCGGCGGCGGGCACCTCGACGACGCCGACGGAGATCTCGGTTACGTCGCGCAGAACACGCCCGTTGGCGAGCTTCTTGACGGTCCGCTGGACCGAGGCGAGGAGGCCCTCGCGTGGGCGCCACACCGACCGGCCACCCGACCGTCGCCAGCACTCGAACAGGTTGTCCTGAAGGTAGCCGCGCAGCCGGGGCTCGACGAGCTCGAGGGTGCCGGGCAGGGTGCGCTCGACGATCAGCGTCCGCGGTCCGATGAGCGTCTTGCGCTGGCGCCGGTCGAGCATGCCGGCGCTGTACTCGTCGAGGGCCGCGCGGACCAGCTCCGGGGACAGGCCGACGTCCTCGCCGATCTCCAGCAAGGCCCGCTCGTCCAGCTCGGTGCCCTCGGCGGCGCCGCGCTCCTGCTCCAGCTCGGCGGCTCGGGCGATGACCCTGGCGACGGCCTCGCGCGGGATGGAGCGCCCGCCGTCAAGGCGGGTCGAGACGCCGCCGTCGATCGGCTCCGCGGCAGGTGTGGCGCGACGAGGCGGCGCGGGGGCCTCGGGATACCTCGCGGCCTGCTGGCTGTCCATCATCCTCAGGGTAGGGCGAGGCCGCGTCGGCGACCACAGGCTCCGGGCGACCCGCCTACCGGCCGCCTCCGGGGCCTTCGTGGTCGCGGTCCCTCGAGCGCCGGCGCCGGTCGAGCTCGGCGGCGAGCCGCGCCTCCTCGCCGTGCGGGGACGGTCGGTAGAGGCCGCCGGGCGCGAGGCCGTCAGGCAGGTAGCGCTGCTCGACCCACCCGCGCGGGTCGTCGTGGGGGTAGCGGTAGCCCTCGCCATGGCCCAGGCGCGCCGCGCCGCGGTAGTGGGCGTCGCGCAGATGCGGCGGGACGGGCGCGTTGCCCAGCCGCCGCACGGCCTCGTCGGCACGGCTCAGGGCGGTGGTGATGCTGTTGGACTTGGGCGCCAGGGCCAGGTAGATCGCGGCCTCGGCCAGCGCGTAGCGCGCCTCGGGCAGGCCGACCTGCTGGAGCGCGGTGAAGGCCGCGGTGGCGATGACGAGGGCGTTCGGGTCCGCCAGCCCGATGTCCTCACCGGCCAGGATCACCATCCGCCGGGCGAGGAAGCGCGGGTCCTCCCCCGCGGCGAGCATCCGCACCAGCCAGTACACGGCCGCGTCCGGATCCGAGCCGCGCATCGATTTGATGAACGCGCTCACCTGGTCGTAGTGGTTGTCGCCGGCCTTGTCGTAGCGCAGGTTCGGGCGCGCCAGCGCGGAGCGCACCACCTCGACGGTGACGGCGCTCGACACCGCCGCCGCGGCCTCGAGCGCGGTCAGGGCGGCGCGGGCGTCGCCGTCCGCGGCGGCGACCAGGGCGGCCATCGCGTCCTCGTCGACGGTGACGTCCGGCAACCCGCGCTCGTCGCTGAGCGCCCGCTCGATGACGGTGCGGACCTCGTCGTCGGTGAGCGGCTCGAGCCGGTACGGCAGCGAGCGGGACAGCAGCGGCGCGTTGACCTCGAAGCTGGGGTTCTCGGTGGTCGCGCCGATCAACGTGACCGAGCCGTCCTCGACGCCGGGCAGCAGGGCGTCCTGCTGGGACTTGTTGAAGCGGTGGATCTCGTCCACGAACAGGACCGTCTTGCGGCCGGTCTGATCACGGCGGACGCGGGCCTGGTCGACCACCGCGCGGACGTCCTTGACCCCCGCGGTGACCGCCGACAGCTCCATGAACGCCGCCTTGGTGGTGGCCGCGATGACGTGAGCGAGCGTGGTCTTGCCGGTCCCGGGTGGCCCCCAAAGGAGGATGCTGCCGAGGCGGTCGCGCTCGATGGCCGCGCGCAGCGGCGCGCCCTCGTCCAGCAGGTGCCGCTGCCCGACCACCTCGTCGAGGCTACGCGGTCGCATCCGCGCGGCCAGCGGCGCCCCCGCCGGCACGTGAGCGCGCGGGTCGGGCGGCGTGGGGTCGAAGAGCGAGCCCTCCATCGCCGCCGACGCTACCGCACGGACCCGTCGGCGCGACGGCCCAGGAAGCGGCGCGCCGGGCTCAGCAGCAAGCGGCCTACAGCCGCCGCGTCAGGACGACCCAGACCGTCCGCAGCAGGATCTGGAGGTCCAGCACCGCGGACCAGTTCACCAGGTACTGGATGTCGTGGCCGAGCTTGTACTCGGGGTCCGTGTGATAGCGGCCGTGCACCTGGGCCAGGCCGGTGATGCCCGGCGGGACCTCGTGCCGGCGGCCGTAACCGGGGATCAGGACCTCGAAGCGGTCGGCCAGCTCGGGCCGCTCCGGGCGGGGTCCGACGATGGACATCTCGCCGGCGAGGACGTTCCACAGCTGCGGCAGCTCGTCCAGGCGCATGGCCCGCACCCAGCGCAGGGCCGGGATGACGCGCGGGTCGTCGCGCTCGGACAGGACCGCACCGGTCTCGGCCTCGGCGTCGGCGATCATCGTGCGGAACTTGACGATCGTGAAGCGCTTGCCGTCCTGGCCGACGCGCTCTTGGCGGTACAGCACCGGGCTGCCGGCCACGACGCGCACGTACAGGGCGAGCAGGGCGATGAGCGGCACCGCCACCGGGGCCATCGCCACCAGCAGGACGAGGTCGAGCACCCGCTTCAGCCGCAGCTGCGAGCGCGGCATCACGTGCGAGTACAGCGCCACCACCGGCATCCCGGCCATCTCGCGGACGTTCTGGAGGCCGAGCAGGCTGTCGCGGGCGGTCACCACCTGGAGCAGCCCGATGCCGCGCTGCTCCAGGCTGGTCAGCGGCTCCGGATAGATGTCGGGCAGCAGGCGGCTGGACAGCACCAGGATGTCCGTGGCACCGGTGGCCTCGACGCGCTGGAGGAGGTCCTCGACGTCCGCCGCCTCGCCGGCGATGACCCAGTCCTGGACCGAGTCGAGGTGCTTGCGGGCCAGGTTCACCTCGTCGGGAGCGCCGACGAGGAGCAGCCGCGGCAGGCCCTCGCGGCGGACGCGCAGCCAGCGCGCCACCCGCCGGTTGGCGGCCACCGCGAACGAGCCGACCACGAACAGCACGGCGAGGTTGATGCGCGGCATCAGGTAGCGACCGGTGACCAGGGCAGCGCCACCGCAGATCAGCACCGCCAGGCCGACCAGGGCCATGATCCGCGGCAGGCGCGGGCGCGAGCCCAGGCCGACCTCGCGCTCGTACAGGCCGCCGAAGTAGAAGACCGCGATGCACACCGCCGTGGCCATCGCGAAGCCGACCATGTAGTGGCTCAGCGGGTAGGTGGGCCACCTCAGCCCGAAGCGGGCCAGGTTGATCAGCACCATCGACGAGAACAGCGCCAGCGCGTCCGCGGGCTGGAGGAGCCGGATGCCGCGCGCGTTCAGGCGCGAGAGCAGGGGCGGGCGGACCTCCGGCAAGGGCCGGGAGTCCGGCGTGGTGGTTGCCTGCAGCTCCTCGTGCACTCTCTCGCGCGATCGTCGGCGACGTTGCGGCGTGCGGTCGTTCAATGATGCCTCATGCTCTTCGCTCACGGCAGGATCCCGCGGAGCAGCTCGGCCCAGCGGGAGGCCTCGACCGCGGCGTCGAACCGGCGCGCCGTCTCCAGCCCCGCCTCCGCCAGGCGTCCGGCGAGCGCGCGATCCTCCAGCAACGTCAGGGCCGCGGCGGCCACGGCCTGCGGGTCCGTCGGCTCGGCGGTGAGGCAGTTCACGCCGTCCTCGGCGTACTCCGCGATTCCGCCGTGGGGGGTGAGCACCGCGGGGGTGCCGCAGGCCATCGCCTCGAGCCCCGGGCGGCCGAAGCCCTGCCAGGTCGAGGCGTCCACCAGCACCGCGGCCGAGCTCAGCAGCTCCGCCACCTCCTCCTGCTGAAGGCGTCCGCGGTGGTCGTGCTCGAGCCCCTCGATGGGCGGAAAGCGGTGCCCGAAGAACGTCGGCAGAGCGTCGGGCCGCGCGGCCGTCACCAGTCGCAGCGCCGCGACCGTGCCGTCGAAGTTGCGGTGGGCCACCCCTGGCCGGGCGGCCGAGACGACCAGCGGGCGCGCCGGCGCCACCACCGCGCGCGGCCGGAAGACGTCGAGATCCAGGCCGAGGGGGATGCGGTGGACCTCTCCTCCGGCGGCGGCCTCGACCCGCTCGGCCAGCCAGCGGCTCTTGACCACCTTGTGCTCGATGGCGGACAGCGCGGCGGCCGCTGCGGCCTGCTCCTCGCTGCCGTCCTCCAGCTGGGCGAGCTCGTCGTCCTGGACGAAGGCCAGCGGCGTCGCGCGCCAGCGCTCCGCGAGCTCCAGCGCAAGCGGCCAGGTGTCCCAGCGGGTCCCGACCACCACCCCCGCCGGCGGCAGGCCCTCGAGCAGCGCCGCGGTGGACCCGAAGGTCCGCAGAGGAGCGATCGAGAGCTCGTCCAGCGCCCAGCTGTCGGCGGGCGCATCGGCTGCGACGGCCGCCTGGAAGCCCGACAGGCACAGGCGATCCGCGATCTGCAGGACGGACAGGACCCCGCCGTAGGCGCCGAGCCCCGGCAGCAGGAACAGCGCCGACGCCACCCCCGGCCGAGGGGGCCTGCTCGGTGCCTCCGTGCGGCCCTGACGCCAGCGGGGCGGCTGCTCGGCGGTCGTTGTCGGTGCGGGGCGGCGCTGTCCCGAGCGGGTCCGCAGCAGCCGGGCGGCGGCCCTGCTGACCGGCGCCCTTCGCCGCAGCGGCCCGGCTCCGAGCAGGCGGTCCAGCGGCTCCCCCAGCCGCGCCAGCGCACCGCCCTCGTCGGGCGTGCGCGGCGGCGCCGGGGTGGCGTCGACGCTCCAGCGCAGGCTGCGAGCGACCTCGAACGGCAGGTCGACGACGTCGCGCTCCAGCGCCTCGAGCGACTCGGTGGCGCGCTGCCAGGACCGCTGCAGCGGACGCGGAACGTGCACCCAGGTCGAGTCGTCGAGCACCGTCGGAACACGTCCGGCGGCCAGGCTCAGCTCGGGCCAGCCCGCGCTCTCCCAGCCGCCCGCTGCGGCGGCCAGAGCCTCCAGCGCCTCGACCGTCCCGGCCACCACGGGCGAGTCCAGGCGCGTCAGCGGTGGCCGCAGGCGCTCGGCGCGACGCCGCACCAGGGCCGCGAGCTGCTCGGGCTCCCAGCCGTCGGGCAGCTCCAGGTGCAGCCGGCGGGAGGCGTCGCTGAGCGGCTGGGCCAACCCGGCGTCGGCGGCCTCGAGCAGGCTCTCGAACGCCTCGGCCGCCGGCGCGGCAGGCACGGCCAGCAGCAGCGCGGCCGAGCACTCCAGCGCCGACAGCCCGCGCGCCAGCGCGGCGCCGACGGGACCGTCCGGCGCGGGCAGCACCTGCGCCTCGAGCTCGAGCTCGTACAGAACTCGGGCGGCCACTGCGGCGTCGGCCGGCGGCACCAGCACCGCCAGGTCGACGTCCTCGGCGCGCGGCCAGCGAGCGAGGCCGAAGCGCAGCAGCCGGAGGGAGCGCCCCGCCAGAACCACCGCTCCGATCCGGCCGACCACGTGTCCCTCCTCGCCCTCCCGCCGCAGGGGGGCTCCATATGCCTCGGGTAGCCTATTGCGGGTGCTGACCCCCACCGCCTCAGTCGCGACCGTGGTGCTCCACCACCGGCATCCGCAGGACACGATCCGCTGCGTCCGCTCGATCCGGCGCAGCACCTATCGCAACCAGCGCCTCATCGTCGTCCACAACGAGGCCGAACCGGCGGAGGCGACCCAGCTGCGCTCCGCGCTCGGCCCGGTCACGGTGATCGAGAGCGCCGAGAACCTCGGGTACGCCGGCGGCAACAACCTCGGCATCCGTTACGCGCTGGACCTGGGGGTCGACTTCGTCTGGCTGCTGAACCCGGACACCATAGTGGAGCCGGGCACGCTGGAGCGGCTGGTCGAGACCGCCGCGGAGCACCCCGAGGCGGGGCTGCTGGGCGGCCTGGCGCGCTACCACGGCCGCAGGCCACCGACCGTGTGGTGCAACGGCGGCGCCGTCGACTGGAGCCGCGGCGGGGCGACCTGGCACATCGACGACGGCCGTCCGGTTCGCAGCGCTCGGACGGACGGCCCCTTCCCCGCCGACTACGTGAGCGGCGCCTGCATGCTCGTGCGGCGAGAGGTTTTCGGCGACATCGGCCTGCTGCCGGAGCACTACTTCCTGTACTTCGAGGAGACCCACTTCGCGGCCAGCGCACGCGCGGCCGGGTGGGAGGTCCTCCAGGAGCCGCGGGCCCAGCTCGACCACGACAAGCGCTCGACCGGCCGCCTCCCGGCGCCCTACTACGTCTACTACTTCGTGAGGAACCGCTTGAGCTTCGCCCGCGACGTCGGCGGCGTCGAGCCGGCCGTGATCGAGGACGACCTTCAGGGCTGGATCTCGGCCTGGCGCAAGAAGGTCTCCGAGCGCGAGCCCGCCTGGCTGCCCGTCTACGAGCGGCTGGTCGCGGCCGCCCTCGCCGACGGGCGCGCGGGGGTGACCGGGCGGCGCGACGACCTCGACGCCCTGGTCGCCGGGGAGGTGCAGGTCAGCGGTGCCTGAGCCAGCCCCCCACGAGGAGGCAGGGCTCGCCGAGGTCCCACCCGAGGAGCTTCGGGCCGAGCTGGAAGCCACCATCACCGGCCTGCAGGCGCAGCTCGACCGCACGCGCCGCGAGCGCGACGCCCTGAAGCGGGAGCTCGACGAGGCCAACCGCCGCCTCGACGCGGTCTACGCGACCAAGACCTGGCGCCTGGGCAGGGCGCTGATGTACCCCGGCTACCGGCTCAAGCAGGAGCTGCAGCGCAGCGAGCGGGCGCGCGCGCTGATCCGGCGCCTGCGCGGCCAGGCGAGCCCGACCGGGTCGCCGCGGAACGCGGACCGGCCCCCGCCGGACATCGCTGTCACACCTCGCACCCGGCAGGAGGCCGCCTACAAGGCCGCGCTCCAGCGGGACCGCTTCAGCCCCGGCGCCGGCCGGATCGTCATGGCCGTGTCCTCGCGGCACCTCGAGGAGGGTCGTGGCGACCTGTACACCGCCATCGGCCTGGGCCTGCGCCTGGAAGAGCTGGGCTACGAGGTCATGTACCGCGAGCCGGACGACTGGTACGACCTGCCCGAGCACACCGACCTCGTGATGGCGCTGGTCGCCGAGCGCACCGCCACCTTCGACCCGGCGCTGCTGCCCCGGCCGGTGCGCACCATCGCCTGGGTCCGCAACCAGACCAGGCGCTGGACCGAGCTGCCGACCTTCGCGCTGTTCGACGCGGTGGCGTGCTCCTCCACGCCGTCGCTGCGCGCCGTCCGACGCGTCCACCCCGGTCCGCACCTGCTGCTGCCCATCGGCGTGGACGAGGAGCTGTTCGCCCCCGCCGGCGAGGAGCGCTCCGCGACCCTGGCGACCACGGTGAACTCCTGGAGCCGGGAGCGCGCGCTGCACCGAACCCTGGTCGAGGCGCGGCTCGACGCCCCCCTGGCGATGTTCGGGCGCGACGACGGGCTGCCCGAGGCGCTGCGCCGCTCCGCCCTCGGCCCCGTCAGCTTCTTCGCCCTGCCGTCGGTGTACTCGAGCGTCGCGCTGGTGCTGGACGACGTCCAGGACGTCAACCGCACCTACGGCAACCTCAACTCGCGCATCTACGAGTCGCTGGCCTGCGGGGCGCTGCCGATCACCAACAGCGCCTCCGGCCTGGCCGAGGCAGGCCTTGAGGGCGTCCCGGTCGCCGCGGGCGCGGCGGAGCTGCGCGAGGTGGTCGAGCGCATGCTGGCCGACCCCTCGGCCCGCGCCGCCGAGGTCGAGTCGCTGCGCCGCGTGGTGCTGGACCGCCACACCTACCGGCACCGTGCCCGGACGCTGGACGCCTTCCTGCGCGAGCAGCTGGCGAGCGCCGAGCGGCCCGCCACGGTCGCGTTCGCGCCCGACTACCGGGTGACCAACCCCTTCCAGTCGCTGCTGGCGGCGCGGCTCCCCGAGCACGGCGTGCGGGCGGTGCCGACGGACAGCCCGATGGCGCTGGTCCGGTCGGGCGCCGTGGACCCCAGCCGGCTTGTGTACCACCGCCACTGGACGGCGACGATCCTCGGCCCGGCGACCTCCCGCCGCGACGCCCAGCGCCGCTGCGGGGCCTACCTGGCCGAGCTGGACGAGCTGAAGGCCGCCGGAGGCCGGATCGTCTGGACGGTCCACAACATCCTGCCGCACGAGTGCGCCTACCCGGACGTCGAGAAGGCGCTGCGCCAGGGGCTGGCCGACCGCGCCGACGTCCTGCACGTGATGTGCCCGGACACGCCCGAGCTGCTCCGCGACGTCGCCGTGCTGCCGCCGGAGCGGGTGCGCGTCCTGCCGCACGGCAGCTACGTGGACGTCTACCCGAACATCGTCGACCCGCGTCAGGCGCGGCTGGAGCTGGGGCTCGACCTCGACGACCTGGTGCTGCTGAGCCTGGGCGGCATCCGCCCCTACCGCGGCATCGACGTGCTGCTCGACGCCTTCTCCGAGGCGCTGCGCGACGAGCCGCGCCTGCGGCTGGTCGTCGCCGGCCGGCCCGGCCGGCACCCGTCCGTGCCCGAGCTGGAGCGCCGCTGCCGCGAGCATCCGCGCATCGTCGGGCACTTCGAGGAGGTGCCGGACGAGGATCTGCAGCTCTACTTCAACGCCGCCGACGTCGCGGTGTTCTCCCACCGCGCGGTGCTGAACTCGGGTGGGGTGCTGCTCGCCTGGTCCTTCGGCCGCCCCGTCATCGCCCCGGCCGCGGGCTGCCTGACCAGCCAGGTCACCGAGGACGGGGGCATCCTCTACCCCCCGGACCGGCCGGATGGACTGGCCGACGCACTGCGCCGTGCGGGGACGCTGGCCACTCCGGCGGCGCGGCAGGCAGCCTTCGAGCGCGCGGCCTCCCACACGCACCTGGATATGGCGGACGGCTACGCCGACATCGTCAGCGAGCTGCTCCAGTCGGCTCGAACCCTCTCCTGAAGCTGATGTAGTCAGCCGAAAGGTCCTGCGACCTGTCCACGGCGTTCGCAGCGGCCCGCAGCTGAGGAAGCATCTCCGGCAAGCGCTCCAGCGCCTCTGCCAGAGCAGACGCCGACCCAGGCGGCACATAGAGCGCCGCATCGCCGAACAGGTCGCGGAGTCCTGGCAGGTCGCTCGCCACGGCGGGCAGCCCCCTGGAGGCCGCCAACGCCCCTGCTCCCGAATGGTCGATGGCGCGGTACGGCAAGACGGCGGCGTCGGCCAGGTCCAGGCAATCGAGCAGCTCGCCATGCTCCAGGTAGCCCTCGATCAGGCGCACCCGCTCGGCCGCCCCGGCCTCGGCGGCCGCACCCACCACGTCCCAGCCGTGGCTCTGTCCCGCCAGCACGACGTGAACAGGGCTGGCGGCGGGCAGCCGCCCGAGGGCCTGCAGGAGCACGTCGATGCCCTTGTACCCGCGGAGGTTGCCGATCGCCACGAGCACGAGGTCGTCCGGGCCCAGCCTGAGGGAGTGGCGGGTGTGCCTGCCGGCGGGCCTAACCCTGTCCCCGGCCGGCGGGGGGAACGGCAGCCGCGTCGTGGGCAGGCCGTGACCGCGCGCCCACTCCTGCATAGCCGCGGTGTGTACGACGACGTGGTCGCAGGCCCGCGCAGCGGCGACCACCCCAGGCTCTCGGTGGGGGTGCTCGTGCGGGCTGCGGTTGTGCACGGTGGCGATCACCCTGCAGCCTGACTGATGGAGTGACGCCACGAGCAGCCGCTCCCAGCCCGGTCTGAACCCGAGCTGGACCCAGGCCGTGTCACCTCGAGCTGGGCGTCGTCGAGCGCGAGCCAACCCGACTGCAGCGGCGATGAGCCGATCAAGGGGTGCGGGCCCCCTGCGCGGAAACCAGCGCTCCAGCTGCTCTCCTGCCGAGGAGGATGCGCCGTCCCCGCCTGCGACGACGACCGTTCCCGCGCCGCTCAGCAGACCAGCCACGTCGCGCGCGTACTGGGCGACGCCGCCGCGTCCGAACGGCTCGATCACCCACCACGTCCCCGCGCTGACGGGTGGAGCGGCGGAGCGCGGCAGACGTGTGCGCCACGCGCCGCTCAGCCAGGCTGAGTGCTGACCGCGACGCCGAGCCGCCGTCTGATCCCCTCCAAGCGCCTGCAGGGCACGGATGGCCCACCGGGCCAGCTGCCCCAGGCTGAGGAGCACCAGCGCAGCGCGCCCTCGGGACTGCCCCAGATGCTTGAGGAGGAACCGCCGCGTCGAGCGCCCCATGTGCGTGGCCCGACGCGGATCATGGAGCCCGAGCGCGGTCGATCGAAGGTGCTCGATCTCGGAGCCGGGCACAAGCACCGTGCGATGCCCCAGGGCTCGGGCGCGCAGCTGCCAGTCGATCTCCTCCCAGTAGAGGAAGTACCCCTCGTCAAATGGACCGACCTCCCTCCAGACAGCCCTTGGGACCAGGAGGCACACGCCGCTGAGCAGGGGCGCATCGACCTCGCTCTCGTAGCTCTGCCAGCGGCTCCAGAGCCGCTGCGGCCAACCCCCCGGAGCTGCACGCTCCGGGATGAGCACCTCCTCGCCGAGGAGCGAGCCGAAGGTGGGAAGCGATCTGCGGGTCGGCAGCAGGCGACCATCCCCGTCGCGTACCGCCGGTCCGAGCACGGCACCCGGGTGGCGCTTAGATGCAGCTCGCAGCGCCCCGAGCGCCCCCGGCCGCAGACGAACATCGGGGTTGACGATCAGCAGCAGGTGACCGGTCGCGGCAGCCAGCCCCGCGTTGACGCCTGCTGCGAACCCGCGATTCTCGGGCAGGCTGACCACGCGGACTGTGGGGAGGGTCGCGCGGGCCACATCGGCGCTGTCGTCAGGCGAGGCGTTGTCGACGACGACCACCTCGTCGACGCCCTGCTGATCGAGCGCCCGCAGAAGGTCCGGCAGATGGTCGGCAGAGCGGAACGCGACCACGACCGCTGTGATGGTCGGGTTCATCGCGGGCGATCGTAGTCGGTCGATCGCGACGACAGGTGGCCGACGCGCCCGACCCGCCGTCCCCGGCCGAGGGGTCAGGCTGGCCTCGGACGCTCACGTGTACGCTTTGCGCGGGCTCGACGCGGACAACGCGGGCGCGCCACACCCGACTTCCCAGGTGAGAATGCTGCGCTTCGATCACGCCGCGCTGTCGCCAGCCCTCCGGATGCGGAGGGCTGCGCGGTGACCGCGGCGGAGCACGGCGCTCCGCCGGGTCGGCAGGGGGAGCTCTTCCAGCTGGGCGTGAAGCCGTCCTTGAGGAACTATCTCCGCCAGATCTGGTCACGCCGGGATTTCACGATCACCGTGCCCCTGGGTGACCTGCGAGCCCAGCACCGCAACACCTTGCTCGGCAGCATCTGGCACCTGTTCAACCCGCTGCTGCTGGGCGCCGTGTACTTCCTCATCTTCGGCGTGATCTTCAACCAGGCCGGGGCGATCGAGAACTACGTCACGTTCCTGCTCATCGGCCTGTTCATCTTCCAGTTCACGTCGAAGGCCATGAGCACCGGTGCGCGAACGGTCATCTCGAACATGGCTCTCATCCAGAGCCTGACGTTCCCCAGGGCGGTCCTGCCGATCTCGGCGGTCATCGGGGAGACCCTTGCGTTCCTCCCGTCCGTCGCCGTCATGGCGATCGCCGCGGTCGTGACGGGCGAGCCCGTCAGCATCACATGGCTGCTCGTCCTGCCCGCCCTAGGGCTCCAGGCCCTGTTCAACCTCGGCATAACGTTCTTCACAGCGCGGATGACGTTCCACTTCCGCGACACGCTTGAGATCCTGCCCTACATCACCCGCTTGTGGATGTACCTGTCCGGCGTCTTCTACACCGTGGACCGCATTCCCGAGGGCCCGCTGCGGACAGCCTTTGAGCTGAACCCGCTCCATGCCTACATCTCGATGATCCGCAGCCTCTTCATGGACGCCGCGATCCCGGAACGGCATTGGGCCATCGGGGCGGCGTGGGCGCTCGGTCTCGCGCTGGCCGGGTTCCTGTTCTTCCGAGCACGTGAAAGCGACTATGGGCGCGGCTACTGATCACTCCGTGAACGGCGAGCAGACGCAACCGCCCGTGTCCGAGCCGGTGGCCGTGTCGGAGAACGACGACGCCTTCGACGGGCACGCGCCTTCTGTGGTGATCGACGACGTCCACCTCACCTACCGGGTCTACGAGGACGTCAAGCCGACGCTGCGCAAGCTCGTCGCCCGAGGGTTCAAGCCGCGTCCCTACCGCGCTATCGAGGCGGTCCGCGGCGTCAGCCTCACCGCCTATCCCGGCGATGCCGTCGCAATCGTGGGGGCGAACGGGTCGGGCAAGAGCACGCTGCTGAAGGTCGTCGCCGGGCTGATCCCGCCGACCAAGGGGGCCGTGTACGCGGGCTCTGTGCCCGTCCTTCTCGGCGTGAACGCCGCGCTTCAGCCCGAGCTCTCGGGCCGCCGCAACATCATCCTCGGCGGTACCGCTCTGGGGCTGTCGCGCAAAGAGGTGGACCAGCGCATCGATGAGATCATCGAGTTCTCCGAGCTGGGCGACTTCATCGACATGCCGCTGCGGGCGTACTCCTCTGGCATGAGAGCACGACTGCAGTTCTCCATCGCCACCGCCGTGCATCCGGACGTCCTGCTCATCGACGAGTCGCTGGCGGTGGGCGACGCAGCATTCCGTCGCAAGTGCGAGATCCGCATCCAAGAGATGCTGGGCGCGGCGGGCACCGTGTTCCTGGTCAGCCACAGCCTCGGAATCGTCAGGGAGCTGTGCTCTCGGACCGTGTGGATGGACCACGGGGCCGTCTTGGCGGACGGCCCGACGGAGGAGGTGCTCCCCCGCTACGAGGAAGCCATGGGTGTCCCAGCGGAGCGGATCCGCAAGCCGGGCGCCGCCCCTGCAAAGCGGGAGGAGCCGAAGCCTGCGGCCGAGGGGACGGTGGAGCAGCCCCCTCCGCTGCCCCTGCTCGGCGATCCGGACGAGCTGCTGTACGTCGCCACGCCACCACGCGGGGGTGCCGTCCCACTGGCGCGTGCGCTGAACCGCGATCCTGACCTGGCGGTGTTCCGTCTGCCGGGGCTGGCCAACGACCGCTTCGAGGTTCGCGCCGATGACAAGGAGCGCTGGGACGGCCGCAACGTGGACCTCGTCGGCTTCGCCCGTGAGCACGCAGGTCCCCGTCTTCTCGCTCGATTCCGCGAGGAGCTGCAGCCCGAGCTGCTGCGCCACGTCCGCCAGGTTGGGGTCGCTGAGAACACCCATGACGGCTGGCGCCGCTATCTGCGTCAGTTCCCCAAGCTGCGGGCCGTGATCGTGGCGCGAGATCCCCGAGACGTGTACCTGGAGCTGACCCGCGCGGTTGCCGAGGACCCCCGGTTGTGGGTGGGGCCTCTCACGGTTCAGTCCTTCGCAAACCGCGCCGTACCGCAGTACCAGCACCTTCAGGAGATCGAGGAGTCGGTTCCGACGCTGCGGGTCTCCTACGACGAGCTCCTCACCGCGCCGGGCGAGGTCGTTCGCGCGGTGCGTGAGCTGGTGGGCATGCCAGGGCCGGCCCCGGACGGGATCCAGATCGCCGCCGAAGCTCAGCGCTCATGGCGAGAGGAGACGGACGCGCAGCTCCGTGACGAGCTCGAGATGATCGGGCGCCTGTTCGCTGGAGTCATCGAGGACTGGGGCTTCGACCAGTGAGCGACCACAACGACCTGGTCGAGCATCTCCGCCGGCTCGAGACGGCGCTGGTCGCAAACGAGCGGAGGCGGTTGGAGCTCGAAGGACAGCTCCGCGCCACCGACTCCGAGCGAGTCGAGGCGCAGGAGCGTGTGCATGCGCTGCAGGGTGAAGTCGAGGAGCTGACCGACCTGTTGCGCAAGCTGCGGCGCGAGGTCTCGTCGCTCCTTGAGTCCAATCGCTGGCGGCTCGGAAGCCGCATCGGCGACACCATCGAGCGCGTTGCTCGCAAGCCGGGTAGAGAGAAGGCGACCGAGCGCATCGACCGTCTTTTCGAGCGCTTCGACCGCCTGGGTGAGGCCAAGGTCTCCACGCCGTCGCCTGAGGTGTCTCAGAGCGAGGACGACCATCGTTGGGGGTTGTCTGCCGAGGCCGACATGGCCCACCGGCTGAGCCTCTACCAGCGCTACGTAGCGGAGATCGAGGAGCCGCCCGCGAAGGTTGAGGACCCGCCGACGGTCCGAGCGGTCGTGCTTGCGAAGTGGGGAGATGTCGACTCTCCGGGGACGCTCCCCGGAGTCATGCGGTCCGTACGTTCGGCAATGGCCGCCGGTGCTGGAGCGACGGTGATCGTTCCCGCTGCGGCTTCTGCGCTCCGCCGCGGCCTGCCGTCTGGGATGGACCTGGTAATCCAAGAGCCCTCGACTCTTCTGGGCGAGGTGCTTGCGCGGACGGCGAAGGGGTGGGACGAGGACTTCACCGTCTTCCTGGCGCCGGGCGACACGCTTTCCGGCGACCTGCGCGATGGTGTCGCGCCAGCGCTGGTCGATGCCTCCCCTGCCGCGATCGTGGTCGATGACGATCGGATGCACGCCGATGGCCGCCGAGACGATCCCCGGCTGAAGCCGGGATTTCAGCCCGACCTGCTTCTCGAGCACGACTACATCGGCAACGGCGCCCTGGTTTCGACCGATGTCCTGCGGGGTCTGACTGAACCGCTCGAGGAGAGCCGCGACCTCGTGCGGGGGATTCTCCTGAGCCTCCATGAGCATGGCCGCACGATCGCCAAGGTGGATGCGGTGCTTCTCCACCGGGCCGCCGCGGCCGATGACTGCCGGGCGGCACCCGCCGACCAGCTCCGCTTCGTAGAGCAGAGGCTGGATCGTCGCGGCCTGACGCAACGTGCGGACATCAAGGTCAGGCCGACCGGCGTCCGAGTCCGCTTCCGCGTGCCGGACGAGCCGCTGGTGTCGATCATCATCCCGTTCCGTGACCGGGTCGACCTGCTGCGCGATTGCCTGGACAGCATCCGACGGCTGACGACCTACCCGCGCTACGAGCTGGTGCTCGTCGACAACGGCAGCACAGAGCCGGAGACGGCCGAGTACCTCCGCGGTCTGGCCGGTGACGAGCGGATCCGGGTTCTGCGCGACGACGGCCCCTTCAACTACTCGCGAATCAACAACGAGGCCGCAGCGCAGGCGCGCGGTCGCTTCCTGGTGTTCCTCAACAACGACACCCGGGTGCTGTCTCCGGAGTGGCTCGAGGACCTCACCGGCCTGGCTGACCTCGACGGCGTCGGCACGGTCGGGGCGCATCTGCACTTCGGGGACGGGCGCATTCAGCACGCGGGCGTCGTCATCGGTGTCCAGGGGTTCGCGACGCACCTCTTCGCGGGCGCGCACGCACCCTTCCTCCCGGCGGAGATGATCGAGCACACCCGCAACTGCTCGGCGGTGACAGGCGCGTGCATGGCTGTGCGCGCCGACCGCTTCCGCGACGTCGGCGGCTTCGACGAGGAGTTCATCGTCACCGGGAGCGACGTGGAGCTGGGACTGCGCTTCCTCCGCAACGGCTACCGCAACGTCGTCACGCCCCGGGTGCGGTTATTCCACTACGAGAAGCAGTCGCGCGCAGGCATCGCTGTCAACCCGATCGACGTCCGCCGCTCCCTGCGCCTCTACCAGCCCTACCTGCGCGAGGGCGACCCGTTCTGGAACCGTGCCCTCTCCCGGCGCTCGCCGCTCATGCTGCCCCGGACGGGTCCGGAGCCTAGCTACCTCGACTTCCTCGAAGAGGTGAACGACCGGCTGGAGACCACGGCGCGCACGGCAGGAGACCGAGCGATTGCCAAGTACCTGGCCCGTTGGGATGCCTCAGCTCGGGACCTGGCCGGGAACGCCGCCGTCCTTGCGGCCGCGCCGGGCCGGCGACCGATAGCGCTGCGATCGGCGACGTGGTTCGTCCCCACCTTCGACAACGCCTACCGCGGCGGGATTCACACCATCCTGCGGGTCGCCGACTTCTTCAGCCGCGAGCATGGGACTCTGAACCGCATCGTCTTGTACGACCGCTATGCGATCGACCTCGACCGGATCGAAGGGCTGATCCGGCAGGCGTTCCCCACGCTGCGGATGGAGCTGCACACCCTGGCCCCCGGGGATGACGAGGCAAGTCTTCCGTCCAGCGACGTGGGCATCTGCACCCTGTGGAACTCGGCGTATCACCTGCTCCGCTACAACCAGTGCGGGGCGAAGTTCTACTTCGTCCAGGACTACGAGCCCGTGTTCCACAGCGGCAACGCGCTGGCCGGGCTCGTCGAGCAGACCTACCGCTTCGGCTTCCCCGGAATCGCCAACACCGAGGGGGTCGCCGAGGCCTACCGCGCCTACGGCAACGAGGCGCTCGCCTTCACACCGGGCGTGGACCGCAACCTCTACCACCCTGCCGAGCGCTCCCGGAGCGGCAGCCCCGTCCGCATCGTGTTCTACGGGCGCCCGCGCAACGCGCGCAACGGCTTCGAGCTGGGCGCGCAGGCACTCCGGCAGATCAAGCAGCGCTACGGCAACGCGGTAGAGATCGTCTCGGCCGGAGGGGTCTTCAACCCGTCCGAGCACGGGCTCGACGGGGTGCTTGACAACCTCGGCGTGCTTCCGAACAGCGCAGAGGTTGCCGAGCTGTACCGCGGCTGCGACATCGGCCTGGTGTTCATGTACTCGAAGCACCCCTCCTACCAGCCGCTTGAGTACATGGCGTCCGGCTGCGCGACGGTCACGAACTTCAACGAGGCGAACCTGTGGCTGCTGGAGGACCGCCGCAACTGCCTCCTGGCGATGCCTACGGTGAGCGGAGTGGTCGACGCGATCTCCGCGCTGATCGAGGATCCGGCGCTGCGACAGCACATCGTCAAGGGCGGTCTGGGGACCGTCGCAGAGCTCGATTGGGAGCCGCAGCTGCGTCGCATCTCCCGGTTCGTGAGGGAGGGCGCCGCCTGACATGGCCGTTCCGAACGTGGACGTCATCATCCCGGTCTACAACTCCCTGCACGTCGTGCGACCGTGTGTCGAGAGCGTCCTCCGCGGCAGCAGCGACTACCGGCTGCTGCTGGTCGACGACGGTTCGGACCGTCACACGGCCGCCCAGCTCGCGGAGTGGGCGACGGCCTCGCCGCAGGTAGAGCTGCTCACGAACCCCCGCAACCTCGGGTTCGTGCGCACCTGCAACCGCGCCTTCGCCTCAACCGAAGGCGAGATCGTGGTCGTGCTCAACAGCGACACGGCGGTTCCGCCGGGTTGGCTCGACAAGGTCAGGGCCTGCTTCGCCAGCGATCCCCGAATCGGTGTCGCCAGCCCGGTGAGCAACTTCGCACCGCACATGCGTGTGGATCCGCTCCCAGGCAGCGACTACCTCCAGATGGCCGCCGTGATTGAGTCGCTCGGCCCGGCGACATACCCCGACATCACCACGCCCGAGGGCTTCTGCTTCGCCATCAGTCGACGCTGCCTTGACCTTCTCGAGGGCTTCGATGAGGTGTTCGACGATGGCTACGGGGAGGAGTCGGACTTCTCGATGCGCGCCAACTACCACGGGTTCCGCACAGTCCTGATCGATGATCTGTACGTCTTCCACCGCGGTAGGGCGACCTTCGGAGTCGAGCTGCGAGACCGTCTCTACAACCGGAACAAGAAGGTCTTCCATGATCGATGGGGCCAGCGCTACCCGCAGGACTTCCAGGCCTTCATGACACGTGACCCCCTGGCGCGAGTGCGGGAGGGCCTGAACGGCCTCCGGAGCCCCGAGCTGGAGCCGGTCTACCGCCGATGAGCATCTCCGCGCCACGCCTGCTGCCAGCGTCCGATCCCGCCATCGTCTGGCGGGCGCCTGAACATCTCAGGATCTGCTGCGTCCTGCCCACGATGAACCCGTACGGCGGCGTCATCTCGGTGGTCAACATCGCCGAGCAGTGGCTCGAGCTGGGCCATCAGGTGACGATCGTGTGCCTGTCGCGCGGTCTCCCCGATCTGCTCTCGTCGCGCATCGAGCCGCTGCACATCCGCGACTGGTCGCGCATCCCTGAGCTGGTCGAGGGCGACTTCGACGTTCTCCTGGCAACCTCATGGGAGACCGTCGCTCCGGTCACGGAGATGGCCAGGCGGCGCCCCGGCAGCGTGCCGTTCTACTTCGTGCAGGACATCGAGAGCCGCCTCATCCCCGCGTCCGAGCCAGAGCGGCAGCGTGCGGCAGATGCCACCTATGCGGCCATCGAACACCGCGTGGTCAAGACCGCATACCTTCAGCGCGAGCTGGCCGCGCTGGGGTACGCCGCCGAGCGGATCACGCCAGGGATGAACCTCGACATGTTCTATCCGCGCGATGTTGCGCCCTCGGCACCGCGGATCCTGGCGATGGCCAGACCCGATGCGCCGCAGGATCACCGCGGCTACTCGGTGCTGGTAGACGTCTGCGCACGCCTCGCGTCGCGACGCCCTGAGGTGGAGCTGGCGCTCTTCGGCGCACGCGAGCTGCCGCCCCTGCCGTTCCCGCACACGAACCTCGGACTGGTGCCCCCCGCGAAGCTGCCGGAGCTGTACTCCGCAGCGACCGTCTACCTGGACGTCAGCCGCCAGCACGGCTTTGGGCGCACCGGCGTGGAGGCGATGGCCTGCGGGACGCCCTGCGTCCTCTCGGACAGCGGTGGGATCTCGGACTACGCCATGGACGGCGAGAACGCCCTGGTCGTGCCCGTCGCCGATGTAGATGCGACGGTGGCTGCGGTCGAGCGGCTGCTCGACGATCCGACGCTCGCCGAGCGGCTGCGCGAACGCGGTCTCGCCACCGTCCGCTCCTTCACCGACCGCGCCGCCGCCGAGGAGCTGCTGACGCTGTTCGAAGAGGCGCTCCACGCGCAGCGCTCCAGCGCCCAGGCCTGACCTCCGGCCGCCAGGCTTCAGGCGCCAGACGGCTTCGCGGCGGCCTCGCGCGCTGCCTGGAGCGCCATGATGTTGGTCCACTCCTCCGACGTGCGCATCGCCTTGAACAGGTTGGCGTCGGTGTCGCGGAGGTCGTACGTGGCGCGCTGGTGAAAGTGGTACAGCTTCGACTCCGCGGTGTAGATGATCCGCAGGCCGGCATGGGACCGCACCGCATCGCAGTAGACGCGGTCGGAGCGATAATGCGGCGCGTTGACGTGATCGAGCGGGCCGCAGAGATCGAGCGCCTTACGTGTCACAAGCACGCAGAAGAAGGGCGCGTAGGTCAGCTCAACCCAGCCGCGAGCGACGTCAAAGTTCGGATCGATAACGTTGCGGTGGTGCGCGCTGAGATTGCTGTCGCACTCCCGGGTCGGATCAGATCCGGGCACGTGCGTCCTGATGGTGGATGTGTCGGGTGGCAGCACCTGGCGCGGCGCCACGATCCCTACGTCATCGCGCTCCACCGTGACGCGTTGCAGCCCCTCCAGCCAGCCAGGCGTGGCGAGGGCGTCGTTGTTCATGATCACGATGTCATGCTCGGGATGGGCCAGCGCGATGCCCTGGTTGACCGCATAGGTGAAGCCGTAGTTGACGTCGTTGCGAACCACCGTGACGCCGTCCTGCCCGTCGAGCTCGTCCAGATGCTCCTGGACCTCCTCACCGGAGGCGTTGTCGACGATCACGAGGTGCGTGCCCGGAGGTGAGAAGCGCCGAATCGAGGCGGTGCAGGCGCGTAGGAACGGCGCCGCCTCATAGCTGGGTATGACGATGGTCACCCCAGGGGCGCCGTTCACAGGCTCAGGCTGTCCGGCGTTGCAGAAGGCGATGTCAAGCAGGTCTGCCACATCGGAGCTGGCGGGGACGTCCGACAGCAGCGGCCCCAGCTCCCTGCCCTCGCGCAAGCGACGCCGGATCAGCTCGAGGTGGACGGCGCGACTCTCCCCGCGCGAGACGTTGGACGCCGATTCCGACTGGTCATACGTCGACAGGATCACCGGGACGGCGATCGGCGGGGAGGCCGCGCTGAGGCGGAGGAAGAACTCCCAGTCGACGTAGCGACGCATCCCTTCGTCCAGCAGCCCGACCTCGTCGAGGAGAGAGCGACGATGCAGCACCGAGATCATGGAGATGAAGTTGTTGTTCTCCAGAAGTCCGCGGTGAAAAGGTGCGAAGCGGATGATGTTCTGACGCTCGCTCTCACCCTCGGCGAGTGGTCTCAGCACCAGCTGCGCGGAGTATCCGAACGAAGCCCCCGCCCGCTTGAGCTCGCCGAGCAGGATGCGAACGAAGTGCTCGTCCCAGACGTCGTCGCTGTCCAGGTAGCCGACCCAGGCGCCGCGCGCGGCGCGAAGGCCGGTGTTGCGTGCGTGGGCGTTGCCGCCGTTCTCCCGGCGACGGATATAGGTGACACGCGGGTCATCGATGGCCTTCACCACGGCCTCGGTCCCGTCGAGGCTCGCGTCGTCGACGACGATGACCTCGATGTTCTCGTACGACTGCGCCAGAGCGGAACGCACAGCCTGCTCGATCACGCCTGCGCGCTCGAAGGTCGGGATGATGATCGAGACGAGCTCGTCCTGGGGGAGATCCCTGTGCTCCTGCGCGAGCCGATCCTTGAGGTAGGCCATGTAGGCGAGGATGCGACGATCCTCCTCGCTGAAGGGTGAGCGGATCAGGTTGGGATCCGTCGTCGCCAGGGCGAGGTACTCCTCGAAGGTCCGGAAGCGGGGCTCCTTGGCCGCCTTGGGCTTAGCGCGCTTCTTTGGGGTAGGCGCTGGCGGCGAGGGGGTTCCGCTTCCCGAGCCGAGCAGCGGCAGCTGGGCCAGCGGATCATCGGCCGACACGTCCTGCACCCAGTGCCACTCGAACCCATAGCGGCGGAACAGCCCCGCGTCGGGGACCTCCACACGCCAGCCGCCCACGCACTGGTAGACCCGGCGTCCGCCGTCGATGCGGATCAGCACCACCCCGGGAGGCGGCTCCGACGGCTTGGGCTGCTCGGGGGCGGGGGCGGCACCCGACCACCGGGGTCCACGCAGGGAGGGCATGTCCAGCTGAGCTCCTTGGGCCGCGGGACGGCAGGTGGGGGTTCTCGGGCAGCCGGTCGTCAGCGCCGCGCGGTCGCGTCCCGTCGTGGAGGATATGGTCCTGCACCAAGATGACCACCGCAAAGTACCCACCGTGTCCGTGAGGCCCGGCGCCGCTGGCCGGGCGGCGCTCGTGGAAGACGAGCGCTCTGCACAGGTCCACATCGTGATCCGCTGCGCCGGCCCTGCCTTCTGGACCGAGCGCTGCATCGACTCCGTGATGCGGCACACGGACCTTCCATTCACTGTGACGCTGGTTGCGGACACCGACGACTCGTACGTCATCGAGGTGATCGAGAGCTTCGCTGGGATGACCGGCGTGCGCACGGCCTCCGACCCGCAGCGGCTGCGTCAGCTCCTGGAAGGAAGCGAACCGGGCGCCGCGGTCCATCTGCATGACGACACCGTGGTCGGTCCCGCGTGGGCGTCGACGCTGGTGACCGCCCTTCGACGCCACCCGACAGCGGCGGCCACGGGTCCGGTGACCAATCACGCCGACGGCCCTCAGGGCTTCGTCGAGCTCGGCAGCTACACGTCAGGCGACTTGGACGCGTATGCGCGTCATTACAATTGGTCGGACCCAAGCCGGTGGTTCCACGTCGCGTCCTTGGCTCGGTTCGCGGTCTGCCTCCGGCTGCCGATCGCAGAGCACCTCAGTGGCCTGCTCGACAAGCCCTTCTCCCCTGACCCGATCGCCGCCGGTGAAGGCGAGCTCGTCTGTGCAGCGGATGCGTTCGTCTTCCACGCCGGAAGCGAAACCCTGCGCACCGGTGATGCATGGCGAAGCGCACTGGTCGTGGATGGGATCGCGCACCCGATCCTCACTCCCGCCGCCGAACACCTCGCAGGTCAGCTAGGCGAGGTGGTGGCCGGCCCGAAAGACCTCCCGACGGGCAGGCCCGTCGCACTTGTACGCGGGCTGTCGACCGGCGTCCATCTGGCGATCGGGGGGGAGCGGCGGCCTCTGGCCGGCGATCCGACAGCGTTGAGGCGCCTGCGCGGAGTCGTCGTGCTGCCGAACGACGACCTCGCGACACTCCGCCGCGGAGACCTTCTGCACGTCCCGACACCGGCGGACGAGGCAGCCGCCGACCAGCAGCGGCTCCCGGTTCGCAACAACCTCGGCGACCGGTGCCTCGGCAGCGACTCGGTGCTCGCGCGAATCACCCAAGCGCTGAGCGCTCGAGCACCCCTATCACTCGTCCGAGTCGGCCCCGCAGAGGAGCTGCTGCTGAGCCCCGAGGGGGCCCCCAGAGAGGTCACCCCCGAGCTGCGCTACGCCGGCGTCGCCCATCCAGGTGCCTTGCGCCTCCGGTTGTGCGCCGCGCTTAGAGATGCCGACATCGTCGGGCTTCGCCTTCACCTGAGCAAGCAGCACGTCGCAATCCTCGAGCGCGTGCTCGAGCACCACAGCCTTCACCCTCGTGCGGTCTGCTCGCACGACGTGCTCTGGCCTCTGGTCCGCCCTGCAGACGGGCGGTCGGTCCTGACTTCGCCGCTCGTTGAGGCCCTGGCCGGCAGGCGCATCGCCGTTGTAGGCCGGAGAGCTGAGGAGGTGCTGCTGCGTCGCCAGCGCTTGGGGCTGGATGTGACGACCGCAGTCGACCTCGAGGACGAGACCACCCTGGACGCCGCCAAGGACTTGCTGCTGGAGCGCGCTGCCGCATTCGATGTCGTCCTTGTCGGCGCCGGCGTTCCAGCCGTGCTGCTATGCCCATGGGCCGCGCGGACCCTCCGGACCGTGGCCATCGACATCGGCCTCATCGCCGACCATCTCGCCGACCCGAGCGTCGGTCCCAGCACCGGCGAGCAGCTGCTTCGCCGCTGGCAGCTCGCCCGCTATGCGGCGGACATCGAGGTGCCGTCAACGAGGGCGAGGAAGCACCCTAGGAACGGCACGTTCGTCCGAGACCGCAAGGATGGAGCGCTGCACTACGTCGAGTCCGGAGTGCGCCGGCTGGTCACCTCCCCTGCCCTACCAGCCCTGCTCGGCGCAGTCGTCGAGGAGGTCACGCCCCAGGAGCTCCATGCCCTTCCTTCCGGTCCACCGGTAAGCATCGTCCTGGATGCAACCCGTGGCGCCGCCATCTTGCTGGACGGGCGGCTCCAGCCGATCGACCTCGGTCTGCCGGTGTCCGCACTGGACCCTGACGTGCTCAGCAGTCTGCCCGCGGCAGAGGCGGCCCTGCCCTGGCGGCCCGCGGAGGAGGCCTAGTTGCGCCTCTACCTGGTCGCCGGCATGCACCGCAGCGGTACCTCCCTGCTGACCATGCTTTTGTCCATCCTGGGCGCGGAGGTCGGACCGGAGGACCGCTTGATCGGAGCGTCCGCCTCCAACCCGACAGGCCACTGGGAGCTGCGCCCGGTCGTCGAGCTCAACGACCGGATCCTGGCCGCGCTGGGGGGCAGCTGGGACGCGCCACCGCCTCTTCTGGAGGGCTGGCAGCATGACGAACGGCTGCGGGGCCTGAGGACGCAGGCTCGGCAGATCATCTCAGGGCACCTGTCCGAAGGCTTGAACGTCATCAAGGACCCTCGGCTGAGCATCCTGGCGCCCTTCTGGCAGGAGCTCGTGCCCGTGCACGGGACCATAGTCATGCTGCGCTCACCAGCAGAGGTCGCGGCCTCGCTGGCTCGGCGCAACGGCCTGGACTCCGAGGCGTCAGCCGAGCTGTGGCTCCGCTACACCCTGGACGCCATCGCTCTGTGCTCGCACCCGCATGTCCTTTCCTATGAGGATCTCCTCAACGACCGGCGCGAGGAGGCGATCTCGCATGTGGTCGAGCTCCTCGACCTGCCCAAGCCCGACGAGGAACAGCTCGCAGCGGTCACCGAGGCCGTCCGAAGAGATCTTCGTCACCATGCCGGCTCACCTCCGTTGGAGGGCACCGCGGGAAGCGCTTCCGAAGCCCTGTACGAACAGCTGCGACAGCTGGGGGTGGCTGGTGTCGGCGACCTTGGCCCCGCCCTTCGGCAGCGCTCGCACCTGTTGAGCCAGGCCGCGGCTCTGCGCTCGGCGCTCGACAAGCGCGCGGCCGAGGTGCGGCGCGAGCGCGCCCGCTCAATCGACGCCAGCCGTTCCGCGCTGAGCTTCCGTGCTCTCCACCTTGAATCGCAGCGGGACGCCGCACGGCTGCGCCGTGAGGTGCAGCTGCTTCGACAGCAAGCCATCCGCGCCAAGCGGAAGCAGGAGACGCTTGAGACGCACATCGGGCATCTCGAGGAGCGCCTGGATGGCCGCGACGTGCAGCTGCAGCGCTTACGTGAGGAGCTGGAGTCCACCAGGCTCAGGGCCGCACGACACGAGCGTCGCTCCAGCGAGCTAGCCCTGCGGGTTCAAGAGCAGGAGCGGGAGCTGAGCGAGCTCCGCGCGACGGCCGAGCGCGTGCACGAGCTGGAGGAGGGCTACCGACGCCTGCGCACGCGCAGGTCCGTTCGGCTGCTCCTCGCGCTGAGCGGCGCCTTGAAGCCGCTGCGCAAGCTCCTGCGCCGCTGACGCTCCGCCCTAGCCGCCGTCTACCGAGCGCAGCGGAAGTCTCAGAAGCGGCCGCCGCCCGTCGCGGATGACCATGAGCTCCAGACCGCTGGGGCCCTCCCCGACCAGCTCCGGGAGGATGACCGCGTGCACGTCCGCGCGCCCCTCGGCGGATGCGTAGGTCTCGGCGACCGCCACAACGCGCCCGTTGACGGCCACGGCGACGTGCGACACGGCATCCCCGGCGACGCTGGCCGGCACACGGGCGCGCAACAGCCCCGGGAATGGGTCGCTGTCGGCGGTCACCGCGTCGTACGCCTCACCGTCTGCGACCGACGCGGTCGCTTCCGCCGGAGCCTCTTCCACGGTGAGCTCGGACACCTCCGCTCCGACCAGCTCGCTGTGATCCACGATCCGGTCGATCAGCGGCCCGTCGGTGCCGAACAGCTGAGCTCGGTGGCGGGCCTCCTCTAACACCCGGTCCCAGATCTGGTCAGCGGGCAGCGGCTCGTCGTCCTGTCGGTGGAGCTGGCGCGCAACTCGGGGGGTCTCATCCCGAAGGCTTCGCCCGTCAAGCGCGGGCGCGCCCTCGACCTGGAGAACGTCCAGGATGGTCGGCACGACGTCGATCGTCTGCACAGGGTAGGTCTCGACACGGCCCGCGCTCTGCCCCGGGTACTTCACGATCAGCGGGATGGCTGCCAACTTGGGCGCCGTCTCGGGCATGGCGTGGCGCACGGGCAGACCCTCGGAGAACGCGAGTCCGTGATCGGCCGTGATGACGAAGAGGGCGTCGTCATAGAGGCCAACCTCCTTAAGCCGTTCTATGGCGCGACCGACCATGGTGTCCACGTAGCCCACCTGCAGCAGGTGTCGCTGGTAGGCCTGTCGCACCAGCCAGCCATTGTCGCCCCAGTACTTGTGGGGAGCTTCGACGCGCCCCGGAGCAGGCCGGTCGTGGGCGTATATGCGCCCATCGGGCAGTCGTCGCCACGGGGAGTGGGGCAGGAGCACGTGAAGCACGTGAAGCTGCTCATGCGGTCCATCACCCAACCGATCGATGAACGCCTCCAGCCTCGTCCCCGGATCATCTGAGGCCTCAGACTCGGCTGGGGCTGGGCTGGTCTCGCCGAAGCCCGCCCATGCGTCGCCCAGCGGCGGCAGACGCTCATCCAGGGCCCCCGGGGTCAGGCGGTGCGCCAGCACGAGCAGCGAGTCCTTGGCCAGCCTGCCCACGTCCAGCCCGGCGCTGCTTCCACCCTCCGAATCGCATGCGCTGGACGTGCAGAGCTGCGTAACTGCCTCCTCGGCCGAGATCGCCAGACTGCCTTCGAGAAGGGCGAAGATGTTCTGCGGATGGTCCTCGGCCGTGGGCAGGGCACCCTCGCGAGGCATCATGCCGCTGAGGATCGCTGGCACCGACTCGGTCGTGTGCTGGTGCACGGAGGCGGCATCCCGGTACCAGGTGGCCTCCTCGGCGACCATACGTGCGAGGTTCGGGGCAATTCGCTCGTCTATCACGCCGTCTGGCGTCACGATCGAGCTCACGGGGAACTCGTCGAAGATGAACAGGAAGACGGGGCGAGGGTCGCCGACCGCTATCTCGGTGGCTTGGGCTTCCGCAGAGCCCCGAAGCTGGGAGACGGGAGACACCAGCAGGAAGAGCCCGAGTGCCACGAGCGGAACGGCCCAGCCCCACGGCAGCAGCGTGCGCAGTCCGGCTGATCTGCTCGCCGCGAGGACTAACCCAGGACCGGCGACCAGGCCTCCCGCCAAGGCCACCAGGGTCGGGGCCCCCACGCCGTCCAGGAGCTGGATCACCACCAGGGCCACAAGCACCCCTGCAACGACCCCGGTCACGATGGCGGCGCTCGTGCGATGGAGCAGCCACAGCGCCACCAGCCCGAGCGCCACAGCGATCGGTAGCACCACAGCCAGCACCAACCCATAGGCCACGACGTGTGCCCAGCGCGCGCCTTGGGCGATGAAGAACTCCGGATATCGGCCCAGAAGATCGAGCAGCGGCTGGCTGATCGCGAGCGTGAACAGCGCCGCCGCGGCTCCTCCGACCTGCCAGCTGGTCAGTGGAGGCTGCACGGTTTCGTCGGCAGCAGCAGGGGGAGCATCGCGATCAACCATCCCGTGTCAGACTCCTCCACGACGGCATACCGGCGAGCGAGCCGCGTGAATCCCGGTGGCGCCTGAGAATGCACTGCTATGCTCCGCGCGCCGTTCACGCAGCGTTAACCAAGGAGTCGCAGATGCTACTCGGTTACCTTGATCCCGGATCAGGCAGCATCATCGTTCAAGCTGCCTTGGGCGGAGCGGCAGGCCTAGCGGTGCTGTGGAAGCGCGTCCGCTACCGCGGTCGACCTACACCCGACCAGGAGTCAAAGCAGGAGACCCCCGAGGAGTAGAGGCCTCCTGATCACCCCAGCCGAATGACATCGGGCGTGGCAACCGGCTCCTTTCGCGATCCTGCGAGTCGGGTTCTCCTGGACGGCACGAGGGTTCTTCGTGTGCTCTCCCGCGAGGGCTACGAGGACTGGCTGGCGCTGAAGGATTCGCGGCTGCTTGCCGCCGCGCAGTCTGCGGGGACCCTCGTCGCAACCACCGACGCCTCCATCCCTGACGCTGCTCCGCGGGGGGATTGGGTCCACGCGCTCGAGCATGAGGCGATCCCCTTCATCTCGTACCCCTACGAGTGGCCCTTCAGCATGCTGAAGGACGCAGCCCTGCTGCAGCTGGATCTCCTGCAGTCCGCCTTGGAGGAGGATCTGATCCTCAAGGACGCCAGCCCCTACAACGTCCAGTGGCGGGGTGCACGGCCGGTCTTCATCGACATCGGCTCGTTCGAGCGTCTGCGAGCGGGTGAGCCCTGGGCCGGTTACCGCCAGTTCTGCTCCCTGTTCCTCTTCCCGCTGATGCTGCGCGCGTACAAGGGGGTCCCGTACAGGACCTGGCTCCGCGGTGATCTGGAGGGGATATCGCCGCAGGAGATGCGCAGCCTCATGAGCCGGCGGGATCTGCTGCGCCCTGGAGTGGCGCTGCACGTGGCTCTGCAGGCCAAGGCCGATGCGCGCTACTCCGCGGGTGACGAGAACGTCCGCGAGCAGGTCCGCGCGGCGGGCTTCAGCAAGGACCTGATCCTGGCCAACGCGCGGAGGTTGCGGAAGCTCGTCGACTCCCTGAGCTGGCGCGCCGCGAGCTCGGAGTGGTCCGAGTACGCCACCGGCTGCGCCCACGTCGAGGGCGACCGCAACGTGAAGGAGAGGTTCGTCCGCCAAGTCCTGGCCACTCGCCGATGGCCGCTGGTCTGGGATCTCGGCGCCAACGACGGCTACTACTCCAGGCTTGCCGCCTCGCACGCAGACGCGGTGCTGGCGATCGATGGGGATGAGCTGGTGCTCGACCGCCTCTATCGCAGCTTGTCCGGCGAGGCCAAGGATCGGATCACGCCATTGGTGATCGACCTGGCCAACCCCTCGCCCGCGCAGGGCTGGGCCGGCCGGGAGCGTATGACCCTCGAGCAGCGAGGCCGCCCAGCCCTGACGCTCATGTTGGCGGTCATCCATCACCTTTCGATTGGACGCAACATCCCGGTGGCCGACGTCGTGCGCTGGCTCGCCGAGCTCGGCGGTGAGGTGGTGCTGGAGTTTCCGCAGCCGGACGATCCGATGGTGCTCCGCCTGCGTCGCAACAAGCGCGACGAGGAGATCCATCCCGACTACAGCGAGCGTGCCCTGCGCGGTCTCCTCGCTGAGCACTTCGACATCCAGGCCGAGGAACGAACCTCTTCCGGCCACCGCCTGCTGCTGCACCTCACGCCGCGCTCCTGAACCCCGGGCGGCACCGCGCGGAAGGCCGATCGGCAGCCCCCGGCTGAGCTCCGCGATGGTTGGACGGTTGGCCCGGCATCTCGGGCCAACCGTCCAACCGTCCAAGCGTCGAACCGTCCTCAAAACGACCAGGCGGTCTTGAAGGGGCACCCCGACCGTGTAGGTTGCGCGTGCTCGCCTACGCGGAGGCGGGCTGCAGTAGCGGGCTGTAAGGACGGCGGGGGACGACAGACGGGCCTCGCCCTTGCACGGAGGCTCAAGTTGCCCAGGATGGTCGCGCGCAGCACCCGTTCCCTGTCCCTGCTCCTCAGCCTACTCATGGTGAGCGTGCTGGTCGACCCGAGCCTGGCGGCGACGGGGGAACGGGGGCGGACCTACACCACCGACGCGGACTTCGACGAAGGCTCGTCCGTCAACGTCGTCACCAGCGTCCCCGATCAGCTCCAGCTCGACGACGAGGTGCGGGCGTTCGACTTCCTGTGGGTCGCGGTCTCGACCAAGGGCACGATCGTCAAGATCGACACCCGCACAGGCGAGGTGCTCGGCGAGTACCGCACCGCCCCGCAGGGGCAGCCGACGGACCCGTCGCGCACGACCGTGGACAAGAACGGCAGCGTCTGGGCGACCAACCGGGCGGGCAACAGCGTCGTGCACGTGGGGCTGGTCGAGAACGGCCAGTGCGTCGACCGCAACGGCAACGGCGTCATCGACACCTCCACGGGTCTGGGCGACGTGCGCGCCTGGGACAACGCCGGCGGGGCGAACACGAACGGGGGCGTCTCGACCGCGCTGGACGAGTGCCTCCTCCACTACGTCCGGGTCTCCTCGTCAGGCACCCGGCACGTGTCTGTCACCGCCGACAACGACGTCTGGGTCAGCGGCACGGGCGGACGCCACTTTGATCTGATCGACGGCGCCAGCGGGGAGATCGTCCGCCGCGAGCAGTCGGTCGGCTATGGCGGCTACGGCGGGCTCATCGACCCGAGCGGGGTCATCTGGTCGTCTCGGCCGCTGCTGCGCTGGGACACGGCCAACCCGCTGACCGGTCCCAACGGCGGGAACTGGCGCGGCTACTCGCATGACAGCTATGGCCTGTGCATCGACCCCGAGGGCAACGTCTGGAACACCGAGTACGGCAGCCGCATCCACAAGTTCGCGCCCGACGGCACGCTGATCGGCACCTACAACCACGGCGGCTCGCTGGCTCAGGGCTGCGTGGCCGACCGCGACGGCCACATCTGGGTCGCCCACTCCCTCAGCGGCAACACGGTCGGCCACCTGCGCAACGACGGCACCCACCTGGGCAACGTGACCGTCGGCAGCGGGCCGACCGGCGTCGCCGTCGACGGTGCCGGCAAGATCTGGGCCACGAACTACAGCAGCCGCACCGTCTCCCGGATCGACCCGGACGCCGGCCCGATCGGCACGGACGGCCAGACCCGGGTCGGCGCCGTCGACTTCACCAGCGTCGACCTGGGCGGCAACCTCTACAACTACAGCGACATGACCGGCAGCACGCTGGCCGGCGCGCCCGACACCGGCACCTGGTCGGTCGTCTACGACAGCGGTGTGGACGCGGCGCAGTGGGGCCGTGTCGCCTGGACCGCCCAGGTCCCGGGCGACGGATCGCTGACGGTGACCGCGGCCAGCAGCGAGAACGGCAGCACCTTCTCCGCGCCGGTCGACGCCACCAGCGGCGGCCTCATCGACGTGCCCGACGGGCGCTACCTGCGCGTCACCGTGTCCTTCAAGCGCTCCAGCGACGGCGACAGCCCGGTCCTCAACGACCTGACCGTCCGCACCGGCACGGCCCCGCTCGAGTGCGAGACCCAGCCGGGCGGCATCGCACCCTCCGACGTCGCCTTCGTGCTCGACGAGTCCGGCTCGATGTCCTCGAACGACCCGCAGCGCATCCGCGTCAGCGCCAGCACGGCCTTCGTCGACCGCTTCGTGGAGGGCGACCGCGCCGCCGTCATCGGCTTCGAGTCCAGCGCACGGGTCATCCTCGGCCTGTCCTCGGACGTCGACGCGATCAAGGCGGCCCTCAACCAGACCCGCGCATCCGGCGGCACCGACATCTCCAGCGGCGTCCGCGCGGGCCTGGACGAGCTCGCCAAGGATGCCCAGCCGGGCCGCCCCCAGTTCCTGCTGCTCCTGTCCGACGGCGCCGGCAGCTACAGCCACACCCTGACCGACCGCGCCGCCGCCGAGGGCGTGACCATCTACACCGTCGGCCTGGGCCCGTCCGTGCCCGAGGCGCTGCTCACGGAGATCGCCGAGCGCACCGGCGGCCGCTACTTCCCGGCGGCCCGGGCCGACGAGCTGCCGGACCTGTTCCAGGAGATCCGGGACGAGACGGAGATCATCCTGTGCGGCGGCCCGACCGCCGAGGCCGGCGGGCCCTACGCGGTGCCGGAGGGCGGCGCCGTGATCCTCTTCGGCTCGGCCGACCCGGGCGACGACACGCGCCCGCTGACCTTCGCCTGGGATCTCGACAGCGACGGCGACTTCGAGACCGACGGCCCGCTCGCCCGCTTCGACGCGACCGACCTCGACGGACCCGCCGAGGTCGAGGTCGCGCTCCAGGTCTGCGACGCCGACGAGCTCTGCGACGTCGACACCGCCACGGTCGAGGTTCGCAACGTGCGGCCCGAGGTCGATGCCGGACCCGATCTCGTCGTCACGGTGGGCGACACCGCGCTGCTCGACGGGCGCTTCAGCGACCCTGCCGGGGACGACGACGCCCCCTACGAGACGATCTGGACCCTCGACGGCGAGGAGACCGCCGGCACCGCCGACCACGGCGACCCCGTCCGCCGCAGCGTCTCCTTCGACAGCCCGCAGAGCCATCTGGCCGAGGTGACGGTCACCGACGCCGACGGGGCGACCGGCCGCGACACCGCGCGGGTGAGCGCCGTGGCCATCGATCCGGACTGCTCCGGTGCCGGACCGACCATCGCGCAGCTGTGGCCACCGAACCACAAGCTCCACAACGTTGCGATCACCGGCGTCGAGGCGCCGGACGGTGCGGACGTCGCCATCGTCATCACCGGCATCCGCCAGGACGAGCCCGTCAACAGCACCGGCGACGGGAACACCGCGCCGGACGCCTTCGGCGTGGGCACCTCGACCGCCAGCCTGCGCGCCGAGCGCGCCGGTCCGCAGGACAGCCGCTTCTATCACATCTTCTACGAGGCCCGGACGTCCGAGGGCGGCATGTGCGCCGGCTCGGTCAGCGTGATGGTGCCGCACGACCGCTCCCCCAACGCGGTCCACGTCGACGGCGGTCCCATCTACGACTCCACCGCTGGCAGCGACCCCGAACCCGGCACGCCGGTCGCGCTGGACGGCCACCACCGGGTCACCAACGGCGCGACCCTGACCGTCGACGCGCCCGGCGTGCTCGCCCCGCACCTCACCCCGGACTCGGAGGACGTCGTCGCCGAGCTGGTCGAGGGGCCCGATGCGGGCGAGCTCGACCTGCGCCCGGACGGCTCGTTCACCTACACCGCCCCCGACGCGCCGGGCGATGTGCGCTTCACCTACCGCGCCCGCTCGGGCGACCGGGTCTCGGCGACGGGCACGGTGACCATCCGGGTGACCGCCGCCACCGCGGCCCTGCACGCACCCGACCGCGAGCTGTGGACCAGCGAGGACACGCCCGTCAGCGCGACCCTCACGGCCCGCGGCAGCGGCGCGGAGGACGCGGTGTTCGCCATCGTCGACGGCCCGGCCTCGGGGACGGTGGAGCTCGACGGAGACGTCCTCACCTACAAGCCCGCGCGCGACTTCACCGGCGGGGACGAGCTCACCTACTCGGCGACGTCCGGGGGCGTCCAGTCCGTCGGAACCGTCCGTATGACGGTGCTGGCCTCCAACGACACCCCGGTCGCCGAGACCGTCGCGGCCGCCGTCCCCGAGGACGGCACGGCGCTGATCGACGTCCTCTCGGCGGCCTCCGACGCCGATGGCGACGCCCTCGAGGTCGTGGAGGTCACCGCCCCGGCCCACGGCACCGCTGAGGTCGTCGACGGGCAGATCCGCTACGAGCCCGAGGCCGACTACAACGGCCCCGACACCTTCCGCTACCGCGTGCAGGATCCCGACGGCGCCTTCGCCGCGGCCGCCGTGCTGGTCGATGTGACCGAGGAGAACGACCCGCCGCTGGCCGCCGACCTCGACTACTCGACCTCCTGGGACGAAGCCCTGTCGATCCCGGTTGCCGAGGTCGTCGCAGCCGGCCGCCCGGGTCCGGCCGACGAGGAGGGCCAGGCGCTCACCCTGACCACCGTCACGGCGACCGCCGACACCAACGGGAGGGTGACCCTCGACGGCGACGTCATCACCTACACACCGGACAGCGACTTCAGCGGCCGCGCGAGCTTCCGCTACGAGCTCTGCGACGACGGCACGAGCGCCGGCGAGCCCGACCCGCGCTGCGCGCACGGCACGATCACCGTCGACGTCGTCCGGACCAACCGTCCACCGGTCGCCCATGACGCCGCGGTGACAACGGCGGAGGACACCCCCGTCGAGATCACCCTGCGCGCCACCGACGCCAACGACGACCCGCTGACCTATCGGATCGTCACGGGTCCTGCCCACGGGAACCTCACCGGCACGCCGCCGACGCTCACCTACACCCCCGCGACCGGGTTCAGCGGCACGGACACCTTCACGTTCGCCGCCCACGACGGGCAGGCCGAGAGCTCCCCGGCGACGGTCACCATCACCGTGACCGAGGTGAACTCGCCACCGGTGCCCGCCCCCGACCACTTCGCGATCGACGCCGGTGAGATCCTCACCGTCCCTGCCGCCGACCTCACCGCCAACGACGTGCCAGGCCCGCCACATGAGGCGCACCAGAGCCTCACCGTCACGCGGCTGATCGCGACCTCGGACACGTTCGGCGCTTTGTCTCTGGCCGACGGTGTCGTGACCTACACGCCCGAGCCCGGCTACAGCGGCACGGCGAGCTTCCGCTACGAGGTCTGCGACGACGGCACCACCGCCGGTCAGCCCGACCCGCTGTGCGCCGAGGGCACCGTCACGGTGGACGTCGCCGTCATCAACACCCCGCCGACGGCGGCCCCCGTCGTGGCAAGCACCGACGAGGACACGCCGGTCGTGATCACCCTGACCGGCCGCGATGACGACGGCGACGCGCTGACCTTCGCGATCGTCGAGGGGCCGCAGAACGGCGCCCTCGGAGCGCTTTCGGCGGTGATCTGCGAGCAGGACGGGAGCGCCTCCGTCTGCTCGGCCACCGTCACCTACACCCCCGACCCGGACGTTGCGACGATCGACGTCTTCCGCTTCGCGGTTCGGGACGGCCGCGCCACCGTGGAGGCGACCGCCTCGGTCTACATCGAGCCGGTCAACGACGCCCCGACCGCCGACGCCACCCCGAACCCGCTGGTCCTGGCCGAGGACACCCAGGCCGGCGTGACCCTCACGGGGGCGGACATCGAGACGCCACCGGCGGCCCTGGTGGTCGAGATCACGGCGCTCCCCGACCGCGGAGAGCTGCGCCACGACGGGCGCGCCCTCGAGGTCGGCGACCGCATCACCGGCGTGCCCGTTGACGTCTCCTACGTACCCGACCCGGACGCGAACGGCTCCGACGGGTTCACCTTCCGCGTGCACGACGACGGACAGGCCCTCAGCCCGCCGCTGCACGCCGAGCAGGCCGTGACCGTCAGCATCACCCCGGTGAACGACCCGCCGGTCCCCGGCACGTTCAGGGCCTCAGCCACCCAGGGGCAGCCGCTGGAGATCCCGGCCGCCGACGTCGCCGCCACCGCCTCCCCCGGCCCCGCCGACGAGGCCGGGCAGGCCCTGGTGATCACGAACGTGCGCGCCGTTGACGACACGCACGGCACCGTGGTGCTCGCGGGCGGCGTCATCACCTACACGCCCGACGGCGACCACTCGGGCCCGGCGTCGTTCGCGTACACGATCTGCGACGACGGCACAACCGGCGGCCAGCCCGATCCCCGGTGCGCCGAGGGCGTCGTTTCCCTGACCGTCGCCGAAGAGGGCCCCGACCTCGCACCGCCGATCGTCGAGGTCGAGGACGTGACCGTGACCGCGGGCACCACCGCGATCGTGACGGTGACCGCCACCGACAACCGCGGCGTCGCGTCCCTGGAGCTGACCGTGGACGGCACGTCCGTGCCGCTCGACGACGCCGGCCGCGCCCAGGTCCCAACCTCTTCGCCCGGTGTTCAGCAGCTCGTCGCGACCGCGACGGACGCCGCCGGCAACGTCGGGACGGCGATGGGCAAGGTCGTGGCCCTCGGCTCGGATGACGGCGTCGCGCCGGCGGCTGCGATCACCGCGCCGATCGACGGCAAGGAGCTGAGCGAGCCGACAACGGTCGTCGGCACGGCGACCGACGCCCGCCTCAGCCACTGGCAGCTGACGGCGACGCCGGTGTCGCCGGCCGACTCCGCTCCGATCGTGCTCGCGGAGGGCACCGAGCCCATCGCTGACGGCGCCCTCGGCACCTTCGATCCGACGACCCTCACCGGCGGGCAGTACCGGCTCCGCCTTGACGTCTGGGACCTCGGTGGACGGGGAGCCCGCGCCGAGGTCGTGGTCATCGCCGACAACGAGACGCCCTACGGGCAGTTCTCGATGACATTCACGGACGCGGTCCTGCCCCTCGGCAACTTCCCCGTCACGGTGCAGCGCACCTACTCGTCGGGCAGCCGGGCGATCTCGGGCGACTTCGGCTACGGCTGGCGGCTGGGCCTCCAGTCGCTGAAGCTGGAGGTCGACCGCGAGCCGGGCGACGGCTGGCGGGCGGAGAACCGCGGCACGATCATCCCGAACTGGGTGCTGATCCCGACGAAGCCGCACACCGTCACGATCGTCGACGACAACCGCGACTCGATCATCTTCGAGTTCACGCCGACGTTCATCAGCCCGATCCTCCCGAACTACGCGACCGCCGCGTTCACGGAGCGGACCAACAAGGGCGCGACGCTGACGCCGCTGGACGCCACCGACCTGTTCTTCAGCGGCGACCAGCTCTACGGCTTCGACACCATCGAGACCTACCACCCGCAGGCCTATCAGCTGACGCTCCGCGACGGCCGCCGGTACACCTTCCACCTGGAGCGCGGCCTGACGGAGTACCGCGACGCGAACGGTGAGCGGCTGAGCATCACCGCGTCGGGGATCACGTCATCGCGCGGGCCCGGCGTCACCTTCGCCCGCGACAGCGAGGGCCGCATCACCAGCGTGACCACGCCGGGCGGGCTCGTGACCCGCTACGGCTACGACGCCGCCGGCAACCTCGCCGAGGTCATCGACCCCGAGGGCAACCGGACCACCTTCGCCTACGACCGCCGGCACTTGCTGATCGGCGTGGTTGACGCGCTCGGTCGGGTGCCGATGCGCACCGAGTTCGATGAGAACGGCCGCATCGTCGCCATCGTCGACTCGAGCGGGCGCCGCACCGAGCTCTCCTCCGATCCCGACGCTCGAGAGGAGACGATCTCCGACCGGCTCGGGAACGTGACCGTCCGCAGCTACGACGAGGACGGCAACGTCCTCAAGGAGATCCACCCGGACGGGGCGGTCGAGACCTTCACCTACGACGCCGACGGCAACCAGACCTCGCGCACCGACGGGCTGGGCCGCACCACCACCTACACCTACGACCAGCGCGGCAACCGCACCAGCCAGACCGATGAGCTGGGCAACACGACCACCTACACCTACGACGAGGACGACAACCTCATCGCGATGGTCGACCCGCTCGACGAGGTGACCACGTTCACCTACGACGGCAACGGCAACCGGACGTCGGTCACCTACCCCGACGGCACCACCGAGAGCTGGACGTACGACAGCCGCGGCAACCTCCTCACCGAGACCGACGCAACCGGCGCCGTCACCCGCCACACCTACGACTCGCAGGGCCGGCGCATCTCGACCGTCCTGCCCGGAGGGGCCGAGCGCGTCACGACCTACGACGCCGACGGGCGCCGCGCGTCCCAGACCGGCCCGAGCGGCACCGAGACCTTCGGCTATGACGGCCTCGGCAACATCACGACCCACCACGATCCGCTCGGCGGCCAGACCCTGAACACCTACGACCCGCTGGGCCGGCGCACCGAGCAGGTCGACCCGCTCGGCGGCATCCGGACCAAGACCTACGACGAGCACGGCAACGTCGTGGCCGAGACCGACGCGACCGGCGCCGTCACCCGTCACACCTACGACGCCGAGGGCCGCAAGCTCTCGACCACGGACCCTGACGGCACCGTCCACTCCTTCACCTACGACCGCCGCGGCCGCGAGATCGCCCGCAGAGTCGACGGCGTGATCGTCGAGGAGCGGACCTACGACGCGGCCGGCCAGATCACCTCCATCACCGACGCCGCCGGTGCTGTCACCCGCTATGAGTACGACCGCGCCGGGCGGCTCGTGCGGACGATCTTCCCCGACGGGTCGGCAGAGGAGCTGACCCTGGACGGCGCCGGCAACGTGCTGGAGCGCACGACGCCGGACGGCACGACCACGTTCACCTACGACGAGCGGGGCCGGATGCGCTCGCGGACGGTGCCCGGCCGCGGCACGACCACCTACGACTACGACGCCGACGGCCGTCTCAAGGAGGAGATCGGACCCGACGGCCGCAAGACCACCTACACGTACGGCGCCGACCACCGGCTCGCCTCGGTCACCGACGGGCTCGGGGGCGTCACCACGTTCAGCTACGACGGCGACGGCCGGCTGACGTCCGTGACCGACCCGCTCGGTCGCACAACGACCTACCAGCACGACGCCCGGGGCCACCTCACGGAGCGCTCCGTCGAGGGTCAGGTGCTCGAGCGCTACACCGCGGACGCGATGGGGCGGATCCTGACCCGCACCGACGCGGACGGCCGTGTGACCAGCTACGAGCACGACGGTGAGGGCCACCTCGTCGCCATCGACCACGCCGACGGGCGCACGACCCGCATCGACTACACCGACGGGGGGCGACGGGACACGGTCACGGATGCCCGCGGCGTCACCTCCTACGGCTACGACACGGCCGGACGGCTCGTCCAGGTCACCGCGCCCGAAGGCACGGTGTCCTACGCCTACCGACCGGACGGCAACCTGGCCAGCCGGACCGACCCGGGCGGCACGACCGCTTACGAGTACGACGACCTCGGCCGGCTGACGGCCGTCGTCGACCCGTCCGGCGGTCGCTACACGATCGGCTACGACAGCGCCGGCCGACCCAGCACGCTCACGTACCCGAACGGCGTGATCTCGACCACGACCTTCGACGACGCGGGAGCCGCCGCGAGCCGGACCATCACGGGCTCCGGTGGCCAGGTGCTCGCCTCCTTCGGCGTCACCCGCGACGCCGGCGGCCGCCTCACCGGGGTCGAGGAGACCGGTCCCGGCCTGGGCGCACCGCGCTCCCGCGCTTACGCCTACGACGCCGCGGGCCGCCTCACCGGCGCGACGGTCACCCGTGACGGCACGGTCGTCACCGACGAGAGCTACACGCTCGACGCCTTCGGCAACCGCACGGCGGTCACCTCAGGCGGTACCACCCAGACCGCGACGTTCGACGCCCTCGACCGCATCACGACGCTCGGGGACACGACCTACACCCACGACGCCTCAGGACGCCGCATCCGGGCCGAGGGCCCCGATGGCGCCACGTCCTACGCCTATGACAGCGATCACCGGCTGATCCGGGTCGGCAAGCCCGACGGCACTGTGGTCGAGCACGCCTACGACGTCGACGGCAACCGCGTTGCCACCACGGTCGCAGGCCAGCGCACCGAGTACGTGCTGGACATCGCGGCCGAGCTGCCACAGGTCGCCGCCGAGACCGACGGTCGGGGCACCGTCACCGCGACCTACGTCTACATCGCGGGCCGCCTCGTCGCCATGCGGCGCGGCGGGGTGACCACCTACGTCCACGATGACCACGGCGGCAACATCCGCCTGCTCACGGACGCCACCGGCGCGGTCACCGACACCTTCGACTACGGGCCCTTCGGGACGCTCGAGAGCCGCACCGGCACGACCCCGCTGCCGTACGGCTACCGCGGGCAGCGCTACGACGAGTCAACCGGGCTGTACTACCTGCACGCCCGCTACTACGACCCGGTCTCGGCCCGCTTCCTGAGCCCGGACCCGCACCCGGGTGTGCTGCGGCGGCCGGCGTCGTTCAACCGCTACCTGTACGCCAACGGCGATCCCGTGAACATGTGGGATCCCAACGGCCAGATGGGCCTCGCCGTGGCGGTGGGCGGCTTCCCCGTCCAGGCCACGCTCGCCGGCATATCCGTGCCGTCGCTGGTCGGGGTCCTCGCCACCGTCTACGTCCTGCTGCTCATCTCCGGGGTGGTCGGGCCGGCTCTGGTCAGCACCTCCGGCTTGACGATCGGCCAGACGATCGCCAACAGCCAGGCTGCGCAGCGCAGGCTGGAGCTCGAGTGGGAGAAGCTCGCCGCGGCCATCGCCGCCGCGTCGGCGGCCGCGGCCTGCGGTGTGCCGCTGTTCCACTACACGAGCTACATGGGCGCGCGGGGCATCTTGGCCGATCAGGCGATCTTCGCCACCCCGACGTTCCGCTCCCCGTGGGGCACGCACCCGTCCGGGGCGTACGCGACCACGATCTGGCCGATCGGCCCGACGACCCGCTCCCAGCTCCAGGATCTCTACAAGATGGGGGACCGCAACTGGGACGTCTCCTGGTACGTCATGCTGTGCCACAACCAGAACCCGACGTTCATCCCGTCCGGCTATGGCCAGGAGTGGTACGCGCCGGCGCCGCCGGGTTGGCCCGTGCCGGTGCGCGTGTGGACGATCGGACCGAACCTGATGCTCCCGTGAGGCTCGAGCGCTCGGGCTCGCTCCCCCGCATCGGGGGGGTCACCGGTGCGCTGTCCGTCGGCGAGCACGTCGTCGTGACGTGCTCGCGCGGGACCGAGCGCTGGGCCGTCGGCCTGCGCCGCGACGGCGCCGGCTGGGCGCAGGCCTGGTCGCACGACCTGGTCGGCGACGCCTCCTACCCGTGGAGGGGCCACGGCATCTGGCTGGACCGCGGCGGGGCCGTCGGCCTGCCCGGCGGCCGGGTGGCCCTGGTCGGTGGCCGTGAGCGCCTGGTCGTGACCGCGGACGGCCGGGTCGAGACCCGTGCCGAGGGCGTGGCCGCGAGCGCTCCGCCCGCGCTGGTCGACGGCCTGCTGCTCATCCCGGAGCGCGCCGAGCTCGCCGCCTACGACCCGGACGACCTGACCGAGCGCTGGCGGCGCCCCACCCCGTGGGCCGCGCTGGTCTGCACGTCAGCGGTCGGCGACGTGGTGGGGATCAGCCACCACGACCGCGACCCGGCCGAGAGCCACCTGTGGTGGTACGGGGCCGGCGCCACCGCCGCGCTGGGCTTCGAGGCGCTGTGGCATGCGCCGCTGCCCGTGCCGCTGCCCCTCGACGGGGCCGCGGTCGCCGCGGGACGCTCGGCCGCCGTAGTGGCCGAGGGCAGCTCGGCGGCGACGGTGGTGACGGCCGTCGGACCGGAGGGCCAGGAGCTCTGGCGGATTCCACGCGGCGCGCCGGCCTTCCCCCAGGCGCCGCGTCCGGCGCTGACGGGGCAGCTCCTTCCCGGCGACGGAGTGGTCTGGTGCGCCGTCGCCGAGCCGGCAGTGCTGGCCATCGACCCGGTGGACGGCGCCGTGCGCGCCGACGTGCCCCTGCCGGCCGACGCCACGGCGATGGCGCTGACCGGCGACGCGCTGTGGGTGGGCACCGCCGACGGCGAGGTGCTCCAGATCGAGGACGCCGAGGTCGTCGCCCGCGCCGTCTTCGACCCCGGCGGTGCCGAGCGGCTGTCCCTGCTGCTACCGCTCGGCCCGGGGCTGCTCGGGATCGGCTCGCTCGGCTCCCTTGTCGAGATCAGCGCCTGACCCCGCCCTGGGCAGCCATCCCGAGGGTCAGCTGGCGGGCACGGCGGCGGCCAGGCGGTCCTCGACCGGGTTGGTCACCGCGCCGCCTCCTCCGACGATCCGCGGGCGGGCGCCGCGCGGGAGCACGTCGCGCAGGAACGAGACCGTGCCGGTCACGGCGGCGGGCTCACGCCCGGGCGCCAGGATGAGGATGCCGTTGGTGGCCGCGGCGGCGGGCCCGGCGGCCAGCGCGTCCGGCCAGTCCTGACCGGTGGCGATCCAGGTGCTGGCGGGCTCGGCGCCGTCGGCGATCGCTCGCCGCGCGACCTCGACAGAGGTCGAGTAGCGCGTGTTCCCGGAGACCCGCTCGACGTTGCCGCTGCCGCCGACGGCGGAGGCGATCTGGCGCTGGACCGCGCTGGAGACTGCCCCGGTTCCGCCGACGATCGTCGCGCTGCGAGCGCGCAGCTCGGTCAGCGCTGCCCCGGTGCCCGGCGGGACGACATCGCGGGTGACCAGCAGGATCGGGCGCTGCTGGCGGGCCGCCAGCGCGGACACCGAGACGGCGTCCGGCCAGCCCCGCGCCGGGTTCGACGACGCGCCCTCGACCACGTAGACGTCGCGTCCGCCGACCTCTGCCGCGATCCGCCGCGCGGTCTCGAAGCGGTCCGAGCCGGACAGCCGACGCACCTGCTGGACCGACGGCCGCGCCCGGAGCTCCTGGATGACACGGTTGCTGACGGCCGCCTCGCCACCGAGGACCACGACCTCCCGGACGCCGAGGCGGTCGATCTCGGCGGCCACCGCCGAGTCGAGGCGGTCGCGCAGGGTCAGCAGCAGCGGCGCGCCCAGCTTCTGCGCCAGGGGCGCCCCGGCGAGGGCATCGGGATAGGCGTCGGCGCGGGCGATGAGCGCCACCCGGCTGCTGCCGCGGGCATGGACCTCGCTGCTGAGAGCGACCGACGTGCCCATACGGGTCGAGCCCGAGACGCGTTCGACCCTGGCGCGGTGGCCGTAGGCAAGGGCGTGCCCGGCCGTTGGGGCGAAGCCGCTGCACCCGCTGATCGCGCTGTAGCGGGGATCCGACCCGAACCGGTTCCCGCCCCCGTCCACGATCCCGCTCGGCGCCGGACGAGTGCTGAGCGGCAGCGTGTTGAAGATGAACCTGGCCGCCCACCACGCGACGTTGTCACGCGCGACGACCGTGGAGCCCCTGACCCCGTGCCCGCGCAGGTTGCCGTACTCGGACGGCTTGGAGGTGACCTTGCCGAAGATGTTGCGCTCGATCACGACGTCGTGGACGTCGTGCTCGACCAGGAGGTTCTGACCGGCGTCGAACATGGTGTTGTAGCGGACGGTCACGTTGCCGGCCGAGGGCGACGTCGAGGTCGCGCCGCTGCCCAGCTTCAGGTTGGTGCCGTTGGGCGCGCGGAACAGCAGGTTGCGCTCGATCAGCCCCGGCCCGGAGCCGACGCCGCTCTGCACGTAGATGTTGTGGTTGCGCTCGGTCGTGCTGCTGGTCGCACGGGTGTCGTAGACGCAGTTGCCGGTGACCGCCCAGTCCCGCGGCACACCGGACTCGGTGGACACGCCGACGTACACGCCGGCGTCGGCATGGGCGCCCGACACGCGGTTGTTCGCGAAGACCCAGCCCCGACCGCCCATCAGCTTGACCAGGGGCTCCTTGGAGCTGCCGTTGGGCGGCCAGCGGATGTCGAAGCCCTCGAAGGTCCACCAGCTGGCGCTGCGGATGTGCCACTGCCCGATCACGACCGGCCGCTCCCCCGGCCAGCCGGCGACGCGGATCCGAGCCGACGGCGAGGTGCGCCGGCTGTCGTAGATGACGCTCGTCAGGTTCTCGGTGTAGGTGCCGGCTCGCACCAGCAGCGTCTGGCCGGGCTGCACCTGTCGCAGGCCGTGGCCGAGCGTGCGCCAGGGGCGCTGCTCGGTGCCGGGGTTGCCGTCGTCGCCGTTCGGTGCGACGACTCGGGTCGCCTGCCCCGGCTGGGCGTGGGCGGCCGGCACGCCGACGTCGGTCAGGGCGATGAGAACGGCCGCGATGAGCAGCAGAAGGCGGAAGCCGCGGGACTGCACGGAGCTGTACATGGAGACCTCGTCACAAACCGGACGCCTTGGGTCTGCGGCCTCCCCATGGCCATGGGGCCGCAAACCGTCAGGGCGCGCCAGACTGCCGACGGCTGCTCCTGAGGGCAAGGCGCAGCGCCGCGGCGGCGATCGCCGACGTGACGATCGCCGCCAGCCACAGCGAGGGCCCGCGCTCCCCCACGCCCCAGCCGGTCATCCACCACAGCAGCAGGGCGACCGCTGCGGCGGCGGCTGCGACCAGGAGCAGACCCAGCCTGCGAAGGCGCTCGTCGGCGCCGATCGCCACCGCCGCACCCACGGCTCCGAGCCACACCGGCGCCGCGAAGTAGGTGCCCATGGCGCCACGGACCAGGAAGCCGATCGCGAGCCCGGCCAGGAGCACCCCCAGGGCTACGACGCTTTTCATCGTCCCCCGGTCAGGTAGCCCCAGCCCCAGGCCAGGTGCATCGTGAGCAGGGCGAGCAGCGTGCGAGCGCGCTGGCCGGCGGGGGCGCGCGCCGCGCCGAGCGCGACGGCGGCGGTGTAGGAGGCCGGCACGGCCAGCGACAGGCCGCGCGTCGGCCGGGCGGCCGCCAGCGCCGCCAAATTGGCGACGAGCATCAGCGGTGCCGCTAGCTGCCGCGCCCGGATGGAGCTCGGATGGCGGCGGTGCACCTCGCGCTTCCAGCGGCCGTAGTCGCGGTACTGGCGGGCGAGGGTGGCCAGGGAGCCGCGCGGCCGGTAGGCGACGCGCAGCTCGGGTGAGAACCAGACCATGCCCCCGCTGGCTCGCAGGCGGATGTTGAGCTCGTAGTCCTGGTTGCGGAGCAGCGACTCGTCGAAGCCTCCGACGCGCTCCAGGGCCGCGCGGCGGAACACCCCGAGATAGACCGTGTCCACCGGCCCGGGGCTCCCCGCGCCCCGGTAGGCGGCGCCGCCGCTGCCGAGCGGTGAGGCCATGGCCGCGGCGACCGCGCGCTCGAACGGGGTCGTCCCCACCGGGTCCTGGATGCCGCCGACGTTGTCTGCGCCGGTGCAGCCGAGCAGCTCGACGGCACGCCGCAGGTAGCCGTGCGGGAGGACGGCGTGGGCGTCAACGCGCGCCACGACGTCACCGGTCGAGGCCTCGATCGCCCGGTTCAGAGCCGCCGGCGTGGTTCCGCTCAGGTTGTCGACCCGGCGCACCCGCGGATCGGCGGCCGCCACCTCGTCGACCAGCGCGACCGTCCCGTCCTCAGAGGGACCGACCGCCACGACCACCTCGAGCTCGCCGGGGTACTTCTGCGCCTGCACGGCGGCGAGAGCCTCGGCGATTGTCGCGGCGCTGTTGCGCGCCGGCATTACCACCGAGACGCGCGGCCAGACGCCGCCCGGCCACGGACCCGGCGGCGTCG